>JAKABA010000076.1 GCA_021802115.1 bacterium | reverse complement strand
CCTCACGGTCTGGCCCACCTCTTCCTCCCGACCGTTCATCTCGGACGTCAACTGGGTGGCCGGACAGACCCAGCCCAACCTGGTGGTGGTGGGCCTGAGCCCCACCGGCCAGGTGTCGTTCTACAACAGCGCCGGCAGCGTGGACGTGGTCATCGACGTGGAGGGCTGGTACTCCTGATTCCGGGCACCGGGGCAGCCCGGGCCGGCGTCCAGGGAGGTCCGGAGCCGGGAGCGGCTCCAAGCGGTCGCAGCCCGAGACGGTGAGTCCCTGACGACGGCAGCGCCACGGAGGGGTCCCAGCCCCTGGAGCTTCGTGTGCCCGGTGGCGATTCCGCTCGTCGGGGCGCTGGGGGCCAGGTGCCCTGCCGGCCCAGTCCGAATACGGCGAAGGTTCGCCTTGCTCCACCTCGCGGCCGCCGGCGCCTTGAGCCGGCGGGGCGGCTTCACCACAATCGGCCCATGGACCGGCCGCCGCCGCACCGCTGGCCGACCATGACAGGATGACGGCCACCGCCGGGACGCTGCCGGCGCCATCAGGCCGGGTGCCGGCCCGTTGGGAGCACCTCGCCGCCTGGGCCCGGGCGGTCCTCCTGCCGCTGGCGCTCACCCTCTGGTGCCTGCACTCCCTCGCTGGCCCCGGGTACGTGCTCCAGATCGACGCCATCTTCGGGCCGCGGATGCCGCTCGACCTCGCGGGGGCGGGCGCCCCGCTGACGCTGGTCGCCCACCTCCTGGGGGGCTACTGGTCCGGGCGCCTCTTCCTGGGCCTCAGCCTCTTCCTCTGCGGCTTCGGACCCATGGTCCTGCTGCGCCGCCTCACCTGGCTGGCCCAGGTGCCGGCCGGGCTGCTGGGGATCCTCAACCCCTTCGTCTACGACCGCGTGGTCGAGGGGGAGTTCGGGGTGGCGGCCGGGGTGGGGGCTATCTTCCTCTGGCTGGCCGCCTGGGAGTTTCTCCAGGAGGGCCAACGGCCCTCGCGCCTCCTCCTCACCGCGGGCGCGGGGTGGCTGGCGGTGGTGCTGGACCAGCACACTGTTGGGCCGATCCTGGTGCTGGCGCTCGCCAGCCTCATCTGGCGAAGGGCCTGGCGGGAGCCTGGGCTCCTCGTCTGGAGCCTTGGCAGCTTCGCGCTGCTGCTGGCGGCGCTCTCGTACGCTCTGCCGCCGTTCTTTCTTGGTCCCGGCAGCACCTATTACTCCGTGCAGCACTTCTCCCGCGCCGATCTCGTGGAGTTCCGCTCCACCCCAAGCCCCCTCTACGGCCTGTGGGTGAACCTTCTCGGGCTGTACGGCTTCTGGGCTGAGCGGTTGGGGAGGATCCCGATGGTGAACGCCGGGGCTGCATGGTGGCCGCTGGCCTCGTTGGCCCTCACCGCGCTTGCGATTGCCGGGGCTTGGCTGGCGCGGGAGAGGGCGTGGCTCTTGGGCACCGGTCTGTTGGGACTCCTGGTGGCCGCCAGCACCGCCACGGGCCCGGGCCAGGGGGCCTTCCTCTGGCTGATGCAGCGCCTCCCCCTGGTGGGGGCCTACCGTGAGCCGGAGAAGTGGAGCGGGCTCTGGCTGGTGGCGCTGGTGGTCCTCGGGGCGGCAGCGGTGGACCGTCTGGCACGGTCGCCTGGGCGGGCCGGCTTGGCCCGGGGGCTGGCGCTGATCATGGTGGCGGCCACCCTCCTGCCCGCCGGGGCAGGGGTGCTCCGGGAGCTCCCGGCCACGGTGCGCCCCGCGCAATACCCCACCGGCTGGAGTCAGGCGGCGACCTACATGGAGCACCACGTCCCCGCCGGCGCTCCGATCCTGGTGCTGCCCTGGACCCTCTACGAGGAGCTCCCCTTCACCGGCAACCTGCTGACGGCCAACCCCGCCACCGTCTTCTTCCCGGGTCATCTCACCTCGCCCAACGACCTCCAGATCCCAGGGGCGGTGACCGAGGCCCAAACACCGGGTGATCTGACGCAGCTGGCGCTCCACCCCCTAGCCCCCGATTGCGCCCTGGCGCGGGGGATCCGGCGGTTGGGCTTCCACTGGGTGATCGTGGAGCCCGCCCCCGGTGGCCAGGAGGTGGCCAGTGCCCTGCTCGGCTGCGGCTTTGCGGTGCGCAGCGGCAGGCTCCCCGGCCTGGTGGTGGCCCAGGGCTGAGGGAGCCCGCCACCAGTACCTAATCCCAGCCCGCTGCCGGCTCGAGTGGACTCCTCGGGGGTGACAATCCCGTATACCTTGGGCCCCCGGGGTTGACTTCGCCAGAGGTGGGTCCGATACTCCCGAGTGACGCATTCAAGTGGGGCTGAGTTCGGGTTTCGAGCCTGGTCCAGCATCGGCATGGGGAGGATTCCGTCATGCACGGTGAGGGGCAGCGGCATGGATTGGGGCAGCCGCCCATTACGTCACCGCACTGCGCCCGGAGCCTCCCTGGCGGAGGCTGGTTGCCAGGTATCGCAGCTCGGTTTGCCGCACCCCGGGCCTTTTCACCCTCGCCACCCGGCGTGGGAGACCACACCGCTTGCGGTCCGGGCGCCCCACTTCCGGGAGGGCACAGCGTCGACGCTCGCGCCACCTTCAATGGACCCACCACAACCCCCTGGCCTCCCTGGGGCAGGGCACAACCCGGGGCCCGCCGGCGTGAGTGACCGCTCCCCCACCCCAGAGGTGGAGGGGGCCGGAGCCGAGCGTGTCCCGGAGATGAGCGTCGTCGTGCCGACCTATCACGAGGCGGATTCGATCGGCGCCAACCTTAATCAGCTCACCTCGGCCCTGGAGGAGACCGGCATCTCGTTCGAGATCCTGGTGGTGGCGGACGGGGATTTCGACACATTCGCGGCAGCTCGAGCCGTCCACCTCCCCAATGTGGTCACTCTCGGCTACTCCCGCAATCGGGGAAAGGGCTTCGCCCTCCGCTATGGGATCTCTCAGGCCAGGGGACGGCTGGTGACCTTCATAGACTCGGACATGGAGGTCTCCCCGGAGGAGATCGGGCGGATGGCTCGCCTCCTGGACCTCTACTCGGCCGACGTGGTGGTGGGCAGCAAGCGCCACCCGCTGAGCCAGGTGAGGTACCCGTGGCCGCGACGGGTGCAGTCCCTCGCCTACCAGCTCCTGGTGCGGGCGCTCTTCCGGGTGAAGGTGCGGGACACCCAGACCGGGCTCAAGATGTTCCGCAAAGAGGTGGCGGAGAGGGTGGTGGACGCAGCGCTGGTGAAGCAGTTCGCCTTCGATCTGGAGCTCTTGGTGCTGGCTCGCCACTTCGGGTACGGGCGGATCATCGAGGCGCCGGTGCGGATCGACTACAGGTTCCACAGCACCACGAGCCCCAGGGCGGTCTTCCAGGTGCTCTGGGACACCGCCGCCATCTTCTACCGGCTGCGGCTCCTCCACTGGTACGACCGGCCGGAGGCAGCCGGGCTGGCCCACCTGATCGATGAGCTGCCTGCTCCTCTGGGTGGAGATTGACTTGGCAGCAGAGGTGAAGCCGCGCCGCGGTGAGGTGAGGCAGGCCGCACACGCCGGGGTGCTGCTGGTGGCGGCCGGGGGCGCGACCGGCGTCCTCAACCTACTCTTCAACGTGGTGGTCGCCAGGGGGAGCGGGGCCAGCGCCTACGGGGCCATAGGGCCGCTGTTGATGCTGGCAACGGTGGCCGGGCTGCTGGCGACGGGACTTCAGTACGGCGTGGCCCGGGTGGCGGCGCTGACCGCCGGGCCGGCTCCTGAACTCGTGCGCATGGCGTTCCGCTCGGTTCTCCCCTGGGTCCTGCCCACCCTGATCCTGGTGCCGCTGGCCTCGCCGATCGCGAGCTTCCTCCACCTCTCATCCCCGCTGCCGGTCCTCATCGTGACCTTGCTGGCTGCCGTCAGTGTGGCCGGCGCCGCGGTCAGTGGGCTCCTGGTCGGGCTGCGCCGGTTCCGGGTCATAGCCGGGCTGATGGTCGGCTTTGGCACACTTCGTCTCGGGCTGGGATTCCTGGTCGGCCACGGGGGAGCGGCGGTAGATGGCAGCATCCTGGTCTCGGTGGTCCCGGTCTTGGGCTCGCTGCTTGTGGGATTGGCCGTCCTCCTCTTCTCGCGGCGGCCCACGGGCCCAGCCGACGTTGCTCCTCAAGGGGCTGATTCCGGCGCGATCCAGCGCACCGGATTCGTCGGGGCACTCATCGCGGGAGGGCTCTGGATCATCTGGGGGGTGCCACTCCTCTTCTCCCGCCATGCCCTGAGCCCGGTGGCGGCGGGTGACTTCGCCGCCAGCCAATTGCTGGCCGGCGGGATCATCTGGGCGACCGCGCCGCTGGTGACGGCGTTCTACCCCACCATCGTGCGCCAACGGCACCGGTCCCCGATCATCATCGGAGTCCTGGGGACGCTCGGCGTCGCCCTGGTCGGCCTTCTCATCCTGACAGCGGTGGGGCCACTGCTAATGGCGAAGTTGTACGGCGGGCACTTCAGTGGTTCGCGCGGGCTGTTCCTGGTGCTCGCCGTCTCCTCCACAGCGACCGCCTGCGCCACCTTCGCCTGCTGGGCGGCCCTCGCCCGCCGGCGGGCGATGCGGCTCGCGCTGGCCGTCCTCGCGCTGGCCCTGCTCTTGGAGCTGGGATGGGACGGCCTAGTCGGGCACACCGGCACCGTCCTGGCAGCGGGACCGGTCTTGGCCCTTACCCTGAGCGGAGGCTTGGTCGCCGCAACTGTCTTCCTCCCCCGGCGCCGGGCCCAGGTGCCGGCGCTCGAGGTGGTGGAGACCCCTGCTGTCGGTGTTCTCCCCTCCTCAGCTCGGTCCGAGCGGTGAAGATCCTCATCCTCAACTGGAAGAGCCCCACCGATCCCACGGCGGGCGGGGCTGAACGCTATCTGCTCGAAGTCGCGACTCGCTGGGCCGATGATGGGCACGAGGTGACCATCTTCGGCCCCCGAGGTCAGGCGAGCCCAACGGCTGTTCTGGAGGGCCGTCCCAATCTCCACTATGTCGGTACCGGGTCTCGGCTCACCGTGTTTCGTGCCGCTGACCGTTACCTGAGGGGGTCTGGCAGCCAATTCGACTGGGTTCTGGAGTCGGTGAGCACCCGTCCCTTTGCCGCGCACCGGATAGTCGGCGATCGGGCCGTCGCTCTCTACCACCAGACGGCGGAAGACGTCTGGGAGATGGAGTATCCCTTTCCAATCAGCTGGATTGGGAGAACGATCTTGGAGCCGTCGTGGATCCGAAGGATGGTGGGGGCTCGCGTAGTGGCAAACTCGCCTTCGACTGCGGCGGTGCTGGCGCGTTACCGGGTCAGAGCTGAGGCGATCATCCCGCCGGGATGTGATCCACCCCAGATCATGGAGGAGCGAAGGGCTCCGGAGAGTGCCCCGCGCCTCCTCTGGATGGGGCGGCTTGTACGCACCAAGCGTCCAGAGGATGCAATAGCTGCTTTCCAGCAGGTCCGCGAGGTTCTCCCTGCAGCCACTCTTGATCTCATCGGTGGCGGGTACCTGGAGGCACCTTTACGGGCTCAGCACCACCCCGGAGTCACGGTCCACGGCTTCGTGCCGGAGGCAGTGAAGTCGTCTCTGCTGTCTCAAGCGGACCTGATGCTCCTGCCCGGAACCAGAGAGGGCTGGGGCATCGTCGCGATGGAGGCGGCCTCGTACGGGGTGCCGGTTGTCGCATACGACATCCCGGGTCTTCGAGATGCGGTCGTGGATGGAGCCACGGGCGTGGTTTTGCCAGCAAATCCCGATACGCTGGGTTCGGCCGCCATCCGCTTGCTCAAGGATCCGGACCGCTGGCGCCAGCTCTCCCGGACGGCTCAGCAACGAGCTCAGCAATTCACCTGGGACCGCGTGGCTCAGGAGCTGCTAAGCGCCTACAGCCGGATCACCAGACCGGACACTGGCGTGAGTTTGCCAGATCGCGCTCCGTCCTCCATCGGCACGGCATCCACGCCAGCGGCCTCCTCCGCTCACCTCGCATCCGAGCCGCATTCTCGTGAGGACCACTGAGGTGGCCGTGGCGCAGATCATGGGCATCACGGCTCAGGAAGGTTTGCACTTGGCGAAGTTTCTCTCCAGCAGTGGCTACGAGGTGCAGTGCGTGGTACGGCAGACATCCTCGCTGAGCCGCAGCCGCATCGACCATCTGAGGCATGGCTCGCCAGCCCTCTGGGGCCCGCTTCGTCCCCGCCTCTACCACGGAGACCTGAATGATGCTGGCAGCCTTCGACGACTGGTGCGAGCAATCAAGCCGGCCGAGGTCTACAACCTGGCGGCCCAGAGCCATGTTGGCGTCTCCCTCGACCAAACCGAGTACACAGCCGATGCGCATGCCCTTGGCACAACCCGCCCTCCCGAAGCCCTCAGAAACGTCGAGGCGGCCCTTCAGTGCCATCAGGCCAACACCTCGGACCTCTTCGGAGCAACTCCGCCTTTCCAGACCGATGAGTCTCCCTTCCGGCCACGCAGTCCCTATTCCGTCGCCCAGCTCTACGCTGATTGGATGACCGTCAATTATCGTGAGGCTGACGGAATGTTCGCCGACAACGCAATCCTCTCCCACGACGAGTCCCCCTGGCACCGTGAGAACCTCCTGACTCGCAGCGCCACCGGCAGCGTGGCTGCCTCCCTCAAGGCCGGCCCCAAGTTGCGGCCGGGAAGTCTTCACGTCCGGCGCGACCGGGGCCATGCGGGCGACTACGTCGAGGCAATACGACTCATGCTTCAACAGGCTGCGCCGGGCGACTACCTGATCGGGACCGGCATCGGTCGATCGGTCCAGGACATGGTCGAGCTTGCGTTCCGGCTGGTCGGGCGCGGCCACGTGGTTTCAAATCTTCCCCCCGTTCGTCCCACCGAGGCACCTGACCTTGCGGGACTCCGTGAAAGACCAAGCGGAAGTTGGAACAGCATCCCGGAATCGCATTCTCTGCAATGACTGCTGAGGTCCTGCAGTTGGACTCGAGGGCGGCGGGCCCCAAACCTGAGAGGTACGTGGTTGCCGTGCCTGATGATCGCGAGGCAACGACTCTGGGATGAGTCACGTCCATAGCGAGCTGTTTCCATCTGTCCCCGGGCGGTACCGACATCCACGGCTACTTGCCCCCTCCCCAACGGTATCGGTCGTCATCGTGAACTATCGGGTCGAAGACCGTGTGGCGACCGCCGTTGCATCGGTGCAAAGCGACCCTTCCGTTGCCGAGATCATCATAGTCGACAATGGATCCGCCTCGTCGGTGCTCAAGACCCTACAGCAAACATATCCTGCCGTCCGACTCGTCGAGTCCGACCAAAACGTCGGCTTCGCAGCTGCCGCAAATCGCGGTGCACGCTTGGCGCACGGCGAGTTCTTATTCTTCCTCAATCCTGACGCTATTGCCGAGACAGCCTGCATCCCTCGCCTCATCGATGCCTATCGTGCTCGGCCGGGGATCGTCGGCCCAGCGATCTATGCAGCTGCGAACCATAGCTTGGACATTGGTGCCACTATGAATCATCTAGGGATGTCCGTGTCGCTGGACGGCATCCAACCCCCGCTATATGTATCGGGATGCGCGTTGTTCACGTCTACATGGCTGTTTGCCCGCCTCGGAGAGTTCGACGAGCGATATTTCCTTTTCGTAGAAGATGTCGAATTGTGCTGGCGTGCTCTTCTTGCTGGCTACGATGTGCGCGCTATCCCTGGGGCTCGTGTGCGACACGAAGGCGGGGCTTCCGCAGGAGGAGGATACTTCACTGCTGGCCAGCGCTACCACACCTCGGCACTTCGTATTGCGGCCAGAGAGAAGAACACGGTCGCAGCCATGATCTCCTGCGCGCCATGGTACTGGCTCCCCGCCGTTCTCCCGGCTCTTATAGCGCGATCAGTCGCGTTCGCAATCGGCGGGCTATGTCTGGGCCGAACTCGCCTCTCCTTGGCGCTCCTTGGGGGCCTTGCTTGGAACATGGTGCATCTGCCATCTTCGCTGGCCCGCAGGCGGTCGCTTGTGCGCGGCAAGCAAGGGGAGCACGAAGCCGCGCAAAGGTTCGTGCATCGTCCGGTCGTATTGTTGATGCTGTGGCGGTCAGGGGTTCCAAGGGTCAGCCCTGGAAGCGTCGGGCGGCCATGAGGGTTCCCTTTGTGCTGCCCGACTACTCGCTGTCGCCAGTTCGCGGATTGCAGATCGGGTACACATATGCCAACGCACCGTCTGCACTCGGGCACGATCTGATAGTGCCTGGTTTACGTCGGACCGGCCATCATGCGCGGGCGGAGTTCAAGCGTGCAGCCGATGGCGTGCTCTCTAACGGTCTTGGTGCTCTGAAGGCTGATCACGGTGAAGATGTGTGGGCGTCCTGGGCTGTGTGATGGTGCATCTATCAACCCACAAGGCCTGCGGCACCGATATCCCTCGCGTCCTCGCGGTGTGCCTAGCACCGTCTGCAGCAGAGCAAGGGCAACCAAGATATGCCACACTTTCCGAACTGGGCCGTCCAGTTACCTCCGGTGACGTGCTGGGGCTACGCGCGGCTGGCTTTGGGCACACGCGCGCCGCTCGACGAAGGGGATCCTGGGCCACTTGTGTCCGCAGCACGTATGGGAGGGTCATTCAGGACGCGAGAGTAGCAGTGCGATCTTTCCACACGCGCCTTCTCCCGAAGGATGTAGCGTTCCGCCAGGTGAGGCCGTGAGCTCCAGCTGGGCGGCAGGGGCGACTGGTAACCGCGGAGTCGCTGAGTGCCTGCGTGTGATGAACGGTCGTTTCATCGTAGGTGGTCAAGTCCGCCGCGTTCGCCGGTGGCATTGTCTATCTAGCCTGGGTGTGCTTCGTAGGGCCGAGCTTAGTAGGTGCGGAGATTGGCAGTGTTGCGACACATCGGAGCGCCGCTGACGGAGCATGCCAAGCGGTGGCCATAGTGTCCGCGCGTAGGACTGGGCTTGGCACGTCGAGTCTGAGGTGGAGCATTGGGGCATCTAGTGAACTTCACGGCAGTCATACCAGCTAGGAACGAGGAGAGCGGCATAGCACGGTGCATCGGCAGCATCGTTTCGGCTGCCCAGAGAGCCTCTGCCGTCGCCGAGGTCCTAGTCGTCGACGATGGCAGTTCCGACGGAACCGCATCCCGTGCGGAGGCTAGCGGGGCTCGCGTGCTTCGACACGAGACGAGACTGGGTGCCCTCGCTGCCTGGGCAACCGGGGTAAATGCGTCACAATCTCCGGTTGTCGTATTTGTCGACGCGGACTGCGTCATAGATGAAGAGGCTCTAGTCCTACTGCTTGAGGCGGTCGAGCGGCCTGGCGTAGGGGTTGCCTCTGGACGTGCCGTACCGGTCGAGGAGAACTACCACGGCAACAGAAGTTGGGGCGGTGGTGCAGTGCGCGGGTCCGCCAGGTTTTCCGCCGCACTCCTGGACGAGTTGAAAGCTCGTTTGGGAGACCACGACTTCGTTCCGCTTGGGCGACTCATGGCGGTACGGCGCGAAGCCTGGCACATCGGCAACACACAGCTACCACACTGTGACCGCCAGGTCGCGTCAGCCGCGCGCCGGGCGGGTTGGCAGGCAGTCTGGGTCCCCCAAGCGATTGTTTACTACGACGTCCCGGCGTCATTCAGGGAGCTGCAGTCGGACTGGCGGCGGACGCGTCTTGCGCTGGCTCGCTCTCCCCAGAGGTTTGACGTCATACCGCGGGCTGTGCAAGTCGCCGCTGCGCTTGCCGCCTTTCGGGCAGCGCCACTCGATGGCCTCTACTGGATGGGGTGTCGTGCAAGATTGATGTGGGGGGTTTCTGGTCGACGGGATAGGGCGTGGACCCGCGAACCAGTGGGGTGGGATTGAGACGCTGGTTGGGGGAGCGGGCAATGGGACGGTGGAAGGCGAGGAGGGTGCCGAAGTCGCTCGGGCTGGCTATTGGCTTCAACCTAATGGTCACCCTATCCCTATTGCCGGTTGCTGGGCAAGCCTATGATTTGGCGGGCCTAACTGGGGCCACCGCAGCGTGGCTCAGGTGGGGCACTCCGCTCTTCTATCACTGGAAGTTTGGTGCCGACATGACTGCCATCTCTCTGGGAGCCCAGGGCAGCGCGTTCATACTCGCGCATCTCGGCATGGGGGGGGCAGCAGCGATCACTTCGGCCTGGAAACTTCCCCTCGTGGCTGCCAATATCGGCACAGGGCTCGTGCTTTACGACATCGGAAAGCGGCTTCGGAGCGGCCGTGCTACGGTGATTCCGGTGCTGTGGCTGGCTTCGCCAGTACCCATTTTCGTGGCCGCAGGCTTCGGGCAAGTTGAGCCACTCACGGTCCTTGCATTCGTGCTAGCTACAGACCTTGTATTGCGTCACCGGTTGCTTGCTTCCGGAGTCGTGATCGGCCTTGGCATCGGCATCGAGTACCTGCCGGTGCTGATGGTAGTCGCTGTAGTCAGTGCTGAGGGTTGCGGTCTTGTAAACAAGCGCGGTGCCTTGTATACCTGCGCTACAGCGACCTGCACTGCCGCCGCGTGCTTCCTTCCGTTGCTCCTGACGGGGATCGGTCGATCCAGCTTGTTCGGTGGCCTGGTGTCTAGCGCCGCGGTGACACCTGCAGTGAGCAATGGTGTTGCTGGAGCACGTAGCTCATCCGTATGGACCCTTCTCGGGGATGTCAGCCCAGGCCGGTACTGGGTCGTCGCCGCAGCGGTGCTGTGCGTGGGTATTGGTACTGCGCTCGCCCTGTACGGAGGCCGACATTGCGAGCAGCAGGAGCGCGACCGACGCTTCGTCGCGGCCAGCGCGGCGACCCTACTGGTTGTGGTGCTTCTCGACCCTACGCCTCTCCCCCAATTCTCGGATCTGGTATTCGGAGCCCTGTGCCTTCTAGCGGTGGGTGTCGCCATTCCCGCATGGACCCTCGTGGTTGGCCCGTTTCTCCAACTCTTAGTCGGCATTGTCTGGGTCTACTCAGGAACCTTTGAGAGTTTTTGGTATGACATGTGGGCAACGACGGGAAACCAAGGGTGGCAGCTCCCTCAGAGTGCCGCTGTCGCAACATGGCTCGGCATTGCCGGCATTGTCACCATCGTGATCGGCTTGATCTTGGCACGGGCCGATGTGGGTGGCGCAATGGCTGGCCGATTGCCAGTTCTGGCGTTGGTGGTTGCGTGTGGCGGCAGCTTGTTTTTCGGTGTGTGGTCAGCTCAACCCGCATACTGGCAGGGGGTGGGGCGGTCGGGACCACACGCGCTCCCGGACTTTAAAAGCTTCACGGCCATGCAGCCTGGATCAACGGCTTCCTCCGGGCAAGGGACCTTGGTTTCGTTTCCTGGGGAGCTGGTCCGTGAGGTGACGCACACGGCGCAGAAGCCTACTGTGGTGCTCGGCGTGCAGATGCCAGTCGTTTACGGACCGAGCGGAGTGGGGTATCCAGTGCTAGTCAAGGATGCTCCCCGGGTCGTCGTGACACTAGCATCGGATCCAAGCCGGGCGAGGTCTCTTTGGGTGAATGTCCTCGTCGGACGCCGCTCGTGGACTGGCTTCCCGGCAGACGTGCAACGGAAGGTTCCGATGCTAGTGGCTGGCCGGTACCGAGTGGAAGCTGAGGACATTCACTGGGTCGCTCCAGGGTGGTGCGTTGCGTCGTACGCCTTGCCAGTCGCGGCCACCACCGGCACGAGGACTCTCGCCTTTTCTCTATACGGTGGGGAGGCGGGGACCTACTGGAATGGTGCGACGGCGGCGCCATGGGCTACGGTAGGGGTTCGCAGCGCGACGGCGCAGGTCATCGTGAACGCCGGGCGGGTGCTCAAGGGCCAGCTCACCTTTCCGAGCCTCTCGGGGGGGTTGGCCGGCTCGGAGCAAGGGATCTTAACTGGGCTGCCCTACCACCCGTCGTTCACGGTAACTCATGTCAGCATAGGGAAACAGACTGTGGCAGTAACGAGCGCGGCGGTGACGTGGCCGCTTTCTGCTCCTCTCGACGGGCGCGTCGGTGCGCCCCTACTGCTTGCCATGGGGGCCGCCGACTTGGCCGTGCTTCTGCTCGGCTTCCTCCTGCTGATGGGCTGGTGCGGTCCGCTAGATGGGCCGCCCTTGCATCATGACACGTGAAGTCACCGACTGCATGATTCGAGTCGGCTCGGCCAGGGAGGGCCGGTCCGATGTTGCAGATCTGGGAGATCTGGGTCAGGTGCGCTGCCTGACACAGGAGTGGAGCGCATCTCTTCAGGGGCGCAAGGTGCGAGAGTGGACGCGCCACTGGGCCAACTCGGTGGCGCGGAACGAACTGGAGGGGGCCGATCCGTGCGTTGCTGGTAGACATTGGAGCCAAGGTGATGTCGACCGACCCGGCGGGGATCTCCTCGTGGGGCAAGCGGGACATCGGCCATGCGCCTACATAGACGCGCCGCCTAGCGCCCGTTCCAACGAGGTACGGGATTGGCCAATGGCTGGTGGCCATGACAGATGCCATGAGCCCAGGGTGCCTTGGTGTTGTCGCTTAGACCGGCATGCGCGGGGTGACCTCCGGCTGGAGGTTCGTGTGGACCTAGCCGTCTGATGGAGCATACGCAGCGACGAGGGCCCGAGGAAGACAATTCGCGGTCGGGAGTACTAGGGGACAGTCAACCTCCACGCGGTGCCCCCGATGCGGGTAACCGGGTCGTCGCAGTGGTCATTACCTGGAGAGCCGATCTGCCACGACTGAGCCTGGTCCTCAGCCGCCTGGTGGCGCAGGTCCACGGTGTGGTGGTGGTCGACAACGGTTCGCCAGCCCGGGCCGAGCTTCGTCGCCTTGTCAGCTCCATCGGAGCTGTCCAGCTACTCGAGCTTCCGACCAACCTAGGGATTGGCGCCGCGCTCAATATCGGTGTGAAGCGTGCCATCATACAGCGTCCCGAGTGGATTCTTACCGTGGACCAAGACACTGTCATCGGCTTAAACGCCGTCGCCGAAGTCGTCGATGCATATGAGCAATTGCCGGAGAACCTAAAGCACGCGTGTGGAATACTGGCCATGAGATGTGGGCCCCCCGGGCCCGGAAACGCCGTGACCAGATGGGGGCACAGACGTCTAGTTGTGGGACGCCAGGGGAGATTCGCCGAGAAGCGTCTTGTCATCACAAGCGGCAATCTAGTGAGGGCTGCTCTGGCACGCGACATCGGCTTCAATGAGCCCCTCTTCGTCGATCAAGTGGACTTCGACTTTTGCGCCACGGTACGCCGCAGAGGTTTCCGAGTGCTGGAGTACGAGCGCAGCTGCATGGATCATCGGCTTGGCCGGTCGATCGACCTCAGTGGGCAGCTCCACTCCGCTGAAGGGCCGCAGCGGCTATACTATATCGCTCGCAACTCAACCTTTCTTCTCCTACGCAGGAGGCTACAAGTCGGCTTCTACCTTTCACAGATCATCAGTTGGAGTGGTGCCTACATAATAGCCAACGGAGCCCATTCCGGCGTCCGATGCGCGGCCATTGTGGCCTTGGGCCTGTTCGACGGGACGGTCGGAAGGCTCGGCAAGCGGGAGTACCGGTTGTTGTCCCGATGACCCTCACGTGGACACCCGGAGGGCCTGTTCCGGGTCTGGGTCCGGATAGCTGCTGACGGGTAGAGTGCTAGAGATATGAGGTTGTCACGTCTGCGCGATACTTGGCGCAGCCAAGGCACGCTGGGCAGTCTCCAGTCGGCGCGAGATAGATGGATGGGGACGCGGTCGTCCCTGGCGCGGCAAGCTCAGACCGTCTCGGCTGGCGCTAGGGCCCTCGAAGTCGGGGGGCCTAGCCGACACTTCCGCCGGCGCGGAATGCTCCCGTTGTATGCGTCGATGCGAACGGTCGACAATATCAACTTCTCCCGTCGAACATTGTGGAGCGATGGACTTAGGGATGGGGGGCCCTACGCGCCAGAAGGAGTGCCGGTAGGCATCCAGCTGCTCCGGGAGGCTACGGACTTACGGGACATTCCAGATCACTATTACGATGTTGTGTTGTCATCCCACTGCCTCGAGCATATCGCGAATCCGCTGCGAGCTCTGCAGGAGTGGAGACGGATATGTCGTCCGTCGGGCCATCTCTGCCTGGTCGTACCACATCGAGACCGGACGTTTGATTGGCACCGCCCAGTGACCTCGATCGAGCATCTCCGCTCAGACGCCCTGAATAATGTGGAGGAGGACGATGACACCCACTTTGAAGAGGTCCTTCGTTACCACGATCTGCGGCGCGATCCTGGCGCACGGTCGGCGATGGAGTTCCAACGCCGGGTTGCTGACAATTGGGCGATCAGAGGCGTCCACCACCACGTGTTCGACCTGAGGACCGCTGTACTCCTGGTGAGCGAGGCAGGGTGGACGCCGGTTGCGGCTGAGGCCCGCCGCCCACACGATATTCTCATTCTCGGGCAGAGTTCCACGAACACGCCGGCTGAGTACGAGCCGAAGGTGGTCTTCCGGGGAAGCCCGTTTAGGTCTGATCGGCGAGCGCCTGGTGTGATGTTTCGCAAGTGACAACACTTGCGGGCAATGGGTCAGTTTCAATTGGCCCGACCCCGGCACCGCGCTACCCTTGCCTCATGCCTAGGCGCTCAAGGAAGCCAGCCGACCTGAACCGGCTGGCAGCTGCCATCCTGGACGAGGCGACGGACGAGGGCCGCGGCCCCTACGCGGGCAAGAACCCCGCCGCCGTGGAGCTGGGCCGACTGGGGGGCCAGAAGGGCGGGAGGGCGCGGGCTGCCAAGCTCACGCCTGAGCAGCGGTCCGAGATCGCTAAGAAGGCGGCTCGTCAGCGCTGGGCCACTCCTGCTCCCGAGGCAGCGTCGGAACACTCTCAGGCTTAGAGATTTCCGCGAACAGCTCCCGCGACACTACCTGCTTCGTGATCGATGCCATTTTGATGAAGGGTTGGAGCAGGGGATCGTCGAACCTGAACTCGAAGCGTCTGGCTGTCCCTTCCTTAAGGATTGCGTTACCCCTCCGGTCGGAAGCAAGCTCATCCAGGTGGCGGGAGAAGGTGGAGATCGTGACCGGCTTTCCCAAAATCGCGGCCAGGGGCCCCGCCACGTCGCTCGGTCGAAATGAACCCATATCACTTTTCGGCGCGCAAGCGCAAGCGAGCAGAACTTTGGCATAGAGGTTGCCGCGCTGGTTGCTGCGCGTTGCCTTTACATAGGCCGTCATGAGAGAATGGCTTCGGAACAACACTTCCATTGCGCGATCTACATCTACGTTCGTGATGTTGAGGCGGTCATCGTTGATGGCATGCTCACCTGATCTCAGGCACAACAGGTGGACATAGTGGGGCAGGCCCTCCGCTAGCTCGACAATTCTCGCCTTCGCCTCATCTGCGATGGTCATTTCTACCCGAGCGAGGCCCTTCTCGATAATCATCCCGAGCTCAAACGGGGACATTCGTGGCATCGGAATCTGCACGATCGAGCGAACAATGGAGTGGTGCTCACCCAATAAGTCGTCGAGCGATTTGGCGACTCCGACGAGCATGAGCGTGGTGCCGACTTGGTGGTCAGAAAAGGTCTTTATCGTGTCGGCCAATAGGCTCAGCGCGTTGTCATTCTCTAGACGGTCAAGCTCATCGATCACGATCAGGCGCACCGATTCCATGCCCGCCAATTCGAAGCGGATAAACTCCGGGTCCACATCCGAAGGCAGGCGATAGGCCGCCTCTTGCTTAACCTCGCGGAACACTTTCGACCACAGCGAGGCGAAGTCGTCCTCCGTGTCACAGTTCACTCGGACACCGCGAATCGAGCTGCCCCTCGTCTGCCCTGCCCGATTGACTACGTCAGGTAGCACGTTGGCAAGGGACGTTTTTCCAACCCCGCGCTCGCCATAGACCGAAATGTGCATGCCGGGCTGACTCAGCGCGGTCGTGCATTCCATGATCTGGTCAAATCGCCCCATGAAGAGGTCAACGAGGCTCACCGGCGTGGCCGGAGTAAAGGCTTGGGCCAGAAGAACTCCTTGCTTGATCTTGTCCATATGAGGCGGTATGCGGATGCCCTCGCAAGCTGCTAGTAAACGAGAGATAGTATACAGTAAACGGCGCAAAGGTGCTAGTTTGACGCACAAAAGCTCTCTGGGCTTGACAAGGGGGCTCTCCTCAAGCCGAATGGTCAGTATGAACCGACTCCCCCAAGCCAAGCGGGTCCAGGTGGTCAGGGCCCTCGTCGAGGGGAACTCCATCCGGGCCACCGTCCGTACGCCGGGGGTCGCCAAGAACACCGTCACGAAGCTCCTGGTCGAGCTGGGGCAGACTTGCTCTGAGTACCAGGACGAGAAGCTCCGGGGGCTGACCTGCCGCAAGGTCCAGTGCGACGAGATCTGGGCCTTCTGCT
>JAKABA010000075.1 GCA_021802115.1 bacterium | reverse complement strand
CTTCTGCCTGTTCCTGATCCGCCAGCACACCCCTGAGTCGGTGCGCTGGCTGCGGGCGCGCGGCCGTCGGGCGCAGGCCGACGCGGTCGCCCGGCGCTACTACCCGAAAGAGCAACTGCTGGAGCGCGAGCTGCCGGAGGAGGGGTCGCCGCAGGCGGAGCGGGTCGCCGCCACCACCCCCCTTGGGCTGCGGCTCTTCGCCACGTGCGCCACCATCTTCGCCGGCACCGCCGGGTACGGCCTCATGACCTATGTGCTGGGCCCCGACCATCTCCCGAGGCTGTCGGCGCCGATACTGATGGTGGCCGGCATCACCGAGCTGCTGGTGGGACTGCTCGCCTTCTGGGCCGACCGCTGGAGCCGCAAGGTGACCCTCCTGGTCGGCTACGCCGGCTGCCTGGCGGTGAGCGTGGCGATCGCGGTGCTGGCGCCGGCCTGGCGGAGCTCGATCCCCATCTTCTTCTCCCTGCTGGTGGTCCTGAACGTCTTCCTGGGCATCGAATTCCTGGCCAGCACCACCCTGCAGGGCGAGGTTTGGGAGACGCGGCGCCGAGCCACCTACACGGCCGTGGTCCGCTTTGTCAGCGTCGGCCTCTACATCGCGACCATCTACCTGACCCAGGGGCTGAGCCTCAACTCGTTCACCTGGTTCGCGGTCGGGGTCTGGGTGATCGGGCTGGCAGGCGCGCTCGCCTGGTTCTGGCGCGGCGCCGAGACCGGGCAGGGAGCCGGGCTCGATGCCGCCGCGGGCGCGGCCGGCCTCTGATCCTTGGCGGCAGCGGCCCCGCCCGGCCCTCAGCCGGCGGTTATCCCGGCCACGAAGAGCGCCCGGAACCGCTCCACATCCAGCTGGTCGAGATACCGGACCATGCGCCACCCTGGCTCCGCCGCCGGTCCCGCCGGATCCTGGCGCCGGTCGCAGACGGTGGCCCCCCTGGTGGACACCCCGCGCAGCTCGATCTGGGTGGGCAGCATCCGGTAGGTGGCGAGGTCGGGGTCCAGCACCAATGCCAGTGCCAGCGGGTCGTGCAGAGGGCAGGTGCGGCCGGGCAGCCACTGCTGGTAGACCGTGAGGTAGTGATCCAGGATCGCCCAGGCGAACCGGGAGCGCTGCGTCGTGGCGCTCAGGATCGCCTCCAGGTCGGAGGGGGTGAGCAGCGCCTGCATGGTCGCGTCCAGGGTCACCAGGGTGACCCTCCAGTCGGCCTCTATAACCAGCTGCGCCGCCTCCGGGTCATGCCAGAGGTTGGCCTCGGCGGTGGGGCTGACGTTGCCCGCCACCTCCACCGCCCCGCCCATGATGATCACCTCCGGGATCAGGGTCGGCAACTCCGGGTCGAGCAGCAGAGCCAGCGCCAGGTTGGTGAGGGGGCCGATCGCGACCAGGGTGAACTCGCGCGGCCTCTGGTGGGCCAGCCGCACGATCTGCTCGGCCGCAGAACCCGCCCCGGCCTGGCGCCTCGGTGGGGGCTGATTGGTGTTGCCGAGGCCGTCTTGGCCATGAACGTGCTCGGCCGTCATCAGCGGCTGCGCCAGCGGGCGAGGAGCCCCCACGCAGACGGGCACCTCTTCCCGACCGGCGATCTCCAGCACCCTCAGGGTGTTGCGCGCCCCTATCGGGGCGGGGACATTGCCGTGGACCGAGCCCACCGCCAGGATCTCGCCGCCGCGCGCGGTGAAGTCCAGGATCGCGAGCGCGTCGTCGATGCCGGTGTCGCAGTCGAGCAGGATCGGTTGGGCGGTCATGGGTCTCCTGACAGCGGGACAGCGCCCGCGGCGGGGGTCACAGCGGGTGGTCGTGGACGCGGATGGCCTCCAGTCCGCGGAGGACGAATCGGGGCTTCCAGCGCGGTTCGCTGACCAGCTCCAGATGGGGCATCCGCTCCAGCATCTGCCGGAAGAGGATGTCGAACTCGAGCTTGGCGAGCGGCGCTCCCAGACAGTAATGGATGCCGGCCCCGAACGAGAGGTACGGATTGGGGTCGCGGTCGAGCACGATCCGATCGGGGTTCGGGAACACCCGCGGATCTCGGTTGGCGGCCGCGAACAGCAGCGCCACCTCCTGGCCCCGGGGGATCCTCACCCCCTCCACCTCGATGTCCTCCAGCACCCACCGCTCGAAGATGGGAGCCGGGGTGTCGAAGCGCAGCAGCTCCTCGATCGCGGTCGGCACCAGATCAACCCGCTCACGCAGATGGGCGAGTGTGGCGGGATGGCGGAACAGCGCCCACCACGAGTTCGCGGCGCCGTTCACGGAGGCCTCGTGACCGGCGTTCAGCAGCAGCACGCAGGTGGCCACCAGCTCATCCTCACTCAGGCGGTCTCCCGCCTCGGCTGCCTGGGAGAGATCCGCCAGCAGGTCCTGGGCCGCCCGCCCCTGCCGGGAGCGCAGCAGCTCGCGGAGGTACCCGCTGAACTCCGCACTGGCGCGGGTCGCGCGCTGCTGGTAGTCCAAGGAGGGGTTGAGCTCGAACATGAGCGTGATCTCCGCCGACCAGGGACGCAGCAGCGACCGGTCGCTCTCGGGTATCCCCAGCATGTCGGCGATGACCGTGACCGGGAGCTCCTCCATGAGGTCGGCGATGAGGTCGAACTCCCCGAGCTGGCGGACCCGATCGATGAGCGTGGTGACCACGAGCTCGATCCGGGGCCTCATGCGCTCCACCGCCCGGGGGGTGAAGGCGCGCAGCACCAGGCTGCGAAGGCGAGTGTGGTCAGGCGGCTCGCGGTCGATGAGCTGGGGCCAGAGCAGCTGCCAGAACGGAGCCTGCCACTCGGGCGGGGCTTCCCGGCCCCACTCCTCGTGGGTCGCCACGTGCAGATAGGAGCGGCCCAGCCGGCGGTCTCGCAGGAGCGCGTTCACGTCGCGGTGGCGGGATATCAGCCACTGCCGGGTCGGCTCGTCGTAGAGCACCGGGAACTCCTCGCGCAACCTCGCCAGCGCTGGATACGGGTCGGCGATGAATGAGGGGTCGTTGGGGAGGTAGCCGAGGTCAGCGGGAGCCTTGCGGTCTGAGGTGATCATGGGCCCGGGTGACGGTTGGTGGGGCCCGAGCGGGCCTCGTGGCAGCCCTCAGTCTATCGGCGACCGGGACGGGGAGAGGGCGAACTGGCGGCGGTCGCCGCCGCGCCTATGGCAGGGAGTGGAGCTGGCCCAGCTCCGCCTCCCGGTAGAGGTCCCGCCTGGAGACCCCCCAGCCAGGGATCTCGCCTCGGTTCAGCTCGTCCGCCGAGCGTTGGATGGCGATCCGCACCCTCCCGCGGTCTCCCCCGGATGCTGCGACCGCGTTCCGAGCCAGAGAGGACATCTCGTTCAGCACCGCGGCGACGGCCGCCGCCGGGGATGGCCGGAAGGTAGCCGGCGGCAGGATCACGGTGTGGTACCGCCGCGCCATCTCCTCATAGGTCGGGTTCAACTCCTGCCTGGGCCAGCCGGGATTGCTGGCCCAGGGCTGGAGCCGCAGCACCACGACCGCCCTGGGAACACCCCCGTAGAAGGAGAAGGCATGCTCGTGAGCCGCCACCCAGGTTGCCAGAGTGCGCTCGTCCGGAGACTCCACAAAGAGGTATCCGCTCGCTCCCAGCGTCGCCACGAAGACGCAAAAGCGAGGGGACAAGGGATCAGAGGGATAGACCGGATAGTCCCAGAAGTCGACCAGCATCCACTCCCCAGCCCGGCACGCCAACTGCGAGAAGGCGGGCTGCCCCGCCAGCCACTCGCGATAACGGCGGCAGAAGGCGCTGTACCCCAGCGCCCGCATCTGGCCGGCGCGATACAACTCCCACTCGTGGAGCCGGCTCGCCTCGCGGGTGCCCTTGAGCCGCCGATGGATCGCAGCCCACCGGGGCATCGCCACCCCTCCCCCAGCGGATGCCCCCTGGCCGACCGGCCGTCCCGGCTCCACGGAGCCGCACCGCTCGGCAGGTTGGGTCTCGCCCAAGCTGCGAAGGCGATCCCTCAATGTGGAGCGCGGGACACGCAGGCGCCGGGAGATCTGCCGCTGGCTGAGTCCATCCTTCCTGAGACGAGCCGCCTCCGCGACCATCTCGAGGGTACGGGGGGACCGTGCATCTCTCATCCCCCCTCTCCCGCGGTCCACCCTTCCCAGGCCACCATCTGTGGCCCCCGACCGGACGAGGGGAAGGCCCGGCGCCGCCAAAGCGGCGCCGGGCAGGGCATAGGGGACGGGGATGGTGGAGCTGAGTTCAACTCTTGAACGAGTAGTACTGGGGATACATCTCGTCGAAGATACCCTGGTGGTAACCCGCCAAGTTGCTCTTGACCATGGTCAGCTGGTAGGGGCCGTTGGGCATGTAGACCACCGGCAGTTGCTTGGCGATGTAGTCCTCGTACTTGAACAGGGCTGCGGTTTCCGCCGAAGCGGTCGAGGCGGTGTGGGTCGCCTTGATCAGGCTGTTGGCCTCTGGGCTGTTGTAGTAGCCCGGGTTGCTCGAGGCGCCGGTCTGGAAGAGCTCACCGCCGGTCGGCAGGTAGTCCGGGGAGTAGACCCAGCCACCACCCCAGTCCGCCAGGTCCCAGTTGCTGCAGGGCTTGGCGTCGGTGCAGGCGCCGCCGAAGGCGGTGCTGATCACCTGCGCGAAGGGGGCGCTGGAGAGCTCCAGGTTGATTCCCGCCTTCTGCTTCATGGTCGACTGCATGGCCTCCATCTCGTTGGTCAGCTCGGTCGCACCACTGGCGTAGAGCAGGCGGAAGGTGGCCTTGGCTCCGGATGGGATGCCGGCTCCGCAGTCACCGGAGGCAGTCCCCGGCTTGGAGCAGACGCTGACCCCACCGGGGTTGACGGTCCAGCCGTTGTCCTTCAGGAGGCTCACCGCCTTGCTCGGGTCGTACGGGTAGATCTGCCCACCCTCCTCGAGCGGGCTCTCGTCGGGGTTGTTCTTGGGGGTGGTCGGAACCGGTCCGATCCCCGGGGTGCCGATGCCGGCCGAGAAGTCCTTGATGTACTGCTCCTGGTTCACCAGCGACTGGAAGGCCTGGCGGAAGTACAGCTGCTTGAAGATCGGTCCGGTCGTGGGCTCGGTGAAGTTGTAGGGGAAGTACACGAACCCGAAGTCGTTCCAGGGATCGTAGGTGTAGCCCGCCTTCTCCAAAGCCGCCTTCTGGGCGATGTCCTGGGTCGGGATGTACCCGATCGTCAGGTTGCCGCTGTGCAGCTCGTTGAACTCCGAGGTGTCACTGGTGAAGGGCTCCTCCTCGAAGGCGGAGATCGTCGGCTTCGGGGAACCCGAGTAGTTCTTGTTGGGCACCATCTTCACGAACCCGGAGGTCGTGAACTGGGTGAGCCTGAACGGACCGTCCACCACCTGCCAGAGCGGGTTGGTGCTGTAGGTCGAGAGGTCCTGCGACTGCAGGTTCAGGAACTGGGCCACCCCCAAGGCGCCACTGGTGGCGGTCCCGACGGTCTTCGGCTGGTACTGGGTCGGGCTGGTGCCCGCAACCGGCACCCGGTTCTCGGCGGTGGCATCGTAGTTGCCGACCGGCCCTCTCGCCGACAGCTTGTCCCAGGACGTCTGGGGTAGCGGGTAGATCTGGCTCAGCTCGTTGTAGAGGAACCAGGTGGGGTTGTATGACCCGTTGAGGGTCATCTCCAACGAGTAGGTGCCGGTCTGCTGGTAGCTCACCACGTTGGAGGGGAAGCCACCCGCGACCTCGGCGCCCCAGCCCGGTCCCGGAGCGCTGCTGGTCCCCACCGTGGGAGCGCTGGGGGCGGTCACCGCCGATAGCAGGTTCATCCAGAAGATGACATCGCGAGCCGTGATCGGCTTGCCGTTCGACCACTCCCAGTGCTTGAGGGTGATGGTCACCTTGGTGTTGTTGTCGGAGAAGGTGGGCGCGTTGGCCACGCTCAGGCCGGCGTTGAAGACCGGCTCATTGCTGGTGTTGCCGAACCAGTACAGCGGCAGATACATGTTCTGCGCGAAGTCGGCGTCGTTGGTGACGCTGAAGTAGCTTCCACTCTCCAGCGGCAGTATGTAGTTGGGAGGCGCGTTGGGACCTTCGGCGAAGGTCACAGTGCCCCCCGAGACGGTCTTGGGAGTCGTGGTTGTCCCCCCGCAGGCGGCGACGAAGAGCGCTGCCACCGTGGCAACCCCCGCCATCCGCCAGAACGACAACCGCATGAGCGTGCTGTGCACCGAGTGTGCCCTCCTGAGCTGATCGGCCCGCCGCCGGACCGCACCGGCGGATGCTAGGTGGGCGGGATGGTTGCAAGGATCACCCGTTGGGATGAATTCCCCAGGCGCCCCCCGAGTGGCGGTTCTCAGTCAGGTGGGATCGTGTGGTCCGTTCCGGGCTCTCGCGCTCCGGCACCCGCTTCCAGGGCGAGCCAGTGCTCCCTCGAGATCCGGTAGAGCACATGGTTGGACAGGAGATGGTCCGGCGGAAGGTTGGGATGCTGGAAGTCGTCGGCCGGGTGGTGAACCATGCCCAGCCGCCGCATCACCGCCTCGGACCTGCGGTTGAGTCGGGACGTGAAGGACACGATCTCCTCAAGTCCCAGCTCGCCAAAGCCAACGGCGAGGCTCGCCCGACCCGCCTCGCTCGCGTACCCGCAACCCCAGGCCGATCGGGCCAGCCGCCAACCCACCTCGACAGCAGGAGTGAAGTGAGCCTGGAAGGCGGGGCGCGAGAGGCCGGTGAAGCCGATGAAGGCCCCGGTGCGCTTGACCTCCAGCGCCCAGAGCCCGAAGCCCTCGGTGCGCCAATGCCCCAGGATCCGCTCCACGAACTGGTCGCTCTCCAGAGTCGACAGCGGCCGCGGGAACCACTCCATCACCGCCGGGTCGGCGTTGATCGCCGCGAAGTGAGGCTGGTCGGCTGCTCGAACCTGGCGAAGCCAGAGCCGCGGCGTCTCCACCAGCGTCGCTGCCCTCACCAGGCTTCAGCCGTGCAGCCCGCACTCGGTCTTGGATGACCCCGCCCATCGACCGGATCGCGGATCTGCCCCGGGCGCCACCGGGTCGGTGGTGGGGGCGCAGCCGATGGAGAGGTATCCCTGGGCCAGCAGGCGATGCATCGGCAGCCGATGCTTGGCCGCGTACAGTTCGACGTCACGGTCGGTCCAGCTCGCCAGCGGGTTCAGCTTGAACATCCCGCGCCGCTCATCAAACGCCAGCACGGGCGCCGTGGCCCGCGTGGGAGAGTCCACTCTCTTCAAGCCGGTCACCCATGCCCGTCGCCCGGTCAGCGCTCGTGCCAGCGGTTGGACCTTGCGCAGCTCACAGCATGAGGCGGTGCCGCAGGGCCACTCCAGAGCCTCCGGGCCGGGCCTGGTGACTGTCAGGTTCAGGTCGTAGCGGCGACGCACGGTCTCCACAAAGGCCAGCGTCTCGGGGAAATGGAACCCGGTGTCAAGGAAGATGACCTCGACTTCCGGGTCGGCTCTCACCGCCAGGTCGATGATGACGCAGTCCTGAAAGGAACAGGCCACCGCCACGCCTCCGGGCCACCGCTCCACAGCCCAGGCGATTGCAGCTGCCGGCCCCTGCTTCTCCAGGTCGGCGGAGATGGCTGACACCGCCTCCCCGCTCAGCCCCTCCTGATCAGCTGTCACGCGACTCCCCCAACGGTCTAGCACCGTACAAACTTAATGATTAGTACCCTACAATAGCCGACGCGCCCATGGCCCCGCCACCTCGCCCGGCGGTCATGTGTACCCCAGCCCAGCCCGACTTCTGTGCGGAGACCCGATTGCTCACGACCCCAGCCTTGAACAACGGCCCTCACGAGCGCAGCGTAGCCACCCACCCCAGCGGCTATCTGGACGACCTCGAGAGCCACGCCATCTTCGTGATCCGTGAGGTGGCGGCTGAGTGCAAGCGCCCAGCGATCCTGTTCAGTGGGGGCAAGGATTCGGCCGTCGTCCTGCATCTCGCGGAAAAGGCCTTCCACCCTCAGCCGGTCCTGCTTCCGGTCCTCCACGTGGACACTGGGCGCAACTTCCCCGAGACCATCCGGTTCCGGGACGAGGAGGTCGCCGCTCGTCGACTGGACCTCCGGGTCGCCCCGGTGAACG
Source organism: bacterium (assembly GCA_021802115.1). Next base: position 8,223 of record JAKABA010000075.1, on the reverse strand, counting down.
ATCCAGGTACCCATGCCGGCCCCGCCATCTCCCCCAACCGCCTGCAGAGCCCCACTCTCCTGCGGGCCGTCACAGCCTATGGGTTCGACGCCTGCCTCGGGGGTGCGCGGCGCGACGAGGACAAAGCCCGTGCCAAGGAGCGCGTGATCTCGGTGCGCGACCGGCGGGGACGGTGGGACCCCAGCCGGCAACGCGCCGAGCTGTGGGAGCTCTACAACTGCCAGGTCTCCGATGGGGAGCATCTCCGGGTGTTCCCCATCTCAGACTGGACCGAACTGGACGTCTGGCACTACATCCACCGCGAGGGAATCCGCCTGCCGTCCATATACTTCGCCCACCGCCGGCCGGTGCTGCGACGCGACGGACTGCTGCTGGCGGTTTCGGATTGGGTGCAACCACAGCCCGGGGAGACCGCCGAGAAGCTGCTCGTGCGCTTCCGGACCGTCGGCGACGCCACCACCACCGGAGCTGTGGAGTCGGCGGCAGCGAATCCGGAGCAGGTGATCCAGGAGCTCACGACATCCGCCGTGAGCGAGCGTGGGGCGACCCGCGGGGACGACCGCTTCTCCGACGCGGCCATGGAGGATCGCAAGCGGGAGGGCTACTTCTGACCGCGGCGATCACGAGTGCCCGGATCGAGGCCAGGTCGCGAGCGTTGCTGCGGATCGCCGCCATCGGAGCCGTCGACGATGGCAAATCGACCCTCATCGGCCGCCTCCTCCACGACGCCGGCAGCTTGACGGAAGATCAGGTCCGCGGGCTGCAGGGCGCATCCGCCCCCGGCCACCGAGACGGTCTCAACCTGAGCTTCGTCACGGACGGCCTGAGAGCCGAGCGCCAGCAGGGGATCACCATAGACGTCGCCTACCGCTACGCTCTCACACCAAATCACAAGCTGGTGCTCGCCGACTGCCCGGGCCATCTCGAGTACACCAGGAATACCGCCACCGGAGCGTCGACCGCCGACCGAGCCCTGGTTGTGGTCGACGCCACTCGGGGCCTGCGGGAGCAGACCCGACGCCACCTCGCGATCGCCATGGTCCTGGGGGTGCGCGACCTGGTGGTGGCGGTGAACAAGATGGACCTGGTGGCCTGGGACCGGGATGTGTACACCCGACTGGCGGCAGAAATCGGCCAACTGGCGGAGGGCATGGGTGGTGCCAGCCTGATCGCGGTGCCGGTCTCAGCCGCCCGCGGGGACCAGGTGGTGCGCCGGACCTCGGCCGCACCCTGGTATGGCGGTCCGACGCTCCTGGAGGCGCTCGACCGGGCGGCAACCGACCCCAAGACCTCCGGGACCGGCCCGCGCCTGCCGGTTCAGATGGTGGCGGTGGGTCCCGACGGTTACTTCTGCGTAGGTCGTCTCAGCGGCGGCACGCTGAGGCGTGACGACGAGGTTGTGATCCTGCCAGGCGGATCGCACAGCCGGGTCCTGGCCCTGGATGGGCCATCGGGCCCGATCGAGGTCGCGCGGCCGGGGATGTCCCTCCGCGTGCGACTGGCGGGGTGCCCTGCAGTCACCCGGGGCGACGTCATCGCCCACCCCGGTAGTGCTCCTCGGTTGTGGTCCACCGCCTTGACCACCGTGTGCTGGCTGACCGGGCCCCCGGCCAGAGCTGGGAGTCAGTTCCAGATCAAGCACCTGACGTTGACGAGCCGCGCCGAGGTGCTGAGCGTGGCAGCAGTCCTGGACATGAACTCCCTGCGCATGGTTCCCGCCGCAGAGGTGGCCGCCAACTCGATTGGCCTGGTGCGCTGGCGGTTCGACCGCCCGCTCGCGGCTGACCCCTACGCCCACAGCCGGGCGACCGGCGCCTTCATAGCCCTGGCGCCCGGCACCCGGACCACAGTGGGCGCAGGGATGATCTCCGCCTTCCAATAGAGCAGCTGCACGCCGGGACCGGGACCAGCTCCCGGGTCTTTGCCCCTTCAGCGTTCGGTGATGGCGGGGCCACCGGACTCCGCCAGCAACCGATCCACTGCCTCCTTGGTCGGAAGGGAGGTGGTGGCCCCGGCAACCGTGGTGGCGAGAGCCCCGGCCGCGGTCGCGCGAGCCAGCGCCATGCGAGGGGGATCCTTGGACGCCAGGGCCGCCACCAGCCCCGCACAGAAGGCGTCCCCGGCCGCCACCGTGTCCACGGCTCGCACCGGCAGCGCCGAGATCGCCAAGACCCCGCCCCGATCCACCTGAACCGCCCCCTGCTCCCCGAGGGTGACTATCACGGATCCGCACCCGAGGTCCAGCAGCCTCCGGGCGGCCCTGACCGCTCCGTCCACCCCATCGAGGGGCTCTCCGGTCAGTGAGCTGGCCTCGAACTCGTTGGGGACCAGAATGTCGACAAGGGCGAGGGTCGACGGCGCCAGGGCGGCAGCGGGCGCGGGATTGAGGACGGTGGTGACGCCGCCGGCGCGGGCCGAGCGCAGCGCGGCCACGGTCGCATCCATGGGAACCTCCAGCTGGGTCAGCAGCACCCGCGCCGAGGTGATGGCCTCGGAGTGGCGCTCCACCATCTCCCGGTCCAGCTCCGAGTTGGCCAGCGGCACCATGACGATGCTGTTCTGTCCCCTGCCGTCAACCCTGATGTGGGCGATCCCGGTCGGCAGGGTGGCCGACCTCTCGACCCGGCCGGAGTCCACTCCATCCTGATCGAGCTGGGCCAGCACGCGGTCGCCGAAGAGGTCCTGGCCGACCCTGCCCACCATGGCGGTCCGGGCTCCGAGCCGGGACACCCCGATCGCCTGGTTGTTGCCCTTGCCTCCCGGCACCATCGCAAAGCCGGTTCCCAGCAGCGTCTCCCCCGCCACCGGCATCCGGTCGCAGTTGGCCGTGAGGTCCATGGTCAGAGACCCGACCACCACCACCTCCGTCACCGCCCGCCCTCCGCAGCCGTTCCAGCCCCGATCTGCCCCGGCCACAGCTGACTGACCAGGCCCACATCCGCTCCCCGACGCACCCCGCCGGAGGGCCGGCTCGGGCCGCTCATGCGGAGGACGCGATGTGCGCGATGAACTCCGCCAGGAAGCGGTTGGCGTCCACCGCCATGGCGATCTCCACGGCCGGCCTGGTCTCGGGAAAGCCGGCTCCCAGGGTGATCCGGCGGTCGGCAATCGTGGCTCCCCTGGTGTGGCGTCCCTCCAACTCCACCGAGACCGGCAGGGTCCGGTAGGTCGCCAGTGAGGGGTCGAGCATGATTGCCGCGGCCAGCGGGTCGCAGAGCTCAAAGTGGCGGTTGGCCGACATCTGCTGGGCCAGGATCCGGGTGGCGAATTCAGCCGATGGGGATTCAACCAGCCGGTCGTAACCCTCCTGATCCAGAATCGCCTGGCCGGTCGCGTCCAGCCCCACCAGCACCAGCCTTCGCCATCGCGCCCGGAGCGCGATCTCGGCGGCCTCAGGGTCGTGGGCGATGTTGAATTCCGCCCATGGGCTCTCGTTCCCGGGACAGGCTACGGCGCCCCCCATCACCACCACCTCGGCCAGAAGCTCGGGAAGCGCCGGCTCGACGCCCAGGGCCAGGGCGACGTTGGTGAGGGGCCCGATCGCCAGGAGGGAGATCTCCCCGGGCCGCTCCCGGGCAAGACGCACCAGCTGCTCCACCGCTCCTTCGCTGGTCGGCTGCCCCTGCGGCGGCGGCAACCCCGAGTCCCCGAGCCCATCCTGACCATGGAAGTGCTCAGCGTGGCTGGAGGGCTGCAGCAGCGGGGTCCTGGCCCCGATCGCCACCGGCACCGACCGCCGCCCGGCCGCCTCCAGCGCACGCAGGGAGTTCTCGGCTCCCAGCTCGGGAGCGACATTGCCGTCCACGGTACCCACCGCCAGGATCCGGCAGGCGGGGTCCCGGGCTAGGTACATGATCGCCAGCGCATCGTCGACTCCGGTGTCGCAGTCGACCACCACCAGCCTGGTGGGACCGGTCATGCAGCCCCACCAGGGCCGGCTGGCAAGCCCTCGGCTTGCCGGCGCCACCCCTCGAGAGTGGGCAGACAGGCCTCCACCGAGTCGAAGACCGCGCCCACCCGCTGGATGCAGCCAAGCACGTACAGGTTGACGCCCCGGCCCTCGAATCCCACCGTCGCCCGGCTGTCGGTCAGGATCCCGACGATCCCGCGCTTGCTGGGATCGTGCTGCATCAGCCCGTAGAAGAGACCGATCTCGCAGGCGGTGCCGTCGTCGACGGTCGGCCCATCCAGCAGGGCCACCACCGCTTCGGCGGCGAGCAGGCCCTGGTTGTCCTTGGCGAAGACGAGGTCGGCCATCTCCTGCTGCTGGTACTGGCCCTGACCGGGGGACTCCATCCCTTTGTGCTCGGACGGGCCGGCCAGGGTCTGCTCATGGGGTACGAAGCAGTCGAACCCCACAGCCCGCAGCTTGGCCGCATTCTCGGCGATGAACGCGCGCTCATAGGGGGTGAACAGCGGCCCGGCCAAATAGAGACGCATCTACTCTCCCTTCCTCGCTCCCCGGATCCGATCAGCCCGGGTGGGGACCACCTCTGGCGCCCCCGCGGGGCCATCGCCCGGGAGCTCCGATTCTACCGGCCCGACATCCGGCTTCGAAGCGATCTGCCCGGCCCTCGGCCGCGCCGAAATGGCCGGGCGGGCGGTCCGGGATACGCCGGACCGCCCGCCGCTGCGCTCAGGCCGCGCCGACTGTCCCTGAGGCGACGTCCAGGCTCACCCCGGACCCCGTCTCCACCCCGCGCATTGCCCAGACGATCGAGGCCAGCGCACCCACCGCCCAGACGCCCAGGCTGAAGAGGACGAAGGCGTTAAGGCTGAAGCTCTGGGTCAGGTAGATGGTGGGAATGTAGAGGCCGATCCCGACGAACCGGACGATCGCGGTGTAGGTGCCGCGGCTCTTGGTCGGCCACACCTCTCCCTTCAGCGTGTCCTGACTCAGGTAGCTCACGTTGCTGAACACATTGAGCACAATCAGGAGGAAGAAGAACAAACCGGCGGACGCCGCCCAGGCGCTGGTGGTCAGGGCGATGATCAGGGTCGCCAGGAAGGTGCCGCAATAGCCCACGAGGAGCATCTTCTTGCGGCTCCAGCGCTCCGCCCAGAGCGCGTAAAAGCCGGACACGAAACCGGTCACGCTCGCCACCAGCAGGATCGCGGCGGTGAGCTTGGGGAAGTGGGCCGGGCCCAGCACGTAGGTCAGAAGGCCGAACCCAGTGGTGCCGGCGAACGCCAGGCAGCTGATCACCACCACCCGCAGGCCGATCGAAACCGTCTTCACGGCGCCTCTCGACCGCGCCATTTCAGTCTCAGCGGCAGCCGAGGCGTCGCGGGCGCGGTACTCCTCGGCCCCGTAGAACCTGGCTATCTCCGCGTCGGCCCTGGCGTTCATACCCTTGGCCCGCAGCCAGCGGATGGACTCAGGGGTTCTGGTGCGGGCAAAGAACAGGACCGCCAGCACCACGATGAAGGTGGCGGCGATCATGCCCCGCTCGAAGGCGATCCCCTTGTAGGCGCTGAGCAGCGAGACCGCCGCCAGGATCAAGCTGCCCAGGTTGATGCCGTTGATCTCCAGCATCATGGTCTTGCTGCGATGGCGGGCGGGCATCACCTCGTGGGACGCCGTCATGATCGTGTTCATCTCGCCGCCCGCGGCGAACAGCATCAGTGCCAGAAAGATCAGGATCAGCCAGTAGGTGAAGCTGAACACCAGCCCAATGGCCCCGATCCCGTAAAGGCTCATCGTGATGTAGAAGGTGGTCTTGCGTCCCACCCGGTCGGACATCGGCCCCGCCACGGCGATCCCGATGATCAACCACAGGGGAGCCCAGGAGAGCAGCAGGGAGCGCAGCGTGGTGGGCATGGACACCCACCCGGTGGCGATCGCCGCCATCCCGAAGATGTATGCCTCGAGGATCATCCCCAGCACGAAGGAGGTGAAGTTCCACGAGTCTGTGGGAAGCCAGTGCTCGCCCGCGGTGTCGGTGGCCCTTGAGACCCCCATGGTCGAATCCAACGCCAGTCCTCCCAACCGGTTGCTGTCCTTCCCCCAAGAGGGAAAGAGCTATGTCTAATGGCTGACCCAGCGGTTTGTCAAGACCGCGACCCAACCGCACCTGCCTCAGTAAGATGCGCCCGTGACCGCCCCGCAGCCGACGATCATCGCCACCAGCATCGGCTTCGGCGGGCCGGGGATCTGGGACTGGCGCTGCGGGCCCGCGTACTCGATGGCCCTCGGGCTGGCCAATCCCGGCCCTCGGCCGCGGATCTGCATCCTGGCGACCGCGGTCGGGGATGACCCCGCCGCGCTCACGGCGATGCACCACGCCTTCTCCCAACTGGACGCGGTGGTCTCTCATCTGGTTCTGTTCCCGATGCCCAACGTGGCCGACATCGCGGGCCATCTGCGGCGGCAGGACCTGATCTGGGTGAGCGGCGGCAGCACCGCCAATCTGCTGGCCCTGTGGCGGCTGCACGGGCTGGACTCCATCCTGCACGACTGCTGGCAGCAGGGGGTGGTCCTGATGGGAGTCTCCGCCGGTTCGTTGTGCTGGCACGTGGGCGGGACCACGGACTCGTTTGGGCTGCCGCTCCAGGCGGTGACCAACGGGCTCGGCTTCCTCCCCTACAGCAACAGCCCCCATCACGACGCCGAGCCGGAGCGCCGACCCACCATCCATCGCCTGATCGAGGAGGGAACGCTCCCCGATGGGTTCGCGACCGACAACGGATCCGGCCTCATCTTCCACGGCACCGAGCTGCACGAGGCCTTCACCGAGGTCGAGGGAGCCCGCGCCTACCGGCTCCGGCTGGAGTCGGGCAAGGTCGTGGAAGAGCCGCTTCCCACCCGGCTCATCAAGTAGCTGCCAGGCCCCGGCACGGTCGCTGGCGAAAGTCCCGACCTATGGCCACAGCGGGTGGGGCGACCTGGCCGGTGGCCGCGAGCCCCGCCTCCCGTGCGGTCAAGACCCGGTGGGCGTCGACTCCCCAGCTGCCGACAGCTTCCCCAAAGCCCTGCGGCATGCCATCAGCAGCGGCCGATCCGGCGTCCATGGCGCCGCAGCCAGGCGGCGTCCGCTCTGTTCGCCGTCGTCGCTTGCCGCGAGCCACTTCTGGCTGATCGGATACCCCGTGGAACCCTGGCGGATCCGGACTGGCGATCCCAGCGGCCGCCGGAGCCGTTACCAGGGATCGGAAGTCGGCTGGCGTGGGCTGCCGGCCACCGCGAGGGGCGTAGCCCAGACGTCCTCAGCCCTCAGCGGCTGGGAACGAGGGGACTCGGCTCTTGGCCGCAGTGCGTCGATCTCAGCGAGTGCTCTCCCACCGCTCTCATCTGGGGCGGCAGGGCAGGATTGACCGGTGTGCGGGGCGATCGGCCCCCTGCGACTGACCTCAGGCGGTGCCCTGCTCCCAGGAGGTGAGGTAGCGCTGCTGCTCCTCGGTCAGAGTGTCGATCTTCACCCCGAGCGCCGCCAGCTTCAGGCTTGCCACCTCGGCATCTATCTCCCGGGGCACCTCGTGAACGCCCGGTCCCAGCTCCTGCCAGGCGGCGGCCACATGGACCAGGCTCAGCGCCTGATTGGCGAACGACATGTCCATCACCGCCGCCGGGTGCCCCTCCGCCGCCGCCAGGTTCAGCAGTCTGCCCTCCGCCAGCAGGTAGACGCGGCGGCCGTCGGCCAGGGTGTGCTCGGCGACTTGGGGACGGGCCTCGCGCACCTTGGTGGTGAGGCTGTCCAGCGCCGCCAGGTTGATCTCCGAATTGAAGTGACCGCTGTTGGCGATCACGCAGCCGTCCTTGACCCGCTCAAGATGCTGGCGGTCGACGACGTTGCAGTCCCCGGTCACGGTGATGATCACGTCCGCGATTGGGGCGGCCTCGGCCAGGGGCATGACCCGGAACCCCTCCATGACGGCCTCCAGGGCGGGCACCGGCTGCACCTCGGTGACGATCACCTGGGCGCCCATGCCCCGGGCCCGGGAGGCCAGCCCGCGGCCGCACCAGCCGTAGCCGCAGACGACCAGGGTCCTTCCCGCCAGCAGCAGGTTGGTGGCCCGGATGAGCCCGTCGATGGTGGACTGGCCGGTGCCGTAGCGGTTGTCGAAGAGGTGCTTGGTCTCCGCTCCGTTGACCGCGATCACCGGGAAGCGCAGCACCCCCGCCTCCGCCATCGCCCGCAAGCGGATCACCCCGGTGGTGGTCTCCTCGGTGCCACCCCGGATCTCCCCCATCTGCTCGGGCGCTCGCCGGTGGAGCTCACCGAC
>JAKABA010000386.1 GCA_021802115.1 bacterium | reverse complement strand
GCGCCGCTCCGCCCCGGCGAACGTCTCCTCATAGGGTCATCCTCCCGGCCGCCACACGGCGGTGACCGCCAGCCCGAGCACCAGCAGAACGCCAAAGGTCATGTGCAGCTGCGCGGTCTGCAGATCAATCATGGATATCGCGCGCTGTTGGCCGGCAGCGCCCAGCTCGGAGGCCCGCAGCGCCCTCACGAACAGGGGCAGGGACAGAACCGCCAACAGGCTGAGGGAGGGGATGGCCGCGAAGGCGACCCCCAGTGCCAGCGCCATGTACGCCCCCACCAGGAGGAAGACGTACAGGGCGTGGGCGGTGCGTCGGCCCGCCCGGATCGAGACCGTGCTGATCCCGGCGCGGGCATCCTCGCCGATGTCGCGCCACTCGTTGCCGTGCAGGATCGCCGTCACCAGCAGGCCGATGGGGATGCTCACCACCGCGGCGGTCGCCGACCAGCGTCCGGTGATCGCGAAGTACCCTCCCAGGACCATGAGCGGCCCCATCAGGATGAATACCAGGGGCAGGCCGGCGGCCCGGTACTTGTACTGCAGTGGGGGGGCGGTGTACCCCCAGCCGCCGACCAGGCCCAGGACGCCCAGGACCAGCAGCTCCCAGCCTCGAACCGCGATCAGGTAGACCCCGATCGCGGTCGCCAGCCCGAAGGCCAAGGCGGCGAGCGAGAACGCCGCCCGCTCTCTGACCCTGCCGGTGACCAGGGCCCGGCTCGCCCGGGGCGAGGTGATCGAGTCGACCCCCTTGCGAACGTCGTAGATCTCATTGACCACGTTGGTCCCCACCTGCAGCAGCACCCCGCCCACAAAGGCGAGCGCGAACAGCGGCCAGTTCATGGCATGGTGGGCGAGCGCCAGCCCCCCGGCCGCCGCCACCGGGATCGCGGCCGCGGTGAGGCTGAACGGCCGCGCTATCTCCAGCCAGCCCCGCGCGCGGCGGCCCAGCCCTGGCCGTTCGGATCCGTCCCCCCGCCGTGCCTGCGGGAAGGCGGTGACGGCGGTGCCCGAGGCGTAGGCCACCGCCGCCTGCAGCAGCGCCGCCACCTGCTCATCCTCCTGGAGGATCGGCTGCAGGATCGGCAGGGTCATCCCGGCCTGGTGATACCGCTCAGCGCCCTCCGCGATCTCATCGGGGGTCCCGCAGAGGATGAAGGCCTCGACCAGCTGGTCGGGGATGAGCTGCGCCGCCCGGTGGTAATCCTCGCGTCGCCAGGCGGACCCGATCTCCTGGCGCAGTGCGGGGTCGAAGCCCGCCTGGACCAGCGCGCGGTCGGATTGCACGGACAGCATGTAGATGACGAACGGCTCGCGCTTGGCCCGGTCGAGCGCCAGCCGCCGGCTGCGGTCCGCCAGGGCCAGCAGATAACCACCGACCTGCACCGCTCCGTCCGGACGGCCCGCGGCCCGCCTGGCCGCCTCGATCCGGCTGACCCCCACCCGCAGGGCGGCCAGTGACTCGGCGGGGCGGGCCAGAAAGCCGTCGGCCCGCCTCCCCGCCAGCTCATGAAAGGCCCGGCGGTAGCCGGCGACCCAGAGCTGGACCGGGTGCAGCGGGGGGAACATCGGCTCAATCTCGGGCACCCCCTCGCGGGTGGGCAGCCGCTCGCCCCGCCACAGGCGGGTCAGATCATCCATCGCCCGCTCCACCTTCTCGATGGCCGCCTGAGGCTGGTAGGAGACTCCCAGCTGGGCGAGCCGCAGCGGGAGCGCCGTGCCCAGCGCCAGCGTGATTCGGCCCGGTGCCATCTCGTCCAGGGCGCTTACCGTCATTGCGGTGAGCACCGGGTGGCGGGTGCTGGGGTTGAGGGCCCCGAGGCCGATGCGGATCTCGGGCACGCTCTGGGCGACCGCGGTGGCGTAGGTCACGGCGTCGCGCTCGAAGTAGGTCTCGTGGAAGAACACCGAGTCGAGCCCGAGCGCGGCCGCCTGGCGGGCGTAGCTGACGGCGGCCGCCACCTCGCCGTGCCCCCCGAGCCCCAGGCCCACCGGTCTCATGGCGCCTGCCATCTCCGCCTCCTAGAAACCGCGCCCTTGGCGTCTCCTGGCCAGTTTCCCAAGGTTAGTGGCTCCCCCTCCCACGGCCGCGCCGTGGTCAGGGGGCGAAGGGGCGGCTGGGACGCGCCAGCTCGATCTCACCGTCGGGCCGCAGCATCACCTCAGGCGGCTGCACCCTGCCGTTGTAGCACGAGAACATGGAGGACGCGTAGGCCCCGGTCTCGGCCATCACCACCAGGTCGCCCCGGTCCAGCGGTGGCAGGTCGTGGACGCCAAAGGTGTCCGTGCTCTCGCATAGCGAGCCCTCGACCCGGGTGGGCCTCCAGTTGGCGTCCGGCCCCTCCGGGGACCGGACCGCAAACACCGAGTGCCGGGCCCCGTAGAGCGCGGGCCGCACCAGCTCCGCGAAACTGGCGTCCAGGATCACCTGCGGATCCGCCTGCCGCCGGCGCACGTGGAGGACTTTGGTCACCAGCCAGCCGCTGCTGGCGACCAGATACCGCCCGGGTTCAATCGCCAGGCGGACGGGCGAGGGGGTGCCAGCTGATCGGAGCTCCGCATCGAAGGCCAGGCGAAAGTCCTGGGGGCTGGGCCCGACCCCGGACGCGGCGGGGAATCCGCCGCCCACATCCACGGTGTCGACCTCGGCATGTGTGGCGGCCAGCGCGCCCGCCAAATGGCAGGCCCGCTCGGCGGCTGCGGCCCAGGCACCGGGGCTGCGCAGCTGAGAGCCCACATGGACATGCACTCCGCGCAGGCGGACCGCGGTCCCAGCCCCCGCGATCTCATCCGCCAGATCGCACAGCTCCTCTGCGGCGAGGCCGAACTTGCTCTCGGCAGCGCCCACCCGCAGCCCCGAATGGGTGTCGGGATCCACCCCGGGGTTGAGTCGCAGCAGCACGTCCAGGGACTGTTGCCGACTCAGCCCACGGGCTCGGTTGACCAGCTCCCTGGTCTCCTCCGCCGATTCGAGGGTGACCCAGCGCAGGGGCGCTCCCGCGCGGGCCGCGGCGACCGCCAGCTCCAGGTCCTGGTCACGCTTGCCGATCCCCTCCAGGGTGATCTG
>JAKABA010000385.1 GCA_021802115.1 bacterium | reverse complement strand
CACCGAATCCGGCCGGACGCTGAGGGAGGCGCTGGAGGAGAGCACCAACCGTTGCGCCGGCCGCCACCTGGACCAGCTGGGGGAGGAGCGTCTGCGCGATCTGACGGCCGAGCTCGAACGGCTCGCCTCGATCTGAGACGGCCGTCCCGCGTTACCAGCGGACCACCTTGAGAGTTACAGAACGGGGAGACCTCCACGGTCGATCCCACATCCGCTACAGGGAGAGATGATGCGCACGACTGGCCGGGCGGTGGTGGGAGTGGTGGCCGTGATCGTCCTGGTGGCGGGAGCGGACCTGGGTCTCGCATATCACAGTGCGACCAGCCTCGGCCAGCAGAGGGCGGCCCTCATCCGAGAGCTCGCGCTCTACCAGAGCCAGGGTCTCCCGGCCTCCCAGGCGGCGGCGCTCAGGGCGCAGCTCGACCAGGTCGACACCACCCGCTGGTGGTCGCCCACCTTTCTCACCTCCAACCCCTCGCTGCGGCTGAACCAGATCCGTGACGCTGCCGGCCGGGACTGGGAGCAGTCCCTGGTCGACGCCCGCAACCAGGCGAAGACGTATCTCACCGACTACCAGCGGTACCTGTCCGGCAACTCCGCCTGGCTGGCCGACCCCAGCTCGAGACAGGTGCAGCAGTGGTCGGACAAGCTCGCCGCGGCCAAATCGCCCGGATCGCTCGAGGCGCTGGTGTCCCAGATCGAGCTGGAGCTGACCCAGGTGAGGTCCGAGGTGAAGGCGGCCCAGGCCAGGGCGGCGGCCAACGTGTCGCTGGCGAGCGGCAGCGGCGGAATCCTCCAGGAGGCGGCCAGCCTGGAGGCGATCGCCCAGAGTGACAATCTCTCCCCGCTGGCGGTGCCCCAGGACGCCGCCGCCCTGCGCCAAGCACTGGCCGCAGGCCAGCCGGGCACCAGCCAGTCGGCGGCCCTGTCCGCCCAGCTGGCCCAGCTGAAGGCTGAGATAGGGCTCAACGACCAGCTGGTCTCCCAGTCGCTGTCAGTGATGGACCTGGTGGATCAGGCGGGGGCCGAGCAGACCCCCAACGCGGCCACCTACGTCGCCTCGTACCAGAGTTCGCAGACTGCGCTGGACGCGGCCAGGACCCCCGCCCAACTGGTGGCGGTGCAGCAGACCCTGGACGCGCTGCAGCAGCAGGCGCAGGCCAGCCTCAATGCGGACCAGTGCGGGCACAACACCATCCCCGGCAAGTCCATCTACATCTCGCTGTCGCTGCAGGAGATGGTCTTCTACGACAACGGCTGCGCGGTCCGGGCGACCCCCGTCACCACCGGCCGGGCGCTGCTGCGGACTCCGACCGGCACCTATCACATCTTCGACAAGCAGTCCCCCTACGTGTTCATCTCTCCCTGGCCGCCGGGGTCGCCGTTCTGGTATCCGACCTCGCCGGTGAACTGGGTCATGGAGTTCGACCAGGGCGGCTACTACATCCATGACGCTCCCTGGGAGCCGACCTCGGTCTACGGCCCCGGCTCTCAGAACGGGCCCGATGCCAGCCACGGATGCGTGCAGACCCCCGGGGCCGTGATGGCCTGGGCCTACTCCTGGACGCCGATGGGCACAACCGTGGTGGTCGCCAACTGACCCCTGAGGACCAGGCCGCCGACCGCCCGGACGACGACCTGCCGGTGGTGGACGCGGCGCTGGTGGAGCAGCTGGCCTTTCGCAGCCAGCTGCGCTACATCTTCCGGCGCGCCCTGACCGCCCTGGACGCGAGCGCCGCGGAGTTCGGGCTCACGCCGATGAGCTACCACGCCGTCCTGGTGCTCGGGGGCGCGGGTCCGCGTGGCCTCGCGGAGCAGGATCTGGTCGACCATCTGGCCAGCAGCCGGGCCCACACCTCCGTCCTGGCCAGAAGCCTGGTGGAGGCGGGACTGATCCAGCGCTGTCCCCTGGGCCGCGACCGGCGCCGGGTGACGCTGCGGCTGACCCAGGCGGGTTGGGAGGTGGTGGAGCGGATCGCGCTGAGCCACCGCGAGCGGATGAGGTCTCTGGTCGAGGGTTGGGATCCCGCCGCCTTCGAGCAGCTGCTGGAGCGGATCATGGCGGTCTACCTCGGTATCGACGGCAGGGTCCGGGTCGAGCGCCTCGAGCCTCCATCTCCGAGCGGCTGACTCCGGCTCGCCCAGGGACACGATAATTGCGCCCGGATGTCACCCCAGACCAGGCTCCCGGCAGGCGCCTTCCGGCGTCCCGGTCGCAGCAGAGGAGTTGCGCATGACCAGGCCCCAGATCCCCGCCCAGCTTCGAGCCCAGATGGATGGGCCCGCGTACCTCGGGCCGACGACCTTCGCCAAGGTGGTGGGGATCTCCGAGGAGGCGGAACTCGACAACTGGCGCCCTGACATAGCGATCGTGGGGGCCCCGTTCGACGACGCCACGACCTACCGGCCTGGGGCCAGGTTCGGGCCGCGGGCGGTCAGGATCGCCAACTACCAGAGGCCGGAGTGGCACCTCGACCTGGAGGTCGCTCCCTTCGAGGAGCTGACCGTCGTCGACTACGGGGATGCCGTCTGCCTCCCGGGTCAGACGGTCGAGTCGCACCGGGCCATCTACGATCGGGTGAGGCAGGTGGCGGGACGCGACATCATCCCGGTCGTGATCGGCGGCGACCACTCGATAACCCTGCCATCGGCGACCGCGGTCGCGGATTCGGTGGGCCGGGGCAAGCTGGGGATAGTCCACTTCGACGCTCACGCCGACACCGCCACCGAGAGCTTCGGCAACCCGCTCTCGCACGGCACTCCCATGCGGCGGCTGGTGGAGTCGGGGGCGGTGCCGGGCCGCAACTTCGTCCAGATCGGCTTGCGTGGCTACTGGCCTCCCAAGGAGGTCTTCGATTGGATGCGCGAGCAGGGGCTGCGCTGGCACCTGATGGAGGAGATCTGGCGGCTCGGGGTGGCGGAGGTGGTGCGCCGGGCGGTGGCGGAGGCGATGGACGGCCCCGAGCTGATCTACATCTCGGTCGACATCGATGTCCTCGACCCGGGCTTCGCTCCCGGCACCGGGACCCCCGAGCCGGGGGGGATGGATCCTGCCGACCTCCTGCGGGCGATCCG
>JAKABA010000384.1 GCA_021802115.1 bacterium | reverse complement strand
GGGTCGTCGAGGTCGCGGCCCCGGAGGCCTTCCCGGTGACCGTCGCTGACCTCTGGGCGGGCCTGGCGGCCGAGGCCAGCCTCGGTCATCCGGCGCCGGAGTTGGAGATCCCTGCCGACGTGGTTGCCATGGGCCATCTGATCTCGGAGTGGATGGTGCCGTGGGACCCCACCGGAGGTGGGCCAGTAGCGGCGACCACCGCCCTCAGCGCCTCCTCTCTAAACGCCTGGCTGGGGTGCCCCCGCCTCTACCACTACTCGGAGCTGGGCCTGCGCCAGCGGGACACCGTGGCCATGGTGCTGGGAATCATGGCCCACCGGCTGTTGGACACACTGCATCGACAGGGGCTGGATGCGACTGGGCCGGCCCATGAGTTCACGGCACGCGCCAACCGGCTGGTGCGAGAGCAGCTCATGCCCGAGGTGCGAGAGCGGCTGGTGGACCCCCTGGCGTCTCTGTACGTCGAGCTGTGGCTGGCACGCCTGATCGGGCGCTGGGCGGGCGCCGTGGTGGCCGGCGGCGAAATGGGCCGGCCGCTGGCCAGTGAGGTGGCCTTCATCGTCGAGCGGTCCGGCCACTCTCTGAAGGGAAAGGTCGACGCTCTGTGGCGCCGCCAGGATGGCACCTTGGAGGTGGTCGACTACAAGACCTCAGAGAGTGACCCGCCCTCGGCTCCCGAGCTTCGCCGCCAGCTCTTCGGCGACCCCGCCAAGGGCGAGGGCCCGTCCAACTGGCAGCTCCCGGTCTACGTCCTGGCGGCCAGAGCCGGGGCCCTGGCCCCCAGCACGGGGACGGAACTCCCGGGCAGCGCCCGCAACTGGTACCTCAGTGCCGAGGCGGGGGGGCAGCTCGGGTTTCCCGCCAAGGGCTTCCGGCTGGGGCGGGACGGCGACCGCCCCCCCAGAAACGAGCTGCTGGTCACCTGGGAGGAGATCGACCGCATCGAGGCGGAGATCACCCGCCAAGCGGCCATCATCCTGGAGGGCAGGCGGCCGGCGGCCCCCCGCCACGACCACTTCACCTGCCGGGGGTTCGGGGGGTGCGCCCTGGGGTTCTGCTGCGACGGCGAGGGCAGTGTCGGTTCCAGCCATCAGCTGCCCGTGCCGCAGCCATGAGCCGCACCCCGCGGGAGGCGGTGCTCAAGGAGCTCACCGAGGAGCAGCGCAGGATCGTGCACCAGCTGGGGCAGGGCCCCGTGAAGGTCGTGGCCTCGGCCGGTAGCGGTAAGACGACCACCATGGCGGCGCTCTACAGCGTGGCGGTCGCGGACGGGACCCTCCCACCGCGGATCCTGGCGGTCACCTTCACCAACCGGGCGGCCACCGAGCTGCGCGAGCGCATCACCACCACCTTGCAAAAGGCGGGCGTGGAGGCCCCGGAACCGCCCGCGCAGCCGCTGCAGGGAGCCTGGATCGGAACCTTCCATCACGTCGCCAGGCGGCTGCTGGAGGAGATGCCGTACCAGGCCCTGGTGCCGCGGGATCTGCGCACCCTGGACGATGTCGAAGCCCGGCAGGAGCTGGAGGCCGCCGCGGCGAGTGTCCGCGAGGCCATGGCGGCCGACCGTTCAGTGCGGGAGCTTCAGGGGTTCGACCTGCCCCCGCGGACCCTGCTGGAGCTGAGCGAGGGGGCGATCGAGGCGGTGACCAGGTTGCGCTCCACCGACCTCACCCCCGAGGAGTGCAGGCGCCGATCTGAGGCCGCCTACAGCGCGTTCGCCGCGAACGGGGACGCGGAGGCGGAGATCCGGTGGCACCGCCTGTCCCTGCGCGTGACCCTGGCCGTCTGGGAGCGGCTCGAGGAGCGCCTGCGGGCCCGGCGCAGCCTCGACTTCGACGGCCTGCTGCGGTTGGCCCTCGACTGTCTGCGCAGCTCGCCGTCGCTGGCGGGCTGGTGCCGGGAGAACTTCCAGCTGGTGATAGTGGACGAGTTCCAGGACACCAGCCAGGTGCAGGCCGCGTTGCTGCAGGAGCTGGTCGGCCCAGATCTCCGCAAGCTCTTCGTGGTGGGCGACGCTCGGCAGTCCATCTTCGCCTTCCGGGACGCCCAGCCGGGGATCATGGCCCGCACCGTCGGCCGCTCCTTCAGGCTGGTCCTCAATCACCGCTCCTTTGAACCCATCCTGGTGGCGGCGGACGAGGTGATCCGGGCCGATTCTCAGTTCGCCGGCGACGATCGCATGGAGGTGGTGCGCCGGGATCTGCCGGCGCCCCCGGTGCTCTTGGGCCTGGCGGCCACCCCCGAGGAGGAGGCGGAGGGGATCGCGGCCTTCATCGAGGCGGTGCACCTGCAGGGCCTGCCTGGCGACGGCGAGCCCCGGCCGGTCGGCTACGGTGACATTGCCGTGCTCGCCCGCACATTCGGCCGGCTGGGAGAACCCCTGGAGGACTCCCTGCGCCGGCGCGGAATCCCCTTCAGGACCGCGACCGGCGGACTGCTGGAGCGCCCCGAGGTCAAGGATCTGCTGGCGCTGCTGCGGGTGGTGGCGGACGAGGACGACGACCAGGCCTGGGTGCGGGTGCTGCAATCCGCCTGGGTCAGGCTCTCGGACCAGCAGATGGCGGTCGTGGCGGGAGCGCGGGAGGCTCGGGATCAGCCCCTCGCCCACCGCGTGCGCGCCGCCATCACGGCCGAGCGTCTGGACCCGGCCGTCCTGCCTCGGGTGGCGGAGGTTGCGGGGCTGGTCCTGGAGCTGCGCCAACTGGCCGCCCACCGTCCCGCCGCCGAGGTGGTGCAGGAAGCGCTGTTGCGGAGCCGGCTTCTGCCCTATCACCGGGCCCGGCAGCTGGCCGGAGCCGAACACGGGGAGCGCTCCGTGGCCGCCATCCGCGACCTGCAGCGGCTCGCCCTCGACGCCTCTTCGTCCGGGCGCTGGCTGAGCCTGGGTGAGTTCCTGGCCAAGGTGACCACCATGGCCGGGCTCAACGGGCAGGCTGAGCCCCCACCTCTGGACGACCGCCCGCTTGTGACGATCAGCACCATCCACCGGGCCAAGGGGCTGGAGTGGCCGGTCGTCATCCTGGCGGACTGCCGGCCGCACCACACCCGGGGGCGCCCGGCGGTGGTCTGGGATCGC
>JAKABA010000383.1 GCA_021802115.1 bacterium | reverse complement strand
CGCCGGCGACGGCTCCGCGGTGTCCGCCAGCGAGGCCCGGGCCGATCTGGAGCTGGCCGCGGTGCGACGTACACCATGACCTCACGGCTCATCATCATGGCGGCCGTTCCCATCCCATCGGATCTTCCGGCGGCGCTGGAAGGGGCGGTTGGGGCCGCGGTCTTGGCCCTGGCCGCGGGAGTCATTTTCATGGCGTGGCCCCGCCGTCGGACCATGGACGACTGGCTCGACAGTCGGGCCGCCAGCCGCATGAGCGTGAGCCCGGCGAGTCCCCGGCGCCCGCTCGGGCGGCCCGTCCGGGTCACGGCTCGGACGCTTCGACCGGTGCTGCCCGCCGGGAGCGTGCGCTGGCTTGCTGTCAGGTTGCGGAGCGCCGCGCGCGACGAGCCCCCCGAGGAGCTGATTGCGAGCTGGTTCCTGGTCTTCGCGCTGGCGGTGTGCCTGCTCGTCGGGCCCGCTCTGCTGGGGGTGATCCCGGCCCCGCTGATCCTGCCGATCGGCTTGGCCCCGCTGCTGCTGGACCTCTCGCGGCTCCTGCGCGCCGGAGCCAACCGTCGCGCCGCCATCGTCGCGCAGATCCCCATGCTGGTCGACCTCATGTCCCTGGAGCAGAGTGGTGGTGGCGTGAGCTCGCGCCGTGCCATGGAGCTGGTGGTCAGCCGGGTTCGAGGCGAGGCTGCGGGCGTCCTGCGCACGTGCCTGGCCGGCTCGGCCACGGCGGGGACGCCTCCACTCGACGCCCAGCTCGAGGACGCGGCCCACCAGTTGGGCATTCCCGCGCTGGCCGCCCTGGCTGCCGTGGTCAGGCTACAGCGGCAGGAGGGTATCTCCGCGGCCACTCCGCTGGGGCGCTTGGCCCGGGGCCTGCGGGATCGGCAGCGGGACGACCTGACCGCTCGCGGCCGGCGGGCGCTGGTGACCATGCTGTTCCCGGTCGCCGTCTGCATCCTCCTGCCCTTCGTGGTCATCGTTCTCTATCCCGCCCTGGAGCGGCTGTCCGGGGCTCTCTCTTGAGAGAGTGGCGGCGGGGCCAGTCGATGGTCGAGATGGCGCTCGGCGTCACCATCTTCCTCCTCGCGACCTTGGGAGCCGTCCAGTTGGGACTCGAAGCCCTGGCTCAGGAGGGAGTGCAGACCGCCACCCTGGCCGGCGCCCGGACAGCCTCCGGAGCTCCTGCGAGCTCCAACCCGACGCTGAACCTCGAAAGCGGAGCCCTGGCGGCCCGGTCCGCCCTGAGCGCGGAGGTGGCCGGGATGGCCACCTTGAGCGTCTGTCCGGGCGGTGCGACCGGGTGCTGGAACTCGCTGGAGTGTGTGCGGTATCAGGCCGGACTGCCACAGGCCGGCACCCAGGAGCCGTGCGACCTGGTCTCGGCCCAGATCCCAGGGCCGTATGCCTACGGCCCCGTCCCCGGCGACCTCGACGGCCCCCAGAATCCCGCGTGTCACCGTGGCGGGTGCTTTGGAGCCGCCTCGACCATGGCGCCGTGCGCGGCTGCCACGGTGGCCGGTCGCCTCATGATCTGCGTCGCTTACACCTCGTGGCCCCCACGGGCAGTGGACGTCTGGATCAGCGGCGGCCTGCGCGCCATCGTCCCCTGGATCGGCGCGGCCGGTCCCGGGACCATCCCGGTGGCCAGCCGCCTGCGCCTGGCGGTGGAGGCCTTCTCTTGAGC
Source organism: bacterium (assembly GCA_021802115.1). The sequence goes on along the minus strand of JAKABA010000383.1, from coordinate 1,407 downwards.
GGGCTCCGGGGGCGGGCAGGAGGGCAGGCTCTTCTGGAGCTGGCGCTGGTGCTACCCATCATCCTGTTGCTCGGCTGCGGAGCGGTGGCCGTGGTGCAGCTGGCACGTACCCAGCTCGCCATGCAGACCGCCAGCAGTGCGGCGGCGCTGGTGGCGGCCCGGGCGATTGATGCCCAGCGCGCCTGTCAGGAGGCAACCCAGGAGCTGCGAGTGGTGGAGCAGGAGAACTCGGGGTTGCTGCAGGGGCACATCCGCCAGCTGGGTGGGGGACGATGCGTCGGACCGGCCCCCAACGCGGCCACGATGCCGACCAGCATCGGCGGGGGATCGGCCCAGATCTGGTTTGGGTACGGCGGCGCCCTGGACAGCTTTTGCAGGGTGGGCGGCCCTCCCAACTCGACCGGGTTGACGGACGGAGATGTGGAGGTGGTCATCGCCTATCGCCCCGATCTGGAGTGGATCCCGCTCCTGGGGTCCTGGCTGTCGCCCAGCCTGAGGGCCCATTCGATTCAGAAGATTGACCCCTTCAGAAGCCGTGACCCCAGCCAGGACCCCACCGGCGATGATTGCTGACCGCGCCCGGTCACCCCGGGCTGGTCAGCTGCTCCCTCTGTTCGCGCTGATGCTCCCCCTGCTGCTGCTTCCCGTCACCGCCCTGGCCGTGGACGGGGGAATCTTGCTGATGCAGCACTCCCAGCTGGTGGCGACTGCCGAGTCGGCGGCGGAGACTGGGTCGCAGGCGGTCGACGTGACCGCGCTCCGAGTGACCGGCGCATTCCGGGTCTGCGTGGTCCCGGATGGCGGTGCCGGCTGCGGCAACGGCATCGGGGACGCTCAGCAGGTCGTGGCGGATGCGGTCCAGGCGCAGCTGCCCTTCGCAGCTCGCCACTGTGCGATGGTGGTGGGAGTCCTGCGCCCGGTGGCGGGCCAGCCGCAGGGCTGCGAGGTCGAGCTGCGCACTCGTTGTGAGCAGCTGTCCGGGGCGATGGGGCTGGACCAAGGCATCCAGGTCTTGCTTTGGCGCACTGAGCACATGCCGCTACTCGGCCTTGGCCCGTGGTCTCAACTGGTGGTCCAGGCGCAGGCGACCGCTTGGTTGGCGCACGGCTACGCCACCCCGATACTGGGCGGTGGTGCTCCGGGGGCATCCTGCTGATGGCGGGGCCAGACCAGATCGGCTGGGCATCATTGCCCCCGCCTCCTCCTGAGGTTCCCAGCCGGGGCAGCCTCGTCTGGCGCGCCGCGCCCGCCGGGCGGCCCACCCGACCCCTGCCGTCCCACCCGCTCTTGATGCTGGCGGAACCGCCCGACACCGCGGCTCCCCGTCCCCTCGGTTTGAAGGCCCTGTGGTCGGCCTGGCGACGCCCGGTCCGCGATCAACTCTCCCGGGCCACCGGCGGCGCGTCG
>JAKABA010000074.1 GCA_021802115.1 bacterium | reverse complement strand
AGCAGGATGGCGAGCACAGCCTGACCGAAGGAGAGGCCGAAGGAGATCACCAGGGCCCCGTAGACCAGGTACTCGACGTTCCAGATGCCGCCTGCCCACAGCCAGAACAACCCCGCCGGGGTCATGTGGCGCTCCGTGGCGGGGATCAGCTCGATACCCCTCTGCTCGACCTTGAGCGCCGCGTAGTCGTCGCCCGCCGCGAAGGCCGTCCGCTCCATCGGTTGACTGGTTGCCAAGCCTCTCCTCCCAACGGGGTCTGGTAACAGGTCGGTGGCCCGCGGGCCACGCCGTTGAGGGAATTGTCCTCTATATATGGTGGTGTGTCAATCCGGACCCCACAATATGCTGCGCACGCAACCCGGGGCCGGCACCGGGCCTCAGTTGCTGGTGGGGCTCGGGAGGGCGCCCACAGTGCCACCACCGACCGGGCCCGCCTGCGCCACCTGGTGGACCAGGGCCTGGGTCACCAGGCTCACCAGCGGCCTTCGGATCTGGAAGCGGGTATCGTCTTCGGCACCCGCGGTCTCCAGCAACCCCACCCGCACCAGGGCGGAGAGGTGATACAGGCTCTCGTCCGCGCTCATCCTGGTGGCCCGGGCGACTTCACTTGTGCCGGCGGGCCCGGCGAGAAGACAACGTGCCACCGCCATCCGTGGCACCGTCCCCAGGGCGTGGAGCAGTTCGGCCGCAGTCTCCAGCTGCTGGTCCTGCGCCCCGCTGCCCTCGGAGGGAGCGGTAAGCCGCGTGCGCCGGGGCAGGTAGACGGTGTGCAGCAGCGCCTCCCCCACCGTCGCCCCGGTGCTGCGCCGGGTGACGAACAGATACAGCGCGGCCAGCGCCGCCAGGACCACGACCCCATCCGCCCAGGTGGCCACCAGCCCGACCCCCGTCACCCGCCGGGCGATGGTCAGCAGGCCGGTCAGGATGCTGGCCACCACCCCCAGGTCGACGAGGGCCGCCAGGGCGGTCTTGAGCCAGTCCGGAACGTTGACCAACGGCTCCCGGTCCCGGGCCGGGGCCTTCCGGATCGCCAGATAGCCGCCCACGCCGATCACCAGGAGGATCGCTCCCTGCACCGCCAGCTTGGCCAGCTTGGTGAGGAAGTGCTCGACCGGGATGCCCGCCACCACCCCCAGGGCGACGAAGGCGACCACCCAGATGGCGGTGCTGGGCACCAGTCCCTCCAGGAAGGTCCGGCGCCGCACCCCGAAGGCCCCCGCCACCAGGGTTGTGTAGATGCGCAGGCCAGGGATCAGTCGCGAGGTCCCGATGCCGACGGGACCGGCCGCCTGAACTCGGCGCGAGACCCGTGCCAGCGCCTTGGCCTGGTGGAACCGGACCGCCAGCCCGGTCAGGCCGTGCTCACCGACGATCCGGGCCCAGCTGAAACCGACCATCGCCCCACCGACGCAGACGGCAAAGGCCAACGGCACGAAGACGAATGGGTCGAGCCCGCCGGCGGCGATCAAAAGGCCTCCGGCCAGCAGGGTCAGCTCCCCGGGGGCGAAGGGCAGCGGCACGCCCGCCTCCTCCATGAAGAGGAGGCTGCAGAGCAGGACGATCGCCACCACCCCGTGAAGACCAGAGAGGAAGCCCACCAAATCTCCTGTTGTCGGCTTTGACCTCGGCCGGGTGAGGTCGCCACGGCCCGGGTTTGAGAATAGCTCAGCCGTCTCGTCGTGAAGGCTTCGATCGCTGTGGCGCCGCCATCAGCGAGAACCGGAACCGTCCTTGGCCGAGCGGATCGGTAACCTGGAGAAGTTCCCGGCTCACCCGGGTGCCGTCCCAGTCACCGTCGGGCGCCCGGCCAGCGGGCGCGGCTGAGAGCACGGAGGTGATAACCATCAACCTCGACCCACACCCGATCGTCCGCTGGGGAGGGCGCCGGGGCATCGTGGCCTTGTCTGCGGGCCTGGCCCTCGGGCTGGCGGGGTGCGCCGCACCGGGGGCGGCGCCCAGGGGCCGCCCCGCGGCGGCCGCGCTGCAGCTGCCGGCCGCGGAGTCCGGTGTCCTGCCGTGGGCGCTCGCCAACCCCATCAGCCGCGAAGTGGTGCTCCCGGGACCGTCGGCAGGCGAGCTCACCATCGCCGGGGGGCTGTCCGCGGCTGGCGGGTCCAGCTCCGGTGTGTACACGCTCACCACCGGCGATGGAGCGCTCAGTCGTTCGGGGTCACTGTCGGCTCCTGTGCACGACGCGGCGGGGGCGATTATGGACGGCCACCCCATGGTCTTCGGCGGAGGGACCTCATCCAGCACCGCCGCCGTGCAGTCGCTGCCTCCGGCGCTGGGACTGGCATCGGTCATCGGCAACCTCCCCCACGCCCGGTCCGACTCGGCGGCAACCACCATCGGCCCAACCGCCTACATCGTCGGCGGGTATACCGGCAGCTCCTTCGACGCCGCTGTGCTGGCCACCAACAACGGCGTCTCCTTTCGGAAGGTGGCCAACCTTCCGGTGCCGGTGCGCTACCCGGCGGTGGCTGCTCTCAAAGGGGACATCTACGTGTTTGGCGGCCAGACCGCGAACGGGCTGGCCGCCTCCCAGATTCAGATGGTCGACCCCAGAACCGGCATCGGCCGGGTGATCGGGAACATGCCGGAACCGGACGCGGGGGCGGTGGCCGCAACCCTGGGTGGCACCATCTACGTCGCCGGGGGGAACACATCGGCAGCCCCTGGCACCGCTCCGATCTCGTCCATCTGGGCCTTCAACCCAGTCACCGGCGCCATGCTGACCGCCGGAACCCTGAGGGTCCCGGTCGCCCACGCCGGACTGGCGGTCTTGGGCCCGCGGGCCTGGATAGTGGGCGGTGAGACCGCCCACGGCTCCACCGCCAACGTCCAGATGATGGTCCCCAATCCCAAGTTCGGCACCGCCGGGCAACCGGGGGCGGGATCGCCCTACTACGGAGGCGACCTGCTGGTCGCTGACAGCGGCAGCAACCGGCTGCTGCTGCTCAATCCCGAGGGGCAGATCATCTGGCGCTATCCGAGCCCCAGCGCTCCCCCTCCGCCGGGCGGGTTCGTCTACCCCGACGACGCCTTCTTCGCCGACCACGGACAGGCGATCGTGATCAACATGGAGAGCTATCAGGAGGTCCTCATGATCTCCTACCCGTCGGGGAGGGTGCTCTGGACCTACGGACACCCCGGGGTGGCGGGCCGCGCTCCCGGCTACCTCCACACCCCCGATGACGCCTACCTGCTCAAGACCGGCCAGATCTCGGTGGCTGACATCGGCAACTGCCGGGTGATCATCCTCAACCGCAACGGCACCATCGCGCGGCAGATCGGCACCCCCGGGGTCTGCACGCACCAGCCGCCGCGCTATCTGGGATCACCCAACGGGGACACCCCGGTACCGGGCGGCGGAGTGCTCGTGTCAGAGATCAACGGCTCGTGGGTGGACGAGTTCAGCGCCTCCGGCGCCCTCCTGTGGACAACCCATCTCTCCCTCCGCTATCCCTCCGACCCGCAGCGGCTCGGCCCCAACCGCTACCTCATCGCCGGCTACACCCGGCCGGGCCAGATAGTGGAGTTCAACCGCCAGGGTTCGATCCTCTACCGCTACGCCGTCGCCTCCGGCCCGGGCGAACTCAACCATCCGTCCCTGGTCGAGATGCTGCCCAGCGGCGTCTTCATGCTCAACGACGACCACAACGACCGCATGCTGGCCATCGACCCGGCGACCGGGGCCACGGTCTGGCAGTACGGCGTCACCGGCGTGGCCGGCACCGCCCCCGGGCTGTTGAACACCCCCGACGGGTTCGACTTCCTGGCCGCCGACGGGCAGACCCCAACCCACCCGGCATCCGGATGATGGGCTCGCCGGTCGGGAGCCGCCTCAAGCTCGCGCCCTGCCAGGGGCGAGTGGACCCGAGGTGGCCGCGCCCCTGATCAGCGCAGGCGCCGGTACCGGCGGATCAGCTCGTTGGTCGAGCTGTCGTGCCTCAGACTGGGGTCCAGCTTGGCCTCCAACTCGGGCGTGATCCGCTCCGCCAGCAGCTTGCCCAGCTCCACCCCCCACTGATCGAAGGAGTCGATCCCCCAGATCACCCCCTCGACGAAGGTCTTGTGCTCATAGAGGGCCACCAGCTTGCCCAGGCTCTCCGGGGTCAGCCGGTCGATCAGGAGGGTGGTGGTTGGCCGGTTGCCATCGCACACCCGGTGAGGGATCTGCCACTCCGGCACCCCTGCCGCACGCAGCTCCTCGGCCGAGCGCCCGAAGGCGAGCGCCTCGGCCTGGGCGAGCATGTTGGCCATGAGCAGGTCATGATGGCGCCCCAGCGGATGCAGCGGCTCGCAGAACCCGATGAAGTCGCAGGGGATCAGCCTGGTGCCCTGATGGATCAGTTGGTAGAACGCATGCTGGCCGTTGGTCCCGGGCTGACCCCAGATGATCGGACCGGTCTGGTGGTCGACCGGCCGCCCCTGCAGGTCCACGTGCTTGCCGTTGCTCTCCATCTCCAGCTGCTGCAGGTACGCCGGGAAGCGCCAGAGATAGTGGTCGTAGGGAAGCACCGCCAGGGTCTCGGCGCCGAAGAAGTTGTCGTACCAGACCGCCAGCAGGGCCAGCAAGGTGGGCAGGTTCTGGGCCAGGGGGGCGGTCCGGAAGTGCTCGTCCATGGCCCTGAAGCCGGCCAGCATCTCCAGGAACCGCGCCTTGCCGATCGCGATCATGAGGGAGAGTCCGATCGCGGAATCGTAGGAGTAGCGGCCGCCCACCCAGTCCCAGAAGGGGAACATGTTGGCGGGGTCGATGCCGAACTCCGCCACCCCCTCCTGGTTGGTGGAGACGGCCACGAAGTGCCGGGCGATCGCCTCCCGTTCGCCGCCGATTCCGGCCAGCAGCCAGTCCCTGGCGGTGGCGGCGTTGGTCAAGGTCTCCAGGGTGTGCCAGCTCTTGGAGCAGACCACGAACAGGGTCTCGGCCGGGTCCAGCCCTCTGGTCGCCTCCACGAAGTCGCTGGCGTCGATGTTGGATATGAACCTGAGGACGAGATCGGGGCTGGCGTAGTCACGCAGCGCCTCGTAGGCCATCATCGGGCCCAGGTCCGATCCGCCGATGCCGATGTTGATGATGTTTCGGATCCGTTTTCCGGTGTGGCCGCGCCAGCTCCCATCCCTCACCGCGGAGGCGAATTCTCCCATCTGGTCCAGGACGCGATGGACCTCGGGCACGACATTGTGCCCGTCCACCAGGATCCGGGCATCCCGGGGGGCTCGCAGGGCGACATGCAGGACCGGGCGCTGCTCAGACACGTTGATGCGCTCCCCGCTGAACATGGCCTCCACCCGTTCCGCCAGACGGGACTCCTCCGCCAGCCGCGTCAGCAGCTGCATGGTCTCGGCCGTGACCCGGTTCTTCGAGTAGTCGAGGTAGAAGCCCACCGCCTCGGCGGTGAGGGCGGCGCCCCGACCCGGATCCCGCAGGAAGAGCTCCTTGAGCTGAAGGTCCCGCACCTCATCGAAGTGGGCGGCCAGGGCCTGAAAGGCCGGCCGCTCCCTCAGCGGCGCCACGGCCGGAGGCGCATACCCCGGCTCAGGAGGCAACGCCGGCCCTCTGGCGCTTGCCGTCGATGCAGGCGATCAGGCTGCGCCAGGACTTGGCGAACGACTCCCCGCCCTGCTCCTGGAGCTGGCCCGCGAGCTCCTCGGGATCTATGCCGGCGGACTTGAGATCGGCCAGCACCTGGCCGGAGCCGCCCCCATCCACGGCCAGCATCTCCCCCACGCGGCCGTGATCCGCGAACGCCAGCAGGGTCTCCTCCGGCATGGTGTTGATCGTGAACGGCGCCGCCAGCCCGCTGACGTACAGGGTGTCGGGAGAGCTGGGGTCCTTGGTGGAGGTGCTGGCGAACAGCAGCCGCTGAGCCCTGGCGCCCCAGTTGCTGAGCCGCTGCCACCGGTCCGAGTCCAGCAATTGGCGATAGCTCCGGTACGCTTGCGACGCCGCCGCGATCCCGACTCGGTCCTGGAACTCTTGGGGCGCCCGGCCCCGCACGGCGGTGTCCCAGCGGCTCACGAACACCGAGGCCACCGAGGCCACGTCGGGGGCAAGCCCAGCCTCCACCCTCCGCTCCAGCCCCCGCATGTAGGCCTCGGCGGCCCGCGCGTACTGAGCGGCGGAGAACAACAGCGTCACGTTGACCGGCACGCCGGAGAAAATGGACTCCTCGATCGCCTGCAGCCCGGCGGGGGTGCCCGGAATCTTGATGAAGAGGTTGGCCCGTTGGGCGCGCTGGTGCAGGCGGCGGGCCATCTCCACGGTGCCCTTGGCATCGTTGAGGAGCAGCGGTGAGACCTCCAGGGAAACCCAGCCGTCGACCCCCAGCGTGCGCTCGTGGATCGGCCCGAACAGGTCGGCGGCGCGGCGCAGATCGGCGATCGCCAGATCGAAGAAGATCTCCTCGCTGGAAACCCCGCGCTCGACTCCCTGCGATATGTCCCCATCGTAGGCCGAACTGGACTCGATCGCCTTGTCGAAGATGGTGGGGTTCGAGGTCAGGCCGGTCACCGAGCGTTCCCTGATGTGAGCCTCCAGGCCTCCGTCATCGAGCAGCTGCCGGGTGATGTTGTCCAACCACAGGCTCTGGCCCGCCTGCTGAAGTTGCTGGGTAGCGTTCATGGCCTTACCTCCGAGCTCCCCGAGGGGCACTCCCATCCGTGCTCAATTGCGAGAATCCTGATCCCCACACCCGTATTTTCCACCTCGTAGCGCTCCGGGCCGAGGCGCTGTCACCCCGCCTTCTCATCATGGCCGCCGAACTGCTTGCGCATCGCCGACAGCGTCTTGTTGGCGAACTCGCCCAGGTTCCTAGATGAGAATCGGGAGTACAGCGCGGCCGTCAGCACCGGCGCGGGCACGCCCTCGTCGATGGCCGCGATGGAGGTCCAGCGCCCCTCGCCGGAGTCCGACACCCGGCCCGCAAACTCGGTGAGCTCTGGGGACTCCTGGAGCGCGATGGCGGTGAGGTCGAGGAGCCATGAGCCCACCACACTCCCGCGCCGCCACACCTCCGCCACCTCACGGGTGTCGATGTCGTACTGGTAGAACTCCGGGTCCTCCATCGGCGCGGTCTCGGCGTCGGCGCTCTGGACCCGGGTCCCGGCGTTGGCGTTGTGGAGCACGTCCAAACCCTCGGCCAGGGCCGCCATCATGCCGTACTCGATCCCGTTGTGAACCATCTTCACGAAGTGACCCGCACCGTTGGGCCCGCAGTGGAGATAGCCGTGCTCCGACTTGGCCGGGGTGCCGCGCCGCCCCGGCGTCCTCGGCGCCGCCTCCACTCCCGGAGCGATGCTCGAGAAGATGGGGTCCAGGTGGGCGACCGGTCCCGGCTCGCCGCCGATCATGAGGCAGTAGCCCCGCTCCAGCCCGAAGACACCGCCGCTGGTGCCGCAGTCGATCAGGTGGAGGCCGGCCTGCTGCAGCTCCGCGGCTCTTCTGATGTCGTCGCGGTAGTACGAGTTGCCCCCGTCGATGATGATGTCCCCCCGGTCCAGGAGCCGGGCCAGCTCCTTGATGGTCGAGTCGGTGACGGAGCCGGCCGGGACCATCACCCAGGCCGCCCTCGGCGGGGTCAACTTGGCCACGAAGTCGCTCATGGAGGAGGCGCCGACCGCGCCCTCCGCGGCCAGGCCCGCGACCGCCTTGGGGTTCAGGTCGTAGACCACGCACGAGTGGCCATCGCGCATCAACCGCCGCACCAGGTTGGCGCCCATCCGGCCCAACCCCACCATTCCCAGCTGCATCGGCTTCGAAGTGGTCATCTCCTGCTCCTCACTGATCGACTGCGGGGCCGTCCCTCCGAGGCCGGGCTCGCCATCCAGGGGTCGTGCCACCCCGGGTGTCCCCGGACGAGCTGCACCGCCTCCTGCGGTCCCCATGATCCCTGCTCGTAGCGCACCAGCGGGCTGGGCGAGGTGAGCAGCGGCTGCACGATCCTCCAGGTCTCCTCCACCGTGTCCTCGCGCGTGAACAGGCTGTGGTCGCCCCGGAGCGCATCGTCGATCAGCCGCTCGTACGGCTCCGCGGGACGACCCACCTCGGCGGCGAAGGACAGATCGAGGTGCACAGGTTGGGAGATCCGCCCCTCGCCGCCCTTGGAGTTCAGGACCAGCCTGAGTCCCGGGTCCGGGTCTATCCGCAGGATCACCTGGTTGGGCTCGGCATGAGCGGTCCGACCCAGGAACGCCAGGTGAGGCGGGTGGCGGAAGATGATCCTCACCTCGGTGACCCGCTCCGCCAGGGCCTTGCCGGCGCGAATGAAGAAGGGCACCCCGGCCCAGCGCCAGTTGTCGATCGCCAGGCGCAGCGCCACGTAGGTCTCGGTGTTGGAGCGCCGGCTGACCCCGGGCACCTGCCGGTAGCCCTGATACTGCCCGCGGACGCAGTTGGTGGGCTCGGCGTCGGGGATGGCGCGGAACACGTCCGCCTTCTTGTTGCGCAAGTCGTCGGCATACGATCCCGCGGGAGGCTCCATCGCCCCCAGCGCCAGCACCTGGAGCAGGTGGTTCTGGACCACGTCCCGCAGGGCCCCGACCGAGTCGTAGAACCTTCCCCTGTCCTCCACCCCGAAGTCCTCGGCCATGGTGATCTGCACCGCCGCAACATGGTCGCGGTTCCAGACCGGCTCCAGGATGTCGTTGGCGAAGCGCAGGAACTGGAGGTCCATCACCGGCTCCTTGCCCAGGAAGTGGTCTATGCGCAGGATCTGCTCCTCGCCCACGAACGAGTGCAACTCGGCGTCCAGGGCCCGCGCCGACTGCAGGTCGCTGCCGAACGGCTTCTCCACCATCACCCGGGCATCGTGGGTGAGCCCCACCTCGGCCAGCCGGCTCACCACCTTGCCGAACAGGGAGGGGGGGATCTCCAAATAGAACAGGGGGCGTCGCCTGCCCCGCAGACGCTCCGCCAGCTGCCGGAAGGTGCTCGCCTCGTCGAAGTCCCCCTGCAGGTACTGCATCCTCTGGGCCAGCCTCGAGAACACCCGCTTGGAAAAGCGCGGCTCCGCGGCCTCGATCGCAGCCCGGGCACGGTCGACCAGCTGGGCGTCGCTCCACTGGTCCAGGGCCACCCCGATCACGGGACAGTCCAGAAGCCCACGAGCCTCCAACCGGTAGAGGGCCCGGAAGGTCATCTTGCGGGCCAGGTCCCCGCTGATGCCGAAGACCACCAGGGCGCCGGTGGCATCGGAACTGGTGCGGGACACCCCTCGAGTTTAGCCTCGCCGCCAAAGATGAGCTGGATGGCTACGGACTGGGCGGAATCCGCACCTCTGGGTCGGCCGCACGTCGACCGGCGGCGTGGCCGGGGCCGCCGGTGGGCGACCGGGGAGCACGGCAGCGGGATCAGCCGTCGACGAGCAGGTCCGCGAAGACAAAGCCGTCCCGGTCCACCACCTCCCCAACCCGGACCGGGATCGGCGCCGAGTAGTCGGGTGAGTCGAAGGTGAAGGTGTGGAACTCGCCGTACTCACCGCACGGGTCCACCTGGCCGGGCTGGGCGCTCAGCTCAGCCAGCAAGTCCGCGTCAAAGTGGCGTCCGGCGAAGCGTGGATCCAGCCGGGCGCGGTCGACACAGGCGAGGATCGACCGTATGCCCAACCGGATCTCCTCCCTGGCCACGGCCTCGGTCGATCGCCCGAAGATGGGAAAGAGCGCTCTGAGCCCCGCCACCCGCACCTGCCGCTCGCGATACTCGCGCACGTCTTGCAGCAGCAGGTCGCCGAAGGCGACTGCCGCCACCCCCGCGTCCTCCGCCGCCACCAGTGCCTGCCCCATCCGCAGCTCGTACTCCCTGTTGCTGCAGGGGCTGGGCAGGGCCACCTCGTGGACGGGCAGACCCAGGCGGGCCGCCTGCTGCCGCAGCAAGCTGAGCCGCACTCCGTGAATCGAGATGCGCTCGGCTTCGGAGTTGACCGTGGTCAGGAGCCCGACCACCTCGAATTCCCCTGACCGCCGCAGCTCGTGGAGCGCCAGGGCGCAGTCCTTGCCACCGCTCCAGCTCATCCAAATCCTCAAGCCGGGCCTCGCCCTTGTCCCCCGCGGGGCCCCCGGAACGGGCAGTGGCGGCAGCCGCACCCGCAGCACCGTCCGTTCCTCCGGAGGGCGGCGGCGGTCATCACCAGAAGCCCAGTCTCGGGGTCCGAGTAGGTGTCCTGCGCAGCCGCCACCGCCTGTCGGTGACGGCTGAGGATCTCGGGGTAGTGGGGATCTTCGGGCCGCAGCCGGCGCCGATCACGCCGGTCGGGGGCGGGGCCGGGCCTGTGATCCACGCCGAAATGTTAGGCCGGCCCGCCTCACCCTATCTGTATCGACCGCTTGGCGAGGCCGTGCCAGAAGCCCTCGATGACCGACCGCCTGGTGGCGAGGTCAGCCTCGCCGGCGCCCAGGGTCACGAACAGCGGCGCGAAGTGCTCGGTGCGGGGATGGGCCAGGCCGCCGTCCGGGGCGCGGTGCTGGAAGTCGACCAACGAGTCCACGTCGAGATGCTCGAGCGCCTCGCGACCCCACTGGTCGAACTCGGCCGACCATGCGGGTGGCGGCGAGTCCGGCTCCGGGGCCTCACGAAGGGCGTGCAGATTGTGGGTGAAGAACCCGCTGCCCACGATCAGCACCCCCTCGTCCCGAAGCGGCGCCAGCCGGCGCCCCATGGCCATCAGCATCTCCGGGTCCAGGGTGGGCATGGAGAGCTGCAGGACGGGGATGTCAGCGGTGGGGTACATCTCGACCAGGGGCACGTAGGCCCCGTGATCCAGGCCGCGCTCGGCCGCCTCCCGCACCGGGCGGCCGGGCTCTGACAGCAGCTCCCGCACCCGTTGGGCCAGCCAGGGCGCGGTGGGGGCCGCGTAGGTCACCTGGTAGTAGCGCTGCGGGAAGCCCCAGAAGTCGTACACCAGGGGTCGGGGCGTGGTGGCGGACACCGTGACCGGCGCCTCCTCCCAGTGCGCGGAGACCATCAGAATCGCCCGCGGCCGCACCAGCTCCGAGGACCACCCCCGCAGCTGATCCGGCCAGAGCGCATCGTCGGCCAGGGTGGGTGCGCCATGGCTCAGATAGAGGACGGGCATCCGGCGGGCGGGCACGGGTTCGTTGGCGACTTCAGACGGGGCGACGGTCATGGCTTACTCCTGCTGGCAGCCCGGCTGTAGTTCCGGTGCTGCTGATCTCATCATATCCGTTTGTGTGCGCAAGCAACCACACTGGCAAGCACCGGCCGTCGCGCCGGTGGCCACCCTGTACACTGAGATCGAAACCCACTGGTCCTCGATCCCCTCTGACGAGCTCCAGCCCTAGGCTGGTGGTCCTGGCCATCTGTCCACTTTGCCTCAAGGGAGACCAGCGTGCAAGAGCCGGCCCGGCCCGTCTGCCGTTCGCCGTACAGGGAGGCAGACCGTGACTGAGCAGGAGACCGTGCTGGCCGAGGCGAAGCGGCGGCGCACCTTCGCGATCATCAGCCACCCCGACGCTGGCAAGACCACCCTCACGGAGAAGTTCCTCCTCTACTCCGGGGCGGTGCAGGAGGCCGGCAGCGTCAAGGCTCGCGCCGGCAGGCGTCGGGCCACCTCCGACTGGATGGGGCTGGAGCAGGAGAGGGGCATCTCGATCACCTCCACCGCCATCCAGTTCGAGTACCTGGGCCATGTCCTGAACCTGCTGGACACCCCCGGCCACCGGGACTTCTCCGAGGACACCTACCGGGTGCTGGCGGCGGCCGACGCCGCGATCATGGTGCTCGACGTCGCCAAGGGGATCGAGGCTCAGACCCTGAAGCTCTTCGAGGTCTGTCGAGCCCGGCGCCTGCCGATCATCACCTTCCTCAACAAGATGGACCGGCCCGGCCGGCCACCGCTGGAGCTGCTCGACGAGATCCAGGCCCAGATCAATCTCAGGGCGACCCCGGTCACCTGGCCGGTCGGGGTGCCGGGTGACTTCCGCGGGGTCGTGCACCGCCCGAGCGGCGACTTTGTCCGCTTTACCAGGACCGTCCGCGGCACCACCATGGCGCCGGAGGAGGTGCTGCCGGCCGACCGGGCGGCTCAGCCGGACCGGGAGGCCTGGGCGGCGGCCCGGGACGAGGTGGACCTCCTCGGCGCGGTGGGGGCCAATTTCGACCTGGAGTCGTTTCTGGCCGGCGAGTCAACCCCCGTGTTCGTCGGCTCCGCCCTCACCAACTTCGGAGTCCGCCACCTCCTCCAGGCGGTGGTGGACCTCGCCCCCCGGCCATCGCCGCGGACCGCCGCGGACGGGTCCGCGCGGCCCCTGGAGGCTCCTTTTTCGGGATTCGTCTTCAAGATCCAGGCGAACATGGATCGCTTCCACCGCGACCACCTCGCCTTCGTCCGGGTCTGCTCGGGGCGCTTCGAGCGGGGGGCGGCGCTGGTGCATCAGGCGAGCGGGCACCAGTTCTCGACCAAGTACGCGGCCTCCATGTTCGGCGCCGACCGGAACACGGTGGAGCTGGCTTACCCGGGCGACATCGTCGGTCTGGTCAACGCCAGCGAGCTGCGGATCGGTGACACCCTGTACTCGGGATCGCCGGTCGCCTTCCCGGCGATCCCGACGTTCGCGCCCGAGCTCTTCGCCACCGCACGCCCCCACGACACCTCACGCTACAAGCAATTCCGCAGGGGGCTCTCGCAGCTGGAACAGGAGGGGGTGGTGCAGGTGCTGCAGGACCCAGAGGGGGACCCGGCCCCCATCCTGGCCGCGGTCGGCGAGATGCAGTTCGAGGTGCTCTCGCACCGCCTCAGCCACGAGTACGGAGCCCCGGTGCATCTCACCCTCACCCCCCACCGTCTGGCCCGGCGCACCGACGCCGCCACCGCCTCAGCGCTGCGCTCGACTCGGGGCGTCAGGGTCCTGCGCCGTACCGACGGCACCCTGCTGGCCGCCTTCGAGAGCCCCTACTGGCTCGACCACCTGCAGGGCGAGCACCCGGAGTGGCTGCTCGACTCCATCCTGGCCGAATGACCGTATCTTGGAGAGGACAACTTGAGCACTAGCAGCAAGGCCGCTCACTTCGAATCCGAGGGCTCCGCCTGCCAACCGGGGTCAGGCGCTTCGGCCGCTCTGCTCCTCGACCTGTACGAGCTGACCATGGCCGACGCGTACCGCCGCGAGGGGATGGCGGACGACCCGGCCACGTTCAGCCTGTTCGCCCGCTCCCTGCCTCCCACCTGGGGATTCCTGGTGGCCGCGGGACTGGATGATTGCCTGACCTGGCTGGAGCAGTTGAGCTTCACCAGCGACGACCTGGCCGCGGTCCGGCGGCTGGGCGGGTTCTCCGACGGCTTCCTGGATTGGCTGAGCGGGCTCCGATTCAGGGGCCGGGTGAGGGCGGTCGCCGAGGGGACGGTGGTCTTCCCCAACGAACCGATCCTGGAGGTGGAGGGCCCGCTGGGTGTCATCCAGCTGGCGGAGACCTACCTCTTGAACCAGGTGACCCTGCAGACGGGGCTGGCCACCGAGGCGGCCCGCTGCCGCCACGCCGCCCAGGGGCGTCCGGTGGTGGACTTCGCCCTGCGCCGGGCCCCTGGAGTGGACGCGGGCATGAAGCTGGCGCGATGCTCGCGCCTGGTCGGCCTGGCCGGCACCAGCAACGTGGCCGGCGCCGGCCGGTATGAGCTGCCCGCCAGCGGCACCATGGCCCACTCGTTCGTCCAGGCCCACGCCGACGAGCTCACCGCCTTCCGGCGCTTCGCGGCGGCCTTCGCCGAACGCACGCTGCTGCTGGTCGACACCTACGACACCCCCCGCGGGGTGGAGCGGGCCATCCAGGTCGCCCAGGAGATGCGCCGGCAGGGGGTGGAGCTGCACGGCATCCGGATCGACTCCGGCGACCTCGGCGCGCTGTCCCGGATGGCCCGCCGGCTCCTCGACCAGGCCGGCTTTCCGGACATGATCATCTTCGTCAGCGGCGGCCTCGACGAGCATCGCATCCACCATCTGGTGGCGGAGGAGGCCGCTCCCATCGACGGATTCGGAGTGGGAACCACCCTGGGGGCGGCGGGTGGGGTGCCCACCCTGGAGACGGTCTACAAGCTGGTGGAGCATCAGGGGCGGCCTGTCCGCAAGACCTCCTCCGGCAAGTCGACCTGGCCCGGCGCCAAGCAGGTGTACCGGCTACCCGACTGGTCGGGCGACGTCCTGGGCCTGGCGGGGGAACCGGCTCCCCCGGAGACCGCGCCGCCGCTCATGGAGGAGGTCATGCGGGCAGGGCGTCGCACCGCCGCCGGGCGCCGACCGCTCAGCGACGCCCACCAGCACTTCGAGGAACAGTGGCAGCAGCTGCCCGCGGTCTGGAAGGACCTGCGGGATCCACCGCCGTACCCGGTCAGGCCGAGTGGCGAGCTGGAGCGGCTCACCGAGGCCGTGGATCGGAGCCTGGCCGCCGCGGCCAGCTAGGCGCGCAGCTCCAGGACCGCCTCCAGCAGGCGGTCGACATCGCTGCGGGTGTTGTAGTGGACCATCCCCGCCCGCACCGCCCCACCCGACTCCCGCAGCCCCAGGGCGCCCACCAGCTCGTAGGCGTAGTTGTCCCCGCTCCAGACATTGATCCGGCGGGCGGCGAGGAAGGCCGCCACCTGGTCCGGGGTCTGGCCCGCGACCCGGAAGTAGGCGGTCGGAGCCCGCCGGGAGGAGCGCCCGTACAGAGTGACGTGCTCCATCCGCCCCAACCCGTCCAGAAGAACGGCGAAGAGCCGCCGCTCATACTCCTCCACCGCCGCCATCGAGCGCAGCAGGCGCTGACGGCGAGTCCCCACGGATGGCCGCAGCACCTCCGCCAGATGCTCCACGGCCGCGGTCACCCCGGCGAGGTCGGCCAGCGGCGGGGTGCCCAGCTCGAACCGCTCCGGGACCAGATCGCTGGACGGCAGCAGCTTGTCGGGCTCGAGCGTCTCCAGCAACGCCGGCGCGGCCACCACCGCGCCCACGTGCGGACCGCACCACTTGTAGGCTGAGGTGGCGTAGAAGTCCGCTCCCAGACCGGTCACGTCGACGGTGGTGTGGGGGGTGTTGTGGACCCCGTCCACGTAGACCAGGGCCCCGGCGGCGTGCGCCAGCTCGGCGATCCTCGCCACCTCCGGCCGGATGCCCAGGAGGTTGCTGGCAGCGGTGACCGCCACCAGCCGGGTGCGCTCCCCCACCAGCTCACGGTACTGCTCCCACCCCAGCTCGCCGGTTGCGGGGTCGACCCGGGCCCAGCGGACCACCGCCCCCGCCTGGGCTGCGGCCTGCACCCACGGGCGGATGTCGGCATCGTGGTCGAGCTGAGAGACCACCAGCTCATCGCCGGGCTGCCAGCGCTTGCGCAGGGCGGCGGCCATCCGGTAGGTGAGAGTGGTCATGTTGGGTCCCAAGACCACCCCCTCGGGCGCCCCACCCACCAGGTCCGCGACCGCGCGGCGGCACTCGGCCACGATCTCGTCGCTGCGCTGGCTGGCCGGGAAGTGTCCGGCGGTGTTGCTCAACCCCCGCCGGTAGGCATTGGCAATGGCCTCGATCACCGTTGATGGTGTCTGGGTTCCAGCGGCGCCATCCAGGTAGGCGTAGCCGTCGGCCAGCTGCGGGAAGTCAGCCCTGATCCGCTCCACCTCAAGGCCGCCATGGCCGGCCGGCCCTCCCTCCAGCGCCCGCACCTCCTCCACCTTCCCCCCTCCAGCTGTGAGTGGCCGCCAGCAGCCAGAACGTCGCCCGCAGCACGTGTCCCGGCCCGGGCCGGCACCGGCTCCCACCTGATCTTACCGAGCCAGGCGACGGCCGCCCCGCCGCGCCCTGCGGCACTCGGACCGACATATCCTGAGGGCGAGCCCCGGTCGGGACCGGGAGGATTCACGCACAGCCAAGGAGGAACAGCCCAGATGGCGCAGGAGAGCAACGAGAGCGGGCCGCGGCTGTTTGGCCCTGAGCACGTCCGGCGGTATCGGGAGACCGGCGGCCGGGAGGGACACGACTGGATGGGGACTTCCACGCTCATCCTCACCACCAGGGGGCGGTCGTCCGGCCAGCTTCGAGCCACGCCGCTCATCTACGGCCGAGACGGGGACAGCTATGTGGTGGTGGCTTCCAAGGGGGGCGCGCCGACCCATCCGGCGTGGTATCTCAATCTGCAGAAGGACCCCAGGGCCGAGATCCAGGTGTGGGCCGACACCGTGCCGGTGTCAGCCCGGGTCGCAACCGGCCCCGAGCGTGACCGTCTGTGGCGGCTGATGGTAGCCCAGTGGCCGGCCTATGAGGAGTACCGGACCAAGACCAGCAGGGAGATCCCGGTGGTGGTGCTCGAGCCCGTGGCTGCCGGCGGCTGACGCCGCCAGCAGCCACTGCGGCTCTCGGGCCCGATCAGCCCTCCAGCTGGGCCTCCAGGGTCACGGTGGTCCCGGTCAGCGCCTTGCTGACGGGACAGCGAAGCTTGGCCTCCTCGGCGACCTTCTGGAATCCCTGGCCGTCCAGACCCTGCAGCCGTCCCTTCACTTGCAGGTG
>JAKABA010000382.1 GCA_021802115.1 bacterium | reverse complement strand
TCCCGAATCCGCTCCAGGGTTGAGGGGTCCTCCACCAGCCGGAGCCCCAGGCTCGCCGCCAGGGCGGGGATCGTGCGGTCGTCAGGGGTCGGCCCCAGGCCCCCGCAGCAGAAGATCCGAGCCACCTGGTGGGCCACCGCGGCCAGCACCACCTCGGAGATCTCGGCCTCGTCGTCGGGGACCACGATGATCCGGGCCACCGGAAAGGGGGTGTCCCGCAGCTGCTCCGCCAACCAGTTGGAGTTGGTGTCGAGGGTGTGGCCGGAGAGAACCTCATCACCGATCGCGACTATCCAGCTGGACCTTGTCCCCAGCGGATGTCCGGGCGCCGGCGTAACCGTCATCGATCTGGATACATGGCAGTAGCGGGGTCCACCCCGATATAATCCGGCAGCTTGGGCCGCCACCGCTGGCACCCGCGAGTCCAGGCACACTCCAACAGTTCTTCGAAGTCTTGCCGCGCGGCTGGGAGGTGATCGCGCTCATGAACCGAACCGTCCTGATCCCGATTCTGGTGGCCGGGGTGCTGGCCCTGGTCTATGGGGGCGTGCTCACCCGCTGGGTCATGCGGAGATCCCCGGGCAACGAGCGGATGCAGGAGATCGGCCAGGCCATCCGGGAAGGCGCGTCGGCCTACCTGAACCGGCAGTACTCGATCATCGCCGTGATCGGGGTGGCGCTGGCGATCCTCCTGGCCCTGGGAGGGCTGATCAGCTCCGCGCTGGGATGGCAGACCGCACTTCTCTTCCTGTTCGGGGCGACCCTCTCCGCCAGCGCCGGCTACGTGGGCATGAACGTCTCGGTGCGCAGCAATTACCGCACCGCCGAGGCCGCCCGCGGCGGGGTCGGCCCCGCCCTGCGCGTGGCCTTCAACGGCGGCGCCGTCACCGGCTTCTTCGTGGTGGGCTTCGGCCTGCTCGGAGTCACGATCGCCTTCTGGATCATGGACAAGCCACAGGCGATAGTCGGGCTGGCCTTCGGGGCCTCCCTGATCTCGGTCTTCGCCCGTCTGGGAGGTGGCATCTACACCAAGGCCGCCGACGTCGGGGCGGATCTGGTGGGCAAGATCGAGGCCGGAATCCCCGAGGACGACCCCCGCAATCCGGCTGTCATCGCGGACAACGTGGGCGACAACGTCGGCGACTGCGCCGGCATGGCCGCCGACCTCTTCGAGACCTACGCGGTCACCGCGATTGCCGCCATGCTGCTGGGCGGCCTGGAGTTCCACAACTTCGCGCTCACCGTTTACCCGCTGATGCTGGGAGCGATCAGCATCGTGGCCTCGATCATCGGCACCTGGTTCGTCAGGGTCGGCAAGGGCGGCTGGATCATGGGCGCCCTCTACCGCGGCCTGGTGGCGGCCGCCATCGTGTCGATCATCGGCTTCGCGATCCTGACCGTGGTGCTCAACGCCAACGGCGGGCTCTCCGCCCACGTCCTGGGCCATCCGATCATCAACCTGTTCTTCTCGGGGGTCATCGGGATCGTGATCACGGTCCTGATCGTGGCCATCACGGAGTACTTCACCGGCTCCCAGTTCAGCCCCGTCCGCGGGATCGCCCGGGCCTCCCAGACGGGACACGCGACCAACATCATCGCCGGGCTCGCGGTGGGCCTGGAGGCGGCCGCCCCACCCGTCTTCGTGATCGGCGTCGGGATCCTGGGCGCCTATGCCCTGGCGGGTCTCTACGGCATCGCGATCGCCGCCATGGCGCTGCTCAGCATGGTGGGCATCGTGGTCGCTATCGACGCCTATGGACCCATCACCGACAACGCCGGGGGCGTGGCCGAGATGGCCGACCTGCCGGAGTCGGTTCGCAACGTGACCGATCCCCTGGACGCGGTCGGCAACACCACCAAGGCGGTCACCAAGGGGTATGCGATCGGGTCGGCCGCCCTGGCGGCGCTGGTGCTGTTCGCCGGCTACACCCTGACCCTGGGACATCACCATTTCAACTTCAGCCTCAGCAACCCCAGCGTCATCGTGGGACTGCTCTTCGGCGGCATCCTGCCGATGCTCTTCACATCGCTCTCGATGCAGGCGGTCGGGAGGGCGGCGGGAGGAGTGGTGGACGAGGTCCGCCGCCAGTTCCGGGAGATCCCCGGGATCATGGATGGCACCGGCCGCCCCCTGTACGGGCGCTGCGTGGCGATCGTGACTAAGGCGGCCCAGCGCGAGATGATCATCCCGGGCCTGATTCCCGTGGCCGCGCCGCTTTTGGTGGGATTCATCCTGGGCCCGGTGGCGCTCGGGGGGATGCTCATCGGCACCATCGTGGTGGGCCTGTTCGTGGCCCTGCAGATGACCTCCGGCGGCGGCGCTTGGGACAACGCCAAGAAGTACGTGGAGGAGGGAAACTACGGTGGCAAGGGGACTGACACCCACGCCGCCGCGGTGACCGGCGACACCGTCGGCGACCCCTACAAGGACACCGCTGGCCCCGCCATCAATCCCATGATCAAGGTGGTGAACATCATCGCGATCCTGATCGCGCCGATCATCGCCACCCACTACCTGATCCACTGAGCCGCCAGGAGTCCGGGCGAAGGGCGCAGGTCGGCGGGGAGGCTTGATGGCCGAGAGCGAGCAGTCGGAGTACCTGGAGGAGATAGCCGACTTGCGCTCCCGCTTGACCCAGCTAGTCGAGGGAGCCGGCGATCCGGTCCTCATCGAGGAGTTCACCGTTGAGGTGAGGATCCTGGAGTCCCTGCTGCTGGCCGCCCGGGAGCTGGACCTCCAGCTGCAACTGGACCCGGAGCTGGGGGAGCGGCTGCTCCTGAGAGGCCTGTCCCCGCGCAGCTTCAAGGATGTGTACTCCTTCGTCTACGACACCGCGATGGAGATCGAGCTGCAGGGCAGGGACCTGGCCCGCGCGGTCGGCGAGACCAACTTCGCCGACCACCTCAGGGACTGACCGTAGCTGCCGGGGCGCCGGGCAAGATTCCGCCGGCCCGCGATGAGCCTGGCGGAGTCGCCGCTATCGCGCCGCGGTGCCCGAGCCGTGGCGACAGGACTCGCACGCCCCGTGGCCGACCAGCTCCACCCGCTCGACGTGGAAGTGGATCCGTGATGACATCCGCTCCACCCAGTC
>JAKABA010000381.1 GCA_021802115.1 bacterium | reverse complement strand
CTGATGGGCGGCGCCAACTTACCCTCCTACTCCCTGCTCGCGACCGACAAGGTGCGGCTGGTGGGTGATCCCGTGGCCATGGTGGTCGCGGAGACCAGGGCTCTCGCCGAGGACGCGGCCGAGCTGATCGAGGTCGAGTACGAGGAACTCCCGGCGGTGATGACCGCCGCCCAGGCCCGTGACCGGAGCCTGCCGCCCATCTTCGAGGATCTCGGCAGCAATTTGCTCTTCGGCCCCGACGAGCGGGTTTACGGGGACGTGGATCGCGTGTTCGCGGAGGCGGACCGGATCGTGAGGGCCAGGATCTCCCAGCACCGTCACCAGAACGTCCCCATGGAGGGACGGGCCATCCTGGCCACGTTCGATGGGGCGACCGGACAGCTGGTGGCGCACGCCGCCACTCAGGGTGTGAACACCTCCCGGCAGATCATCGCGGCGCAGCTGGGAATGCCGCTGGAGAAGGTGCGGGTGCTGGCCTCGGACATCGGAGGCTCATTCGGCCTCAAGTTCGGCGCCAGTCGCGAGGAGGTGGCCTGCTGCGCGGCCAGCCGGGAGCTGCTGCGGCCGGTGCGATGGATAGAGGACCGGGTGGAGAACCTGACCGTCTCCGGGCAGGCTCGTGAGGAGAGCTTCGAGGTGGAGGCGGCGGTCACCAACGAGGGGGAGATCCTGGGCATGCGGGTCGAGATGGTGATCGACTCGGGGGCCTACCCAGGGTTCGCGCCAGGGATCATCTCGACCGTCCGGGAGATGATCCCGGGGCCCTACCGGATGCGGGCGCTTGCATTCACCGCCTCCGGGATCGTCACCAACAAGGCGACCTACGTCGCCTACCGCGGGCCATGGGCCTCCGAGACCTTCGTCAGGGAGCGCCTGATCGACCTCGTCGCGGCCGAGCTGGGACTGGACCCGGTGGCGGTCAGGCTGCGCAACCTGGCCGAGCGGGGCCAGCCCCCCTTGCGGATGGTGACCGGCCCGAGCCTGGCCGGCCTGACGGCCAGGGACTCGTTGCTGCGAATGCGGGAGATCTTTGACTTCGACGAGTTCCGCCGTCGCCAGGCGGCGATGCGAGCCCAGGGCCGGTATCTGGGAGTTGGCGTGGCGACCTACATCGAGCCGGCCCCCGGCCCGCGCGCTGAGACGCCGCCCACGGAGTTGGAGTGGGCCCGCGCCAGCCTCGGGGAGGACGGGGTGGTGTCGGTGTCCACCGCGCAGATGCCGCACGGTCAGAGCCATCAGACCACTCTGGCCCAGATCGCGGCCGACCAGTTCGGAGTGCCGTTCGAACAGGTGCGGGTGGTGGTGGGCGACACCGACCAGGTGCCGCAGGGCTTCGGCACCGGGGGCAGTCGCTTTGCCGCCATGGCGGGCGGGGCGGCGCTGCATGCCTCCCGGCAGCTCCGCTCCCAGGTGCTGGAGCTGGCCGCGCAGCTCCTGGACATAAGCCCGGCCAGCATGGAGATCCTGGCTGGGGAGGTGGTGGGGGAGGGCGTGCCCGGCGGCCGCCTGCCACTTTCGGAATTGGTGAAGCTGGCCAAGGAGGCAGCGGCCGATGGGCGGATTCCCCAGGGCACGGACACCAGCTTGGCGGCCACCTTTGGTTTTGATGGCGGCGAGGGTGGCTGGTCCGGCGGCACCCACTGCTGCGTGGTGGAGGTGGATCCCTTGACCGGACGGGTCAGGCTGGACAGGTATCTGGTGGTCGAGGACTGTGGAGAGGTCATCAACCCGGCGGTGGTCGAGGGGCAGATCCGCGGCGGGGTCGCCCAGGGGGTGGGCGCGGTGTTGCTGGAGCGCTCCGCCTACGACGAACAGGGGCAGTACCTCTCGTCCTCATTCATGGACTACCTGCTGCCAACCTCGACCGACGTGCCCAACATCGAGATCGAGCACCTCCAGACGATCCCACTTGACCGGGATGTGAACTTCAGGGGGGTGGGGGAGGGCGGGATGATCGTGGCTCCTCCGACCATCTGCAACGCCATCGCCGACGCGATCGCGCCCTTCGGAGCCCGGGTCACGGAGCAGCACCTGCCGCCGAGCCGGGTCCTGGAACTCATGGGAGTCATCCCTCAGCCCGGGTGATCTCAGGGACGGTGCTTCTGTAACCTCATCTTTCCGCTCGGCGTTCCAGATCGCGACCCGCCTCGGGTGGAGTCTGAGACCAGGAGACGGCGCGAGTCCGTTCGAAGGAGGCGATCGATGCGAAGCCCGCTGGCGGCTGTGACGGTGGCGGCCCTGGGAATCCTCATGGCCGCATGCGGATCCGCAACCCCGGCGCGTCACGCGCCGACCTTCCCGCCCACTCATGCGCCCAGTCCCAGTCCAACGGCATCTGCGGGCGTGACGGGCAGCGCCAGCCCCACCCCCAGTCCGGGCTCGGCGGTGGCCAGCTGCACGACCAGCGACCTCACCGCAGCCCTCGCCAATGGGGAGGGGGCGGCTGGAAGCGTCATCTACGATCTGAAGTTCAAGAATGTGAGTTCCTCAAGCTGCACCCTGTTCGGCAACCCGGGGGTCTCCATGGTCGCCGGGCCAGCGGGCGCCCAGGTCGGGGCGGCAGCCACCTTCGTCAACCGCGCCAGCGCGACCACCGTGGCCCTGGCACCGGGACAGTCGGCCAGCGCGATTCTTCAGATAGTGCAGGCGGGCAACTACCCGGCTGCCTCCTGTGGCCTAGAGACGGTGGCCGGCCTGCGCGTGTACCCGCCGGGCCAGACGGCGGCAATCTTCATCCCGACGCGCAACCTGCAGGGTTGCCGTGACGCTGGCGCCAAGCTGATGCAGGTCGGGCCGATCCAGAGCTGAGCCCGGGGACCCGGCAACCGGCAGGCTCGCCGGGTCAGTCCTGCGGTTGGGTCGTGGGCCAGTGACCGGGGCATAGGTCACATGGACTAACAAACGAGGTCCCCTCAGGTGGGCCGACTACTCGGCTGTGGCTCTGACGCCAACTCGCGAGGGGGCCGTCCGTCGAGGTGACCGCTCCCCGTGGGGGTCAGGCGGGCCAGCTCCAACCGGGCGTGGATGCCGACCTCCCCCCGGCGGCCGGCAATGCGGGGGTGAGCACTCCCACCGCCTCCGAGCCCTCCATGACCAGGACTCCTCG
>JAKABA010000380.1 GCA_021802115.1 bacterium | reverse complement strand
GGGGGCGGCAGTGGGTGGCGTTGCGCCATTCGTGATGACCGACGAGGAGGGCGGCGGAGTCCAGCGGATGGCCAACCTGGTGGGGCAGATGCCCTGGGCACGGCAGATGGCGAAGACCATGAGCCCTGCTGAGGTGGAGGCGTTGGCGAAGTCGGTGGGCGCCCGGTTGCGGCGGGCCGGCGTCACCATGGACCTCGGCCCGGTCGCCGACGTGGACGGCGGCCCCGGGCCCGACGCCACCGATGCCGACGGTTGGCGCTCGTTCAGCGCGGATCCCCGAGTGGCCGCGACCTACGCCCTGGCCTTTGCGAAGGGTCTGGAGGCCGCGGGGGTGATCCCGGTGGTCAAGCACTTTCCCGGGCTCGGCGGCGCCACCGGCAACCCCGACCTCGGCCCCGCCGCGACCCAGCCCTACTCAGCGCTCAAGCGGTCCGGGCTGACCCCGTTTCGGGCCGCGGTCGCGGCGGGGCTGCCGGTGGTCATGGTCGCCAACGCCACGGTGCCGGGCCTCACCGACCAGCCGGCCAGCCTTTCCGCCGTGGTCATCGAGG
Source organism: bacterium (assembly GCA_021802115.1). Next base: position 2,575 of record JAKABA010000380.1, on the reverse strand, counting down.
GTCTGCTCCGTCAGCAGATGGGCTTTTCCGGGCTCGTGGTCACCGACTCCCTGAGCGCCGGGGCCATCCAGGCCCAGCATCTCACCGTGCCTCAGGCGGCCGTGCGGGCGATCGCGGCGGGAGCGGACATGGTGATGTTCAATTCCCCGGACCCCGACCGGCTCCTCCATGAAATTGAGATGGCGTTGGTGGACGCGGTCGCCAACGGCTCGGTCATGCGCGGCACCCTGGTCGCGGCGGCGGTGCAGGTCCTGTCCACCAAGGGGGTGGACCTCTGCCTGCCGCCGGCGCTTGTCAGGGGCGGTGGCGGCTGATAGGGTTCGCATGGGCTGGGTTTGCAGGGGGCCCCCGGCTCAAACCAGCGCTCCCGATGGCCCCTGGAGGGTGGCGGTATCGCAACTCAGGTCGAGGTGGGGATCGGGGCACAGCCCCACGCCTCACCCGCTCCCACCGCGTCGCTGGAGATCGTGCCCCGCCGGGGCCTGCCGATCGTCGCCGTGGTGCTGGTCGCCTTGATCATCGCCATCGCCGGCAACTGGCTCTGGGCCCTCGACTTCTTTCACGTGGTGGGCGGGGGCCTCTGGACCGCGATCGACCTCTTCGTGGGGCTGGTGGTGGGTCCGATTCTGGGACGGCTGTCGGTGCCCGCCCGCGCCGAGTTTTCGGCTCGTTTCATGCCCAAGATGGTGCTGATAATGCCGACCTTGGTGACCATGACCCTGGGCTCCGGGTTCCAACTGGCCCGTCACCTGGGCAACCTCAGCGCCAGCTCCCCCAACCACCTGTGGCTGGTCGCCTCCTTCGTGGTGGTCGGGGTGATGGCCGTGATCGCCCTGGGGATTCTGGAGCCGGCCAACATCGCCGTCCTGTTCGAGATGAAGAGCCCGAGTCCCCGACCGGAAGTCATCGGCAAGCTGATGCAGCGGTTCATCTACACCGCCGGGGTGACCGGGGTCATGCAGGTGGCGACCCTGGTGATCATGACCAGAGTCGCCGTCTGATGGCGGCGATGACCGGCGACCGACCGCGCCCGGCCTCCCCTCCACCGGTGGCCGCGATCGCCGTGGGCGCGCTCTCCCTGATAGTGGTCGGAGGGATCTATCTGGCCGCCCACATCCCCGGCCCGGTCTCGCTGGCCCCGGCCTACGCCCTCCTGGGGGCGGCGGTGGTGCTGGTGGGAGTTGACGCGGGCCTGCTGCTGCGCCTGCCGCAGTTTGCCTGGCACCGCTTCTTCCAGGTGGGACGATGGGCGCTGCTGGCCTACGCGATCAGCGCCGGCATGCTGGAGTACGTGTTCCTGCTCGACGGGGTGCCCGCCCCGGAGCTGGTGCTGCTGACCCTGATGCTGCTGGTGTACGCGATCGACATTCCGCTCATCCTCGCGTTCACGGTGGCCCGGTACCAAGCCGCCGACAGCTGACCGGGTCCGGGCCGATCTCCCCGGACTCGACCACGGCCGTCCCCGCAGACTGGGAGCCTGATGCCAGCCCAACCCGCTGTCGAAGCGCGCCCGCCCACGGCCCGGTCGGTCTCAGGACCGATCGTCGCCCTGCTGGCGGTGGCCTGCGGGATGGCGGTCGCCAACCTCTACTACGCCCAGCCGCTGCTGCACCTGCTGGCGGCCAACTTCTCCACCAGCTCGGCGGTGATGGCGACGGTTGTCACGATCACCCAGGTCGGCTATGCGGTCGGGCTCGTGATGCTCCTGCCGCTGGGCGACCTGCTGGAGCGGCGGCGGATGGTCGCGGTGGTTCTGGTGGCCGCCGGAGCCGCGCTCTTCGGGGCCGCCCTGAGCGGAAACCTCGTGCTGTTCGAGGTCTGCTCACTGCTGGTGGGGACCGCCTCCGTCGTCGCCCAGATCCTGGTTCCGCTGGCCGCCGACCTGGCCTCCGAGGAGCGGCGGGGCCGGGTGGTGGGGACCGTCATGAGCGGGCTGCTGCTGGGCATACTGCTCGCCCGCACCGCCTCCGGGCTGCTGGCGGCCTGGGCGGGATGGCGGGCCGTCTACGCCGTTGCGGGCTTCGCGATGTTGGGGCTGGCCCTGACCCTGCGGCTGCTCCTGCCGCCGGATCCAACCTCCAGCGAGCTCGGCTACTTCGGGCTCCTGCGCTCGACCGGGCGGCTGGCGCTGGACCAGCCGGTGCTGCGCCAGCGGGCGATCCTGGGGGGGCTCGCGTTCGCCGCCTTCAGCGCGACCTGGACCACGCTGGCGTTCCTGCTGTCGGGGCCGCCGTACCACTACCCGATTGCCGTGATCGGCTTGTTCGGCCTGGTGGGGGCTGCGGGAGCGCTGTGCGCCAGCTTCGCCGGCCGCCTGGCCGACCACGGGTGGGCGCATCGCGCCTCGGTCGCCTTCGCCTCCCTGGTGGCCGTGAGCTTCGTGCTGATGCTCCTGGGCCGCGCCGACCTGTCGTTCCTGCTGGCCGGGATCGTGATCCTGGACGTGGGTGTCCAGGGGCTGGGGATCACCAACCAGAGCCTGATCTACCGGCTCCAGGAAGGGGCGCGCAGCCGGCTGAACAGCGTCTACATGACCACGTACTTCGTGGGCGGCGCTGCCGGTTCTGGGCTCGCC
>JAKABA010000073.1 GCA_021802115.1 bacterium | reverse complement strand
TGTTCAGGTTGATGGGGGGGGGAAGAGGGCTCCCGGCGCCTCTTCTACGAGTCGACCGTCGACTCCCGTTGGCGCCGCCTCTATCGGGAATACTGGCGCCGGATCCTGATCCGGGTCAGGGTGGTGGAGGTGGGGCTGTTCACCCCCCGTGGGCTCGCGCTGTACCGCGTCTCAGAGTGGGCTGCCCCGGCCGCTCCCGCTCCCCGGACGCCGCCTGCCGCGCCCCGCCGATCCACGATCGGAGGGGCGCTGGATCGGCGGGGGCGGCAGATGCTCCAGGACGGAGTTGCCTCGGTGCTGGCGGTGCCCGGAGGCATCGGGGGCGCCCCCCTGCTCTGTCCCGCGCAGGTTCGCCAGGATCGGCGGGGACGGATTCTGGTGCACGAGCAACCCGGGCTGGGCCGTGGGGCCCTGCCGAGGGTGTCGCTGGCGGTGCGGGTGGTCGACGACACCTATGAGCTGGCCCGGGAGGTGGCCTGGATCGGCCGGCTGCAGCCCGGCGAGGGCTGGCGGGAGTTCGTTCCCCGCTCCACCTATGGGTTCACCAAGCCTCCCGGGGTGATTCCGGACCTGGCGGCGGGGTTGGCCGCGCGGGTGGCGTCGGGTCGTCTGCAGGGGGCGGGCCGGGTGACCGTCCCCGAGGTCGAGCCGGCGGCGCGACGGGCCGGGCTCGCCAGGGCCCGACCGCTGCTGCTGTCCGGAGCCAGCTGGAGTGCCCTGGAAGACCTGTTCAGCGGTTCGAATGCGATCGCCCCGTGGTACGCGGGTTGGGCCCTCCTGGTGCGCGAACCCGCCCTCAGGACGCGGCTCAACTACCTGGCCAACCGGGCCGAGCTGGAGCGTGACTGGGCGCAGTCGCTGCTCATCCGTGGCTGCCACCGGGTGTCCCCCGTCCGTCAGGCCGCGGCCGCGCTCCGGCTGCGCCCGCGCTCTGCCGATCCGCTCATGGAGTCGCGCCGTCACGACCGGATCCTGGAGCGGTCGCGCCAGGTGCTGCGTCGAGAGCTCCCGGAGTCCCTGCGCGCGGGCGTGGTCCCACCCCTGCGCACCTTGGCCCCGCCCCTCGGGTCCATGCCCTTCGAGCTCGCGGCGGTGGACGCTCTGCGCTCCACCGCCGTCGCCGGCGCCGCCGCCCTGGACCGCCTCCTGAGGCGCAACTGAGGTGTCGCGCCGGCTCGCGCTGCTGGCGGGAGCGCTGCTGCAGGCGGGGGCGCTCCGCGCCAGCTTTCAGAGGCCGCGTCTCTTCTGGCCCCTGATGACCGGCGCCCTGCTCGGATCGGGCGCTCTCGCCGTGGAGGCCCGGCGCCGGCCCACGCTCCGGCGCGAGCCCGGCTGGTTGGCCGGCGGCGTCGCCGCGGGGGCCGGGGCCTACGGAGTGACCGTGGTGGCGGCGGCACTCCTCGACAGGTTCCCGCGAGGCGGGAACTGGGTCCAGCAGGTCCGTTCCTGCGTCGGCTCCCGCCGGCTCTGGTTGCGGGCGATCCTGGTGATCCCGGCCGCGATCGGCGAGGAGCTCTTCTGGCGGGATGCGGTGCTGGTTGGTGGGGGCCCTGGACCACTTCGCGTGGTCTCCGAGATCTCGGCCTACGCGGCGGTCCAGGCCGCCTCCGGCAATCCCGCCGCGGTGGCGGGCGGGGTCCTGCTCGGGTCGGTCGCCAGCCTGCTGCGAGCGCGGTCGGGGTCACTCGGGCCCGCGCTGACCGCCCATCTGGTCTATTCGGAGCTCAGCCTGGTGTGGCCGGGTCTGCCGGCGGCTCCCGGGGTCTGAGGGCGGGGGTCGCGAACAGAGCTGTCACTCGATCGTGTCCTTTGGGCACTAAGCTTCATTGCAAAATCCAGGTGTGGCGATCGCTGTGCAAGAGTATCTGGACGAGCCCAACCAGGCCAACTGGTCGACAGGGGCGCGGAAACCGGCGCCGGAGCCGCTGGTCAGCCCGGAGGCCACCGCCTCAGCGGCGGCGGTGGTGAGGCAGCTCATCGAGCCGGGGGCCATGCGGGTCACCGCCGAGCCGATCTGGCGCCTCTCCGACCGGGCCGTCTTCGGCTACCAGCTGCGGTGGCGGCTGCCTCGCCTCGATGCCGTGCCCTCACCCGGTGACTTCTGGCGCGCGGCGGCCGGCGCCGATCTGCTCGAGCCCCTGGACGACGCTCTCCTGCGTGCCCAGTTCGAGGCCGCCACCCAGATCCGCCCCAGCGCGGTGCTCATCAACCTGGTTGGTTTCCGCCGGCAGCGCCGAGGAGTCGCGGGGCTGCTGGCGAGGGCGGCGCGCCAGGCCGGCATCCCCGCCACCCGGGTCATCTGGCAACTGAACGAGTCCGACGACGTCACCGAGGTGGTTCCGACGGCGGACCTGGCCTTCGACCTCCGCCTCCATGGCTTCAAGGTTGCCTTCCTCGACATCGGGGAGAGCCGGACCCCCATCGCCAGCATCGCCCGGGTGCTGCCGGAGGTCCTTCAACTCGACGCCAGCCTGGTCCACGGCCTCGGCCACGGCGATGGATTTGCCGCGGTGATGCGGGGCCTGTCCGGGTTCGCCGCGGCGATCGGGAGCCAGCTGGTGGCCGGCGACATCTCCAGCGAGCCCGAGCTGGCGGCCGTGATGGACCTCGGAATCCTCTACGGCTCGGGCCCTCTCCTGGGGCCACCCCTGGAATTGCAGGGCCCCAACTCCGTGGAGCCGGTCCGACCCCGGGTGCTGCTGGACATCGACAGCTTGGGTCCCCCCGCCGAACCCGGCTCCGACGGTCAGCCACCGCCCGGGGCGGGCGCCGGCGAGACCATCGCCCGCCGGGCCTCCCACTTCAATGTCACCGAGGAGCTGGGCCAGGCGGCCCGCTCGCTGCAGGGCGAGCGGCAGCCCGACGTGATCCTGGAGTTGGCGGCCGACCACCTGGCCAGGCTGGTGCCATACGACGGCCTGGCGATCTACCAGGCCGACTGGGACGCCCTGCGCTTCCGGCCGCTGCTGGCCCGCTCCAGCTCCGAGCCCAGCTATGTGGCCGGCGTGCTGGGCCACACCTTCCCGATCGGGACGGGGATAACCGGATGGGCGCTCGATCTGGGGACTCCCCAGATGGTCAACGACGCGGACGCCCACCCAGCGGCCGGACACCTGCCCGGGACGTCCACCGACGACGAGTCGATGCTGCTGGTGCCGCTGGTGGCGGGTGACCGCCGCCTCGGCATCCTGTCCCTGGTGCGCTTCCGCACCGACGCCTTCGGCTCCGCCGAGCTGACCACCGCCAGCCTCATCGGGCACATGCTGGCGTCCGCGTGGCACGCCGCCCAGCTCTACTCAGAGCAGGCGGAGAACGCCATCACGGATTCCCTCACCGGGCTCCGCAACAGCCGCTGGCTGCGCGACTCCGGCCGCCGCGAACTGGCGCTGGCGGAGCGCGCGCAGCGGCCGCTGGCCCTGGTGATGCTCGACCTGGACAAGTTCAAGCTGGTCAATGACTCGGCCGGCCACGGCACCGGGGACGCCGTGCTGCGGGCGGTCGGGCGGGCGATCCAGGACTCGATCAGGGCCGACGACGTTGGGGTCCGCTATGGTGGCGAAGAGTTCGTGCTGCTCCTTCACCAGTCCGGCCTGGAGGGGCCCCGAAGGGTCTGGCGCGACCTCCGCCGCCGACTCGGGCGCATCGCCCTGCCCGACAGCTGTCCCATCCAGAAGCTCACCGCCTCGGCGGGCCTGGCCCGGTATCCCGACCACGGCCATTCCCTCACCCAGCTGCTCTCCGCGGCGGATGCCGCCATGTACGCGACCAAGCGCCGAGGCGGCAATCGCCTGGCCACCGCGCGTCCCGGGGCGCTCACTCTGGCCGGTCCAAGCAGCTGATCGTCCGCTCCACCGCTTCGACCACCGTGAGCAAAGCCTCCAGTTCCGAGTTCGAGAACTGCTGCAGAACTCTCTCGATCGCTCCGCGGCGGAAGCCGGCGGCCTCCTCGGCTCCCGCCCGGCCCCGGTCGGTGAGCTGGATGTGAACCAGGCGGCGGTCGGATTCGTCGCGCCGCCGTTCCACCAGGGAGTGCTCCTCCAGGCGATCCAGCATCGAGCTGACCGAGGGCATGCTCACCGCCAGGGTCTCGGCCAGCTGCCCCACCGTCAGCGGCCCCGACTGGTGCAGCAGCATGAGCACATGCATCTGCCCGAAGGACAGGTCCTTGCGGGCGAACGACGCCCCCGGACCCTGGCGCCAATGCTGCGCCGTGACCCGGTCGAGGGCGCTGAGGGCAGAGCTCAGCAGGTGGGCCCGCTCGCCACCTGTCGTCACGTTGCCGCGGTCCGGGGTCACGGCGCGGCCACCAGCTCCGGCTCCGCCTCCCCTGGGGCCGGGGACTGCGCCTCCGGCTCCGGGGGCCGCAGGGAGGTCCGCAGCGGGACCTCCTTCATGTACAGCGCCGCCAGGACTCCCAGCCCGGTCGACCCCACCGCCAGCCAGAAGCTGCCCCCGATCGCCTGGGCGAGGCTCTGGTGAACCGCGTAGACGATGCCGGGTATGAAGTGCTGGACCGCGGGGGGCAGCACGTGGGCCAGCTGGGTGGACAGGTTGCCGACGCCGGTCAGGCTCGACTCGCTGCCGGGCCGGAGGTGCCGCGTGATCGAATGGGGCACTCCGGCCCGGGCCAGGTTCTTGGGCAGCTGGCTGTTGAAGGTTGAGGCCAGATAGGTGCCCGCCACCGCCAGCCCCACCGCGCCGCCGACCTGGCGGAAGAAGGTCAGGTTGCTGGTGGCGACTCCGATCGCGCTCTGCGGCACGGCGTTCTGGACAACCACGGTGTAGCCCGACATCGAGGGCCCGATGCCGACCCCCATCACGAACATCCAGGCCCAGAGGCTCCAGTCGCCGACGGTGGCGGAGAGCTGAGTCATGAGCAGCATCCCGATGGTGGAGACCACCATGGCGCCGGTCAGCAGCAGCTTGTAGCGACCGGTCCGGCTGATCACCAACCCGGCCAAAACGCTGGTGCCCATCAGGCCCAGCAAGAGCGGCCAGAGCATGTAGCCGGAGGCGGTGGCGCTGATGTCCCGCACCGCCTGGTAGTAGCGGGGCAGGAAGATCACCCCGATGAAGAACCCGAAGGAGAGCAGGAAGGTGGCGGCCTGGGAGGCGGCGTAGGTCCTGACCCTGAACAGGGCAAGGGGGACGATGGGCTCCGCCACCCGGCTCTCGACGTATATGAAGATGGCTCCCAGCACCACCGCCAGGGCCAGCAGGCCCCCGACCCGCCAGTCCAGCCAGCCGATGGTCTGGCCGGAGGCGGTGGTGAGGCCCTTCTCGGTGAGCCCGATGAGCAAGGGGATGACGGCCGCCGTGAAGACCAAGGTCCCCAGGTAGTCGATCGAGGGCCGCGGCCCCTCGCTGCGGTGGTTGGGGAGTATGGACGAGATCACCGCCAGCGCCACAATCCCGATCGGGAGGTTGACGTAGAAGACCCAGTGCCAGCTGATGTTGTCGGTGATGAAGCCGCCCAGGAACGGCCCCACCAGGAAGGCCAGCCCGAAGACCGCGCCGAAGAACCCCTGGTACTTGCCCCGCTCGCGAGGGGTGAAGAGGTCGCCGATGACGGCCAGCGAGATGGGGAACAGGGCGCCCGCGCCCAGCCCCTGGAGTCCCCGAAAGAAGATCAGTTCGGCCATGTTCTGGGAAAGGCCGGAGAGGGCGGAGCCGATCAGGAACAAAGAGATCCCGATGATCAGCATGAGCTTGCGGCCGAAGATGTCGGACAGCTTGCCGTAGATCGGGATGGTGACGGTGCTCGTCACCAGGTAGGCGGTCACCACCCACACGTACAGGCTGTTGCCACCCAGGTCGGTCACGATGGTGGGCAGGGCGGTCCCCACCACCGTCTGGTCGAGGGCGCTGAGGAAGAGGCCCAGCATCACCGCTCCGACGATGGCCAGCCGGGCGCGCTGCGAGAGCTCGATCGAGGGCTGAAACTGGGACATGCCGGCCGCCACCTCCTCTTCTTAGGTTCTTCGAAACTATTGCACCTGCCAACAAATTAGCCTATATCTAATGATTATGTCAAGTCTAAATACAGCCCGGTTGGGGTGGGACGGATGGGGGCCAGGCAGACCGGTCCCGCGTGTGCGGAGCTCCTCTGCTCAGACGGGCTTGCGCTCGCCGACCCGGGCGCTAGCGCGCGGTCGGAAGCGCCAGCTCGCGCCTCGGTCGCAGCTCCGAGAGCGGTCTGGGGCGGGCGAAGAGGTACCCCTGCCCGAACCGGATGCCCAGCGAGAGCAGGTGCTGGCGGTCGGCCTCGGTCTCCACCCCCTCCGCCACCAGGGCGCAGCCGCTGCGCTGCGCGAAGTGCTGGATTCCCGCCACCATCGCCTCGTGCGCCTGGTCGGCGAGCATCGCCTGCACCAGGTATATGTCCAACTTCACGAAGTCGGGGCGCAGCTCCAGGATGTGGCGCAGGCTGGCATAGCCCGCGCCGGCATCGTCGACCGCCAGCTTGGTTCCCGGACCCAGCCCGGCGATGGCGGAGCGGACCGCGGCGTAGTCGGCGATGGCTTCGTGCTCGGTCACCTCCACCACCGCCCCATGCCGCCAGTGGCTGAGGCGCTCGGACAAGAGCGCCTGGTGGTCCACCAGCACATCTGGGGAGATGTTCACCGACAGGTACTGCTCGGCGGTCAGCAGCTGCTCCCCGTCTCGGACCGCCAGCTTCAGGGTTGCCAGCTCGAGCTGTCCCTGCAGCCCGTGCTCCCTGGCGATCCCGAAGATCCGGTCTGGCGGCACCCCACCGTCAAAGCGGGTGAGCGCCTCGTAGCCGCGGATCGCACCCGTGCTCATCTCCACGATCGGTTGGAACACGGGGTGGTAGGTGTTCTCGTCCAGGTGGCGGAGCACCGTCTCGGCGCCCTCGGCGGCGTTCGCCGGAGAGATCAACAGTCCCGCCAGCCTGCTGGCGGCCACGGCGGCGAAGTCCTCGAGGGCCGGCAGAACCTGGGTCAATGTCCGAGTCGCCTCGGCGCCGTCGGCGGCCCTGGCACCGGTCACCAGGATCCCGAGCACCCGGTTGCCCTGCCGGATCGGCGCATACGCGAAGGCCGGGATCCCCAGCCGGATGAAGCCGGCCCAGTACTCCTGAAGCGCCGGATCGGAGGACAGCCGAGCCGCGTCGGCGCAGCGCTCGATCCAGGGCGGTCCCAGCGCGCGCTCGCGCAGGTCACTGCTGCGAGCCTCGGGAAGTCCGCAGTAGGCCATGGCGGGGTAGGAGCCCGGGGGCCGGGGATAGGAGACCAGGGGGATCGCCGGCCCGCTTCCCGACAGCGAGAGCACCTGAGCGATCGCGGTTCCCCGTAGCTGGACCAGCTCCTCGCAGATCCGCACGGCGATCCGGTCCGCCGACTCCTTGGGCCCCGACGAGTTGGAGAGTTGCCTCAGGGCGTGCCGCTCCGAGAGTTCCAACATCAGCTGTTGGTGGTCGACGGAGTGCAGTCTCGCGGCGAGCGCCAGGATCGCCACCAGCAGTCCCATCCCGGTCTCCACCCTGCCCAGCGTCGCGCCCAGCGAGAGCGTGCCTCCCCCCGCCTGGGTCAGGAGCATGCCGCCCATCGCGGCGACGGCAGGGGGCAGCGCCCACCGCTGCATGGGGCTGAGGCGGCGCCACCGCAGCCACGCCGCCCCGACCAACGCGGAGCCGGCGGCAAAGGTGGCCCATCCCAGGACGGCTCCGGCCCCGGTCAGGCGCTCCAGCTGGCCCATGGGGATCCCGGTGGCACCCAGCCCCGCCACGGTGGACGCGAGCAGGAATGTGACCACCGCCACCAACGCGACCACCCCCGCGTGGCTGAGCGCGGTCGACCGACCCGGGCGCGCCGGCTGCCGCCAGAGTCGGTCCGGGGTCGCGAGCGACAGGCACACCCCCAGGCCCAGGGCCAGGTGCCAGGCGATCCGGCCGGACACCGGACCGACCGCGGTGTGCGTCAGGATGCCCGAGGAGCCGGCGGCGGCCCATAGCACCGCGATGGCGAGCAGGGCGAGGAAGGTGCCCGCCAGGCCCAGCAGGCGGGGGTCGGGGTTGCCCAGCATCTGCTCTTCGAACAGCAGGATCGCGATCAGCCCGCACCCGGTCGCGACTCCGGCGGCGTAGACCGACTGGCTCTCCAGCCCGGTTGGGAAGGGGACCTGGCTCAGGGGCAACAGCACCAGGGCCAGGGCCAAGAGAGCCAGCGAGGCCCTGGACTCCGGGCTCGCGATCACCAGAATCCGCCGCCGGTGGAACTGCCTGCCGGGACCGCCCCTGGTCTCCTCCGAGGTCACGCTCGCCATTGCACCGACATGCTCTGCCCACCCACTCTAGAGATCGCTCGGGAGCTTTCGGTGACGTTTTGGGCACATCTTCGAAACTCCGACCCTGCCCGGGCCCAACTCCCTGGAGTGCGTCAGAGAATCGCCGGTTCCACCCTCCAGCCGAGGCTCGTCTCCACCTCGCTGGCGACCTCTGCGCGCAGCAGGGCCGCCACCGCGGTGAGCTCCCGCTCGGGCACACGCAGGCGCAGGCTCGGCCCCCGCAGCGAAACCAGCCGTGCGGTGGCAGGCACCACCCTCAGGGCCCGCTCCACGAGCCTGGTGGCGAGCCGGGCTCCGGCATCGCTCAGGGCCTGGTCGCGCCCGCTCAGAGAAAGAGGATCTCCCCAGGGCAGCTGATCCGGCAGCCCGCGACGCTCGGTGAGCCAGGCCCACGCCCTGGGGAAGTGCCTCAGCTCCAGCAGCGATTCCGGGATCGCGGAGGGCCTGTCGAGCACCGAGCCCCAGATGGGGTCGTGATGGTCAAGTCGGGGCCGCTTGCCGGCCAGGGCGCGCATGGTGACGGTGGCGGCGCCCTGCCCGGCGGCGATGTCTGCGGCGGACGGCGAGCCCCGGGCAAGCTCCCGGGCCAGCTCGGCGTCCCCACTCCAGAAGGCCGCCAGCAACAGGGTGGGGGTGGGCAGCCTCAGCTCGAGGACGGCCTGGCCTCTGCGCTCCTGAGCCTCGAGACGGGTCCGCGGTCGCGGCTCGGAGCACGCGAACAGCCCAGCCGGATGGGGAAGGTTGAGCTCGTAACCGGCCAGCGAGAGCCGGCCCATGAGGAGCAGGTCGTCCGCGTAGGGCAGTTCGCGCCGCCTGGCGGGCTGGGCCCGGCTCCAGTGGGACATCGCGCGGGAGAGCTGCCCCAGCTTCCAGGCTCCGGTCTCATCCCCGGAGTCCCGGGAGTCCTCGCGCTCCTCAACGGGCTCGACCAACCCGACCATGGTGGTGAGCCGGTGGCGCTCCACGAAGGCGAGCCCGCTCAGCGCCTTCCGCACCTCCTGATGAGGGGGGATGTCGCCGATCAGGAGGCCGGGAGCCCGACCGTGGCTCACCATCGCCGAGTAGGCGGACAGCGACAGGTCCCAGTCGCCGCCGGGGATCGCGATGTGAAGGTCCCCCGGTCCGGCCCGGAGCAGCACCGCGGCCGGTGGCCCGGCGGCCCAGGCTGGGACCTTGGCGGACTGCGTCCGCTTGGGCGGCGCCGCGGGGCGATGGCTGGTGGCACGGTCGTACTCCTTTCGCAGCTCGGGGGTCGCCACCAGGGCCCACGCGGCCTGGAGCTGGGAGAAGAGCCTGGTCGCGCGCTGCGGGTCGAGTCTCTGCTGACCCTGCCGGTGGATCTGGACGTCCGGGTGTAGCTCCCTGGCCCTGGCGCGGTAGTGCCGGCGCAGCTCCTGCCATGACGCCGAAGGATCACTCCCGAGCACGGCATAGACGTCCACCGTGCTGGCCAGGCGCGACTTCAGCGGCACCGGACAGCCTCCGAGCCCTGCGGCTCAACCGGGGTCGAGGATGCTGAGCGGATCACAGATTGAAGGGGTCCTGGAAGAAACCCGGAAGGTGGGCAGAGAGCCACTCATTGAACACGGTGAAGTGGTTGACGGTCACCAGCGCGCCCATGGCCACCACCACCAACCCTCCCGCCACCGAAATCACCCGCTGGTGCCGGGCCAAGGATGAGAGCAGTGGCCCGGCGCGGTCGAGCAGGGTCGCCGCCAGCAGGAACGGCAGCCCCAGTCCGACGCAGTAGGCGACCATCAGGTAGATGCCGCGCAGAGTCGTCCCCTGGCTTATCCCCGACGTCAGCACCGCTCCCAGGACCGGCCCGATGCACGGAGACCAACCCGCCGCCAGCCCGACTCCCAAGAGCAGTCCCGCCGCGAACCCCCCGCGGCCGGCCCGGCGGGGCAGAAAGCGCAGGTCGCGCGCCAGGGGCCCGACCCGAATCACCCCCACCAGGGTGAGCCCCAGCAGGATGACCAGCACCCCGAGGACGGGGGTCAAGACCGATCTCCACGGCTCGAGGACCCGGTCGAGCGCATAGAAGAAGGCGATGCAGAAGGCCCCCAGCCCAATCACGAACCCGGCCGCCCCCCTCAGCACGCGCCACCTGGTGGCGGTGGTGGTCGCGCCGCTGCCACGTTCCCCAGCCCCCTGGCAGGAGAGGAAGGCCAGGTAGGCCGGCACCAGAGGCAGTACGCACGGCGACAGGAAGGATGCGGCGCCGGCCGCGATGGCCAGTGGGATGGTGACCGCGCCCAGGCTCATGGCCTCAGATTAGAAGAGAGGCACGGACCCGCTGGCCCCAGCAGGTCAGACGAGCCCCGATCAGGCAACCCCGGGCACGGTGGCGGAGCCCCCCATCCGCGCCAGCTCCTGTTCCGCCAAGGCGGGGTCGAGCTTGCGGAAGAGAGCCTGGGGCTGGGCCAGGGGCCGTCCCGCCGGCAGCCGCTGGGGCTGCCAGCCAGAGGTGGCGGTGACGGGGGCGGTGACGAGGACCAGGTGGCGGTCCTGCCCCCCTCCGTCAGCCTCCACCAGCTCCGGCATCGGTGTCAGCACCCCGGGCTCACCCAACATCTGGTGGAGGCGCTGGGATGTGAAGGGCAGGAAGGGGGCGAGGAGCACCCTGAGGTTGGCCACGCACTGCACGGCCGTGAAGAGGACGGTGGCGGCCCGGCTCGGGTCGCTCTTGATCAAGCGCCAGGGCTCGGTCTCCCCCAGGTACTGGTTCACGCGGGCGGCCAGCCCGATGGCCTCGGCCAGGGCTGCCTTGAACCGGCAGCTTCCGATCAGCTCGCCGACCGTCTGGTAGCCACCGTCAACCGTCTCCAGCAGCTGCTGGTCCAAGGAATGCAGCGGGCCGGGCTCGGGCACGCCACCGAAGTGGCGGGCGCACAGGGTCAGCGTCCGCTGCACCAGGTTGCCCCAGGTGGCCACCAGCTCGTCGTTGTTGCGCCGGATGAACTCCGCCCAGGTGAAGTCGGTGTCCTGGGTCTCGGGCCCCGCGGCGGTGAGGTGGTAACGCAGAGGGTCGGGGTCGTACCGCTCCAGGAAGTCGCGGACCTCGATCACCACCCCGCGGCTGCTGGAGAACTTCTGACCCTCCTGGGTCAGGAACTCGCTGCTGACCACGTTCTCCGGCAGCACCAGAGGAGGCTGGCCCGGTCCCCCACCGAAGGTCCCCCCACTGCCGTAGCCCATCAGGATGGTCGGCCAGATGACCGAGTGAAAGACGATGTTGTCCTTGCCCATGAAGTAGTAGTGGCGGGCCCTCTGGTCCTGCCACCAACTTCGCCACGCCTCGGGCTCGCCCCGCAGCAGCGCCCACTCGATGCTGGCGGAGAGGTAGCCGACCACCGCGTCGAACCAGACGTACACCCGCTTGTCGGGGCGTTCCTCGAAACCCTCCACCGGCACCCGGATGCCCCAGTCGATGTCGCGGGTCACGGCTCGGGGGCGCAGCTCCGCCAGCAGGTTGGTGGAGAAGGCACGGACGTTGCTCCGCCAGTCGGGCTTGGACGCCAACCACTGGGACAGCTGGTCGGCGAATGCGGGCAGGTCCAGGAACAGGTGCTCGGACTCGCGAAAGACCGGGGGCGTGGCATCGATTCGCGAGCGGGGGTCGATCAGATCCTGGGGATCCAGCATCCTGCCGCAGTTGTCGCACTGGTCCCCGCGTGCGGAGGTGTACCCGCAGTGCGGGCAGGTGCCCTCGATGTAGCGATCCGGCAGAGTCCGGCCGGTGCTCTGGGAGAAGGCGCCCATCTGGGTGCGCTTGATCAGATACCCCTTCTCGAAGAGGGTGCGGAAGACATCGCGCACGACCCGCTCGTGGTTCTTGGTGGTCGTCCTGGTGAAGAGGTCGTAGCTGAGTCCCAGCCGCTGCAGGTCCTCGGCGATGACCTTGCTGTAGCGGTCCGCGATCTCCCGCGGTCCGACCCCCTCTCGATCGGCGGCAACCAGGATCGGGGTCCCGTGCTCGTCTGTCCCGCTCACCATCAGCACCGCCGACCCGCGCAGCCGGTGGTAGCGAGCGAACACATCGGAGGGCACCCCGAACCCGGCCACGTGACCGATGTGACGCGGGCCGCTGGCATACGGCCAGGCGACCGCCACCAGGACCAGTTCGGGTTGCGAGGAACTCACGACCTGTCCGATGGTATCCGGTGGCGACCCTAGAAGGTGGAACAATGCGTCCATGCCCTACCAGCCCAGGGTGCTGCTTGTCATCGCCGACAGCTCACGCACCGGTGGTCCCGAGCACGTCCTCACCCTGGCCCGCGAGCTGGACGGCGCCGGGTGGCAGGTGGCGGTCGCCGCTCCCCCAGGAGATCTTCTCGACCGCTGCCGGGCGCTGGACGTGACCAGCCTGCCCCTGCGCTGCTCCGGCCGGGAGCTGGGGCTGGCCGCGATCAGGCTGCGGCACATGGTGCGGCGCTACCAGGCCGACCTGGTCCACAGCCACGGCTTGCGAGCGGCGTGGCTGGTCCGGCGCGCCCGGCCCCAGGTTCCCTGGGTGCACACCCATCACCTGGATTCCTGGTTCACCGCCAGCGCCATGCGCACCGCAATCCATCGCCGGGCGCTGCGCGGCATCGGCCGCCGGGCTCAGCTGCAGATAGCGGTCTCGCAGTCGGTATTCGAGTTCGTCACCGAGACCCTGGGGAGCCCCGCCAGCCGGGTCCGGGTGGTCCCCAACGGCATCGATCCACTGCAACCGAGGCTGCGCGAGCGTCCCTCGGCAGCCCGGGTCGGCGTGCTCGCCAGCCTGATCCCCAGCAAGGGGGTGGACCTGGCGGTGATGGCGCTCGCCACCCCTCCCGGCCGGGCGCTGTCCCTGGTGGTGGGCGGCCAGGGTCCGGAGCTGCCGGCCCTGTTGGACCTGGCCGAGCGGCTGCAGGTGGCTTCCCGGGTCACCTTCCTGGGGCCGGTCACCGACCGGCAGGCGTTCTTCGACTCGTGCGATGTCGCCTGGGTGCCATCACGAGCCGAGCCCTTTGGGCTGGTGGCCTGCGAGGCGATGAGCGCCGGTCTCCCGGTGGTGGGAACCAGGGTCGGCGGCCTGCCGGAGATTCTGGATCCGCCCCGCTCAGGTGCGCTGGTGGCCCCGGCCAACCCCACCGCCCTGGCCAGTGTCACGGCCGCCCTGCTGGACGATGTGGAACGCTATCGCCGCCTCTCCGAGGCTGGTCCCGAGCGGGTCCGGCTGCGCTACTCGGCGGCCAGGATGGCAGCCCTGACCAGAGGGGTCTACCGGGAGGTGCTGACCTGAGCCGGGCCCGTCACTTCTTGGAGGCTTGGTAGTAGGGATTTGCACCCTGGGCGTGGTCGGTGGTGTCGACCACGTCGTGAAGCTCCGGGAAGCGCTCCAGGATGGCGGTCCTCACGCCTTGGGACAGCGTCACCTCGGCCAGCCCGCAGCCCTGGCAGCCACCTCCCATCTGTACGTAGGCGACTCCGTCGGCAACGTCGAGCAGCCCGATGTAGCCGCCGTGAGAGGCGACCGCCGGGTTGATCTCCTGGTCGAGAAGCTCCTGGACCGCCTTGGCGAGGGGGTCCTCATCGGGGTTGTAACTGGTCACCAGCTCCAGCGCTCCGGTCAGCGGGTCGGCGTCTACGGTGGCGCCGATCACGTGCCTGGAGATCAGCTTGGGCGCCACGAAGTCGATGTCGTCCCGCCCGCGCACCAGCACCTCGTCATCCTTCAGCCCTCCGCTCTCCACCAGCGCGAAGGTGAAGCTGAGCCGCTCGCCGACCAGGCCCGCCGGGGTCACCGACACCCATGCCTCGGGGTGGCCCTGGCGCTGCCGGAACCCGCGGATCCGCTCGGCGGCGCGGTCGGTCACGGTGAGGGTCGGCAGCTCGGCTCCGGACTCTCCGTGGAAATGGTCCATGGGGATAGTCTGACGCCATGAGCCGTCGCGTGCTGCTGGTGCTCCCCACCGGAACCTACCGCGCGTCGGCCTTTCTCAGCGCCGCCCGCCGGCTAGGACTTGAGGTCGTGGTGGCCAGCGACGAGCCCTCCACCCTGGGAGCCCTGCATCCGGGCCAGGAGCTGGTGGTGGACTTCGCCCGCCCCGAGTTGGCCCCGGCGGCCCTGGCAGCGCTGGACGACCACGTCGGTTTCGGGGCGGTGGTGGCGGTCGACGAGACCGCAGTCCTGGTCGCTGCCCACCTCGCCGCCGCGCTTCGGCTGCCTGGCAACTCGCCGGCAGCCGCGGCGGCGACCAGGGACAAGGCGCAGCTGCGGGCACGCCTGCGCGCTAGCGGGGTGCCCCAGCCCGAGTGGACGCTGTGGCGCGGCCGCCGTCCGCCCCGCTGGCAGCTCTTCCCGGCGGTGCTGAAACCGCTCGACCAGGCGGCCAGCCGCGGGGTGGTCCGGGTGGACACGGCCTCAGACCTGGCAGCGCAGGGTGAACGCGTCCGTCAGCTGCTGGCTCACGATCCGAGCTGCCAGCCGGCTGTCGCCCCCGACCAGCGCCCGCTCCTCATCGAGGGGTTCGTGCCGGGCCCCGAGGTGGCGGTGGAGGCGTTGGTCCAGGACGGCGAGCTGATTCCGCTGGCGATCTACGACAAGCCCGACCCGCTCGACGGCCCCTACTTCGAGGAGACGATCTACTGCGTCCCCAGCGTCCTGCCCCCGGAAGCCCAGCAGGCGGTGATCGCCAGCCTGTCCGCGGCGGTCGCGGCCGTGGGCCTGGCCACCGGTCCCGTCCACGCCGAGCTGCGGCTGGGTCAGGGTCGGCCGCGGGTGATCGACCTGGCCTCCCGCTCGATAGGGGGGCACTGCTCGGCGGTCCTCCACTTCAAATGCGGGCAGAGCCTGGAGGAGCTGGTCCTGCTCAACGCGCTGGGCGACCCTCTGCCAGAGCTGGAGCTGGAGGCGGGCGGGGCCGGGGTGATGATGCTGCCGGTGCCCAGGGCGGGACGGCTGCTGGAGGTCAGTGGCCGGGAGGGGGCGCTGGCCGTGCCAGGCGTCGAGTCCCTGGAGATCTCGGTGCCGGTGGGAGCGATGGTCGAGCCGCCACCGGGCGGGGACCGCTATCTGGGGTTCCTGTTCGCCCGCGGCGCTGATGGACCGGACGCCGCGACCAGGTTGCGGCAAGCTCACTCCCAGCTGCGCTTCGAGATCGACTGAGGTGGCTGGGGGCTACGACAGCCGCCCCCAGCCACACCTCGTCAGTCGAGGTGGCGCATCTCGGGGCCGACGTAGAGCTGCCGGGGCCTGCCGATCTTCTGCTCCGGGTCCAGCAGCCCCTCCTCCCAGTGGGCCAGCCACCCGGGAGTCCGTCCGATGGCGAAGAGGACCGGGAACATCTCGACGGGGATCCCCATCGCCAGGTAGATGATCCCGGAGTAGAAGTCGACGTTCGGGTAGAGCTTGTGGTTGATGAAGTACTCGTCCGCCAGCGCGATCCGCTCCACCTCCAGCGCTATGTCCAGGAGCGGGCTGCGCCCGGTGACCTCGAACACCTGGTCCGCCACCTTCTTGATCAGCTGGGCTCTGGGGTCGAAGTTCTTGTAGACCCGATGGCCGAACCCCATCAGCCGGAACTCGCCCGCCTTCACCCGGCGGATGTAGGCGGGAATGTTCTCGACCGTCCCGATCGCCTGCAGCATCCGCAGAACCTGCTCGTTGGCGCCGCCGTGGAGCGGGCCGTAGAGGGCGGCGCAGGCGGCTGACATCGCCGAGTAGGGATCGGCCTCGGAGCTGCCCACCATGCGCATGGTGCTGGTCGAGCAGTTCTGCTCGTGGTCGGCATGGAGCACCAGCAGCACGTTGAGCGCGTGCTCCAGGACCGGATTGGGCTGGTACTTGAGCTCGGTGGCGCGCCACATCATGTTCAGGAAGTTGCCCGCGTAGGAGAGGTCGTCGTCCGGGTAGGCGTAGTAGAGGCCCATCGCGTGGCGGTAGGCGAACGCTGCCAGGGTCGGCATCTTGGCGATGAGGCGGACGATCTGGCGGTGGCGGATCTCGGGGTCCCGGATCTGCTTCGCCTCGGGGTAGAAGGTGGACAGCGCCGCCACCGAGGAGACCAGCATTCCCATCGGGTGGGCGTCGTGGTGGAAGCCGTCGATGAAGTGCTTGATGCTCTCGTGGATGAAGGTGTGGTTGGTGATCTCGGCGGTCCAGCGCTCGAGCTCGGTCGCGGTGGGCAGTTCCCCGTTCAGAAGCAGGTAGGCAATCTCCAAAAAGCCCTTCGACTCGGCCAGCTCCTCGATCGGGTAGCCGCGATAGCGCAGAATTCCGCGATCGCCGTCGATGTAGGTGATCTGGCTGCGGCAGCTGGCGGTGTTCTGGAAGGCGGGGTCGTAGGCCATCAGGCCAAAGTCGCCGTCGCCGACCTTGATCTGGCGGAGGTCGAGGGTCCGGATCGCTCCGTCGACAATCGGCAGCTGGTAGCTCCTGCC
>JAKABA010000072.1 GCA_021802115.1 bacterium | reverse complement strand
GGGGACCGACGACGGGGCCACCGTCGTGGCCAGCCAGCGGGAGGGGCTGCTGGCCGATCTGCTGGAGACCCTCGGGGACCTGGACCGGACCCTGCTAGATCTCTCGGTGCGAGAACCGGGCCTGGCCGACTGCTTCCTGATGGTGACCGGGCGGAGCCTGGATGCCTGAGCGGGCGGGGGCGGTGACGGTCAGCGCCCCGGCCCCCGGTCGGAGGAGGAGGTGGCAGCCCCGCCGGCTCTGGCAGCTGGAACTGCGCGCAACCCTCTCGAGGCGACGGGCACTGGCGATCAAGATGGGGTTCCCCATGCTCCTGGTGATCCCGCTGGCGGCCACCAACGCCCCCCAGTTCTTTGCCGGGATGCTGCTCACCATCCTGATCGCGATGGTGGGCACCGTGGGAACCGGCGTCAGCGTGACCCGCTCTCGGGGCTCGGGGTGGCTGGACCGCCTGGCGGTGCTGCCGATGCCTTCCTGGCGAATCTCCCTGGAGATCTTCTTCGCCGGCTGGCTGGTGGACTGCCTGCAGGCGACCCTCATCTTCGTGGTCCTGGAGATAGCCCAGCGCCCTGACCCCCTGCTGATCCTGGCGACCTGGCTGCTGGCGCTGGCGACCCTTGCCTTCTCCGGCGCGATCGGGCTGGGCGTCGCCACCCTCACCGACAACGCCGGCGAGGCGATGCTCTTTTTGGCGGTTATCCTGGCGCCGCTGCTCTTCCTCTCCGGCCTCTTCACCGGGGTCCCCGCGCAGGGGATCCGCTACTGGATCGCCCAGATTCTCCCCTTCAGCTACCTCAGTGATGGCTTCCAGCTGGTGCTGCACGGCAACCCGCCCTACGGGAGCAGCGGGTCGCTCCTGATCGCGGCCCCGATCTTCCTGATCGTCGCTCTGGCCGCCTGTGCCACCCTCGGGCGTCCACTGTTGGCCCGGGGGGCGTAGGCGTCCAGTCCCGGCTGGGGGCTGAACGCTGTGGCCGAACGGGCCGATCCGGTCGCGCAGAGTTGCAGGGCGTGTGTCCCAGTAGAGCTTCGGTTCCCTGATCAGTGGCAGTTGGCAGCAGTCGACGACATGAAGATCAGGATCACCGCGACCAGGTTGAAGGAGGCGTGCAGCGCCATCCCCGGGTAGATCGACCTGGTCCGCTCGTACACCAGTGCCAGCGCGACCCCAGCCACGAAGAGGGAGGGGCCCAGGAGCAGGATGGAGCCACCCACCGAGAGGGTGTGGGCCAAAGCGAAGATCACCGAGCTGACGACCACCGCCCCGGTCGTGCCCAGCTTTCCCCTCAGCCCGCCGAAGATGAAGCCGCGAAAGGTGAGCTCCTCCACCACCGGCGCGATCACCACGATCGCGATCACCCCGAGATAGGCGTCCTGGCCGAATCCCTGGGAGATGCTGCAGCCCTGGGGATTGGTCATCCCATGGAGCAGAGGGGACAGGGCCTCGGAGATCAGGCCGGTCAGAAACTGCAGGGCGACCGCCAGCACCGGCATGAGCGGCAGCACCCAGTAGGGCGGTCGCCGCACCCCCAGCTGACGCCAGAGATGGCCCCCGTGGCGGCCGGCGAAGAAGAGGACGACCGCCAGCAGCGCCCCGTAGAAGGCCAGCGTGGTCGCCAGGTTGTAGAAGGGCAGGATCGACTTCGCCGAGCGCCCGGTCAGGCTGCCGATCACCCCCGCCTGGCTCAGCGCGTCGGTCGCTATCGCGACCGCCACGATCGCGATCAGGACCGCGGGAATCGCCACCAGCGTCCCGAACACCACCTCGCGAACGCCCCAGGATGGGCGCTCCGGCTCCGGCTCAGGAGCTCGGTCGGTTAGCTCAACGCTCAGGGCGCTTCCAGGTGGCCGGTGCCGCGGGAGCGGCCGCCACCGTCGTCTGGTCGTCCTGGTCCGCGGGAGCCGAAGGCGGCAAAGGCACGCCCCTCGACCAGGTCATCGGGGGAGGTTGCTGCTGCAGCGTCCAGCGGGCGGGAGCGGGAACCGGATCCGGGAGGCTGTCGGGAAGGATCCGGGGATGCTGCGCCACCGGGCGCGGGCCGGCGGCGGGCGTGAGCCGCACCCAGAGGGCCGCCAACGCGACCAGGAGCGCCAGGTAGACCAGCGTCAGCACGAGCGAGGCCTCCAGGGTGCCGACCGCGGCCGCGGCCACCAGCTGCACCGCGAGCCCGACCAGGACCGATCCCCGGCCGGAGGTGAAGCGCGCCCCGGGTCGGAGGACCCCCACCGCCCCGCTCAGCAGAAGGCAATCGCCCACCAGCCCGAGCACGGCTCCGGCCACCACCGGCAGGTAGGTGACCGCCCCCTCGGGCGGGGTCGCGGTCGCCATGGTCCCCAAGACGACCCCAACCGACACCACGTTGGCGATTGCCGACACCAGGGCGACCGCGGCCACGGCCAGGGAGAGCTCGACAGCCCAGCCCCCGGAGGAGGAGCCTGCGTCTGCGCCCGTCCCGGCCGGCCGGGACGCCGGGGCGGACCGCCTGGCCCTGGGTGCTTGCCTTGGGGTCATCCTCTCTATATTGCACCAGTTGCCAGACGCGGCCGGTGCCAAAGGGGGTTCTCTGCACGTAGCGGGTTGATCTGGCGATCACCGCGGCCCCTCCCGACGGTCCGGAGGGACAGCGTAGCCCACCAGCACCCCGGCGGGGCGATCGTGAGCCGGCTGAGATTCGATTTCGAAGCTATAATCCGGGTTTATGCCAGCACCAAGGAATGGAGCGGGCGCGGCCGAGCCCTCGGTGCTGGAGCGGATCAACTGCCCGGCGGACTGCAGGCGCCTCACCCCGGAGGAGTGTGGAACCCTGGCCCGGGAGATCCGCGAGTTCCTGGTGGAGCGCGTCTCCAAGACCGGCGGCCACCTCGGTCCCAACCTGGGAGTGGTGGAGATCACCCTCGCGATCCACCGGGTGTTCGACAGCCCCCGAGATCAGGTGGTGTTCGACACCGGCCACCAGGCCTACGTGCACAAGATCCTCACCGGCCGCCGGGAGCAGTTCGCGACGCTGCGGCAGGCGGGGGGATTGTCGGGGTACCCCAATCGGGCGGAGTCCCCGCACGACTTAATCGAGAACAGCCACGCATCCACCGGCCTGAGCTATGCGCTCGGGCTGGCCCAGGCCCGCCGCCGCCGCGGCGACCAAGGCAAGGTGGTGGTGGTGGTGGGAGACGGGTCCCTGACCGGAGGCATGGCCTACGAGGCGCTCAACAACATCGGCTCGCTGCGCCCTGACCTGGTGATCATCCTCAATGACAACGGCCGCTCCTACGCCCCCACCGTGGGGGGGCTGGCCAACCACCTCGCGCGACTTCGACTCAGCCCGCGCTACGAGGCGGCCAAGAGCGGGATCGGCGACTTTTTGAGTTCGCTTCCGGCGGTGGGGGAGCCCGCTCACGAGATGGCGAGACGGTTCAAGACCGGGATGAAGCAGCTGGTCTCACCCAACGTCTTCTTCGAGGATCTCGGGATCAAGTACTCCGGCCCGATCGACGGCCATGACCTGGCGGCCGTGGAGGGTGCGCTCAAGCTGGCGCGCAACCTGCGGGGCCCGGTCGTGGTCCATGTGGTGACCAACAAGGGACGCGGCTTCAGCCCTGCCGAGGACGATGAGATCGACAAGTTCCACGGGGTGGGCACCTTCGACATCGCCACCGGCAAGCTCCATGTCGCCGGGGTCAGCTACACCGACGTCTTCGAGGAGGTCCTGCTGGCGTTGGCGGAGGAGGACCCCAGCCTGGTGGCGATCACCGCCGCGATGGCCTCCTCCACCGGGCTGCTGAAGTTCGCGCAGCGCTTCCCGGACCGCTTCTACGATGTGGGGATCGCCGAGCAGCATGCGGTGACCTTCGCCGCCGGTCTGGCGATGGGCGGCCTGCACCCGGTCGTCTGCATCTACTCCACCTTCCTGCAGCGCGCCTTCGACCAGGTGATCACCGACGTGGGGCTGCACAACCTCCCGGTCACCTTCGTGCTCGACCGCGCCGGCGTCACCGGTCCGGACGGCAGCTCCCACCACGGGATGTTCGACCTCACCTACCTGCGCATGGTCCCCAACCTGGTGGTCTCCACCCCGCGCGGGGCCGCCGAGCTGGGCCGGCTGGTGGCCACCGCGGTCCACCACCAGGGCCCCTTTGCGATCCGCTATCCTCGGGGCGGAGCCGACGAGCATGTGGTCGATCTGCGGCCACTGGCGAGTTTGAGCTGGGAGATGGCCCGAGAGGGAGGCCGGGACGTGCTGCTCTGCGCGGCCGGCAAGATGGTGCAGGTGGCGCTGAACGCCGCTGGGCTGCTGGAGCCGGCGGGGATCTCCGCGTCGGTGGTGAACGCCCGCTTCCTGAAGCCGGTGGACCGGCGCCTGCCCGACTGGGCCAGGCAGCACCGGGCGGTCGTGACCGTCGAGGACAACACCAGAAACGGCGGGCTGGGGGCGGCGGTCATGGAGGCACTGCAGGCGGCCTCGGTCGTCTGCCCGGTGAAGCAGGTCGCCCTCCCGGACCAGTTCCTGCCTCACGGCGCCCAGGCCGAGATCCTGGCCGAGTTCGGGCTGACAGCGGAGGGCGTGGCGGCGGCCGCGGTGTCGGCGCTGGAGGCACAGGACTCCGGCTCGGCGGCTGCTCAGGCTGCCGGCTGACCCCGTAGCGGGGACTGTCGCGCCGTCCCGCGGCCGAGAACCGGCGCGGCCGCCCCGAAACCGGTCCTGGCCCGGCCGCAAGCACGCGGACTCGTGAGCACCCGCAGAGGCGCCCTGTTGATTCTGGCCGGGGCCAACTGCCTCTTCGCCGGGTCCTACGTCACCGCGAAGCTGGCGCTGGCGACGTGGCCCTTCGCCAGCCTCAACATGGTGCGGTTCACGGTGGCGGCGGCCGTGCTGGCGCCGTATCTGTGGCGGCACCGCCAGGAGCTCCCGCGCGGGCGGTCGGACCAGCTGCGCCTGGCCGCCATGTGCGCTCTGGGATTCATCGGGAACAAGGCCTTCGAGTACTGGGGTCTCAGCCTCTCGACCGCCACCGACATGGCCCTCCTCATCGGAGCCGAGGCGCTGGTGACGGTGATTCTCAGCGTCCTCCTCCTCCACGAGCGGATCCGCTCCTTCGAGGGGGCGGGCCTCGTCCTGGGCGGCTTCGGCATCTACCTGGTCGTGGTGGGCGGACTGCGCCTGCCGAGTGGGTTCGGCCACGGACAGCTCCTGGGCAACCTGCTTATCGTGCTGTCGCTGGTGCTGGAGGCCTGCTTCACCATCGTGGGCAAGACCGTGGTCGCGCGCTATCCCCCCTTCCTGGTCACGGCCGCCGTGGTCGCCGGCAGCCTGGTCGCCTGGTGGCCGGCGGGGCTCAGCGCCCTGGCGGTGCGGCACTGGCCCGGGCTCACCTGGGGAGTGGTGGTGGCGGCGCTGTACCTAGGGGTGGTCACCACCGTGCTCGGCTACTGGGCGTGGTTCTACGGCCTCCAGAGGGTTATGCCAGGAGCGCTGGCGCCACTTCTGTTCATCCAGCCGCTGGTCGGCACCGGCCTGGCGATCGCGGTTCGGGGAGAACGCCCCGGCCCGGCCACCCTCGTCGGAGGCGCGCTGGTGCTGGCGGGAGTGGTGCTGGTCGTGACCACTAGGCAGGCTCCGGCCGACGCCCTCCCGGCCTCGCCCGGAGCGGGCTGAGATCACCGGCGTCACGATCCTGCAACGATGGTTCCCCTCCACGCTGCGGCGGATACGCTGAGTGCCGGGACGCCGATGTCACCTCCCTTCAGCGGCACCGGCCGATGGTCCCTCTCTCTCCTTCCGTCGGCACTTCCTCCGGCGGACACAGCCGCCCCGGATCCCTCCGGGGCGGCTGTCCCATCTCAGCTGTCGGCGTACAGCATGAATTCGTAGGGGTGGGGACGCAGGCGGACGGGGTCCACCTCCCGCTCGCGCTTCAGTGCGATCCAGGTCTCGACCAGGTCCTCGGTGAACACCCCACCCTCGTAGAGGAAGTCGTGGTCCCGCTCGAGCGCCACCAGCACCTCGTCCAGACTTCCGGGAAGGTCCCGGACCGCGGTCGCCTGGTCCCCCTCCAGCTCGTAGAGGTCGGCCTCGACCGGCGACGGCGGCTCGAGCTGGCGGCGGATGCCGTCCAGCCCCGCCATCAGCATCGCCGAGAAGGCCAGGTAGGGGTTGGCGGTGGCGTCCGGGGAGCGGAACTCGAGGCGACGCAGCTCGGGACGCTCGCTGTAGGTGGGGATGCGGATGCACGCCGAGCGGTTGCGGGCCGAGTAGGCCAGCTTGATCGGGGCCTCGTAGCCCGGCACCAGCCGGCGGTAGCTGTTGGTGGTGGGAGCGGAGAACGCCAACAGCGCGGGCGCGTGGGCCAGCAGCCCGCCGATGTACCAGCGGGCCAGATCGGAGAGCAGGGCGTAGCCGTTGGCATCGAAGAACAGGGGATCGCCCTGCTTCCAGAGCGACTGGTGGGTGTGCATGCCGCTGCCGTTGTCGCCGAAGAGCGGCTTGGGCATGAAGGTGGCGGTGAAGCCCTCCCGGTAGCAGACGTTCTTCACGATGTACTTGAAGGTCAGCACCTTGTCCGCCATCGCGACCATGGTGTCGTAGCGCATGTCGATCTCGGTCTGTCCGGCGGTCCCCACCTCGTGGTGGTGAACCTCGACCTCGATGCCGGCCTCGGCCAAAGCCAGCGAGATCCGGCTGCGCAGGTCCTGCAGCTTGTCCACCGGAGGCACCGGGAAGTACCCCTCCTTCAGGCGCGGTCGGAACCCCAGGTTGGGAACCCCGTTGCGCCCCGAGTTCCAGATCCCCTCCACCGAGTCGATGTGGTAGTAACCCTCATTCACACTCTGGTCGAAGCGGATGGAGTTGAAGATGTAGAACTCCATCTCCGGGCCCCAGTAGCTGGTGTCGGCGATGCCCGACTGGCGCAGGTAGGCCTCCGCCTTGTGGGCGATGAAGCGAGGGTCGCGGCTGTAGCGAGCCTTGGTCACCGGGTCCACGATGTCGCAGATCAGGGAGAGCGTCGGAACCTCGAGGATCGGGTCCACGCACGCCGTCCGGGGATCGGGCAAAAGCAGCATGTCGCTCTCGTGGATCTGCTGAAACCCCTTGATGCTGCTGCCGTCGAACCCCACGCCCTCCGCGAAGAGCTTCTCGGAGAGTTCCGAGACCGGCACGCTGAAGTGCTGCCACTGACCGAGAAGATCGCTGAACCGGAAGTCGACGAACTTGATCCCCTGGTCCTTGGCATAGGCGATGACCGCCTGCGGGTCTGTCCCCGGCGCGGTGCCCAGCCTGCCCTCTAACGCCATGGCCATTCAGCTCCTCCTCGATGACGGCTGCCGACTCGACTCAGGGTAAGGGCTGAGCCCGCACCAATCATCGGATCATGATGCCAAATGCAATGGCCCCTATATTGGATGTTTCACACGATTCCTGGTCCGGCGACGCGCCGAACGCGGCTGGGGTGCCGATTTAGGATCGCCCGGACCTGCACCTGTCGCGCCCGGGCTGAGACGGTGGCGGACGGCCGCCGGGCATCCGGGATCAGACGGGAGCCAGATGGGAGATGCCGGCTTGGCGGCGAGGCTCACCGGTGAGCGCCCCGAGGGTCGTCAGCCTCAGGACGAAGGATCAGGCGGGCTCGACCGGGATCGCCTGCTTCACGGCCACCTTGGCTCGGGCGGCCTCGCGGTCCTGGAAGTACTCCTTGTTGATCTCGGTGTACTCCTGCCACTCCGGCGGGAGGTCCTCCTCGGCGTAGATCGCGTCCACCGGGCAGGGATCGACGCAAGCGCCACAGTCGATGCACTCCTCCGGGTCGATGAACAGCATCCTGTCCTCATCGTCACCGATGATGCAGTCGACCGGGCACACCTCGACGCAGGACTTGTCCTTGACGTCGATGCAGGTCTCGCCAATGACGTAGGTCATCTGGGTTGGAACTCCTGGAACCACCTGGGCGCGCCCCGATGGGGCGCCGCTTCTCCCCCGAGAATAGCAGAGGGCCCGGAGGGCCCCGAGGTCAGGGTCAGGAGGAGGCCCGCACGACTCCGTTCTCGATGTTGGAGTACATGTGGCCCACGTGGGTTCCCAGTACGGTGAGGATTGCGATGACGACGAGCGCTACCAGCATCAGAACCAACGCGTATTCCACCATCCCCTGCCCTCGGGAACCCCTCCGGAGACGCCGCTTGGAGCTTCCGCCGGCCGCCGCCGGAGGCTCGTGCGCCGCCTTTGAAGAGCCCCTTTCGGGCTTCTGCATGGGGGAAGGGTAGCGGGCTGGTCCCCAGCCCCGAGCCCCTTAGGACGGATTGTTACAACTTCGTCGGGCGAGCTCCGCCGATCACATCCGAGCGATCGCCATAGAATCGCAGGCAGAAGAGCGGCGGCTATGCTGCGGCCACCGCAGCCGCCTGCGCTTTGAGGGTGCAACGTGACTCAGAACCCGGCGCCGCGGCGGGCGCGTCCCCTGCCGGTGGGGCCGCGGTTCCTGGCCGCCGTCATCGACTTCATCGTCCTGGCGATCCCCCAGGCGATCGCCTACATCCTGATCGCCGCCCCCCAGGTGTCCCGGGTGGAGAGCTACTACCAGCGGCACCCCAAGCAGGGGATCGCAGCCGCGGTCGCCCACACCCCCGGATACGCCGCCTCCAACCTCCACTTCTTCATCGTGGCGGAGGCGCTGACCGCGGCCTACCTGATCGGTGGCTACCTGGCCTTCTCCGGGACGGTCGGCAAGCGGCTCCTGGGCCTGCGCGTGACCAGGGTCGACGGCAGCCCGCTGCGGGTCCGGGATGCGGTGCTGAGATCACTGCCGTTCTGGGTTCCGTGGCTGCTGCCGGCAGTGGGGCTGTACCTGAACTTCTTCGAGTTCGTGGGAGGCAGCATCCTGCTCCTCTTCCGCCCCGACCACCGCGCCCCGGAGGACATGCTGGGCAACTCCATGGTGGTGTGGCGAGAGCAGGAGGGCCGCTCCCTCGGTGACATCGTGGCGGCGCCGTCGATCTCCTCGCCGCCGCCTGCCCAGCCGGGCACCCCCCATGGTGGTCACCTACCGGGCTGGGAGCCCGTCAGCCCCGAGGACCCGGTGTTCACCCCCGCCGGGTCGGACGCCCCGGAGCCGGATGACCGCTCGCAGGAAGAGGAGGAGAGTCGGTGACCCTCATCGAGACAGTTGAGTTGAACGCCCCGGCGGGCACCATCTGGGACCGGCTCGTCGGCTCGGGCCGGGTGGTTGAGCTGGTGCCGGGTCTGACGGCCGGCGCCGGCGGTCGCGGGACCATGAAGATCACGCTGGCGGGCCACTCGGTCACGTACCGGGGTTACGCCCGCCAGCACATCGAGGAGCCCGGTCGGCGGGTCACGTGGACCCTGAGCGGCCGGGAGATGCGGGGTGACGGCCGGGCCCATGTGGAGGTGCGCGCCCGGGTCAAGGAGCTGGGAGCTGGTCGCAGCGATCTCCGGCTCACCGTCCTGGTGGACGGCAGGGGCCGCCTCAGCGAGGTCTCCCAGGAGGTCCGTGACCGCGCCATCGCCTCGGCGGTCAGGCGTTTCTGCCGATCCCTCGAGCAGAGCCTGGAGGGGGTGTCCGCACAGCTGGACCCGAATTCGCCCGCGCCCGCCCCCCATGATCCCCCAGCTCCCCAGCTCGCCCCTCATGATCAGCCGGCACCCGCGCTGGAGATCATGCCGCCCGCGCCGGTGGACTCCAGCGGGCGTTGGCGGACGCTGACCTATCTGCTCGGAGGGCTGGTGTTGGGAGCGCTGGTGGCGGCGGCCTGGAAGGGGCGCCGGCATCTCCATCCCTGAGCCGCGTGGCTCCCGCCCGCCCGTCGCCACCGTACCCGCGGTGATATGGGGTGGCCCGGCGCCACGCGATGTCCCATCGAAGCCGCGGCCCGCGGCCGGGATCAGCTGGAGTGGACTGCAGATCCGACTTCGCGGGGGATCACTGGGGGCCGCTCTCGCCCTGGGGCCGACTGCGACGCCGGCGCCCGCGGCTTGAGGCCTGCTCCTCCTGGGGTTCCCGCTCCCGGACCAGACTGGCGGCGGGGATGGCCAGCACCGTCCCGCTCTCGGTCAGGGTCACCAGGACCTGCTCCCGCACCAGGCTGACCTCGGTGATGACGGCCGCTCCCTGCTCGGTGTCGAGCGCCGCGCCCACCTTGGGCAGCCGCCGCTTGAGGTCCACGTACTGCTCGTTCTCGTACTGCAGGCAGCACTTGAGCTTGCCGCACATCCCGTTCAGGCGGGTGGGGTTGAGGGGCAGCCCCTGCTCCTTGGCCATCTTGATCGTCACCGGCACGAACTCCTTGAGCCAGGACGAGCAGCAGAGCCGGTTCCCGCACGGTCCGTACCCGTCCTGGATCCGGGCTTCGTCGCGACTCCCGATCTGACGCAGCTCAACCCGGCAGCGCAGCCGGGTCGCCAGCTCCTTGGCGAGGTCCTGGTAGTGGGTCTGGCGCTCGGCGGTGAGGTCGAAGAGGATTCGGCTGCCGTCGAAGCTGATCTCTGCTCGGGCCACCTTGAGCGCGAGCTTGCGCTCCTCCACCAGCTGACGGGCAACCCGCATTACCTCCGGCAGACGCTGGTCGAGCCTCTTTCGTTCCTCCAGGTCCTCCCTGGTCGCCGGCCGCAATATCTCCGGCAGGGGGTCGGGCAGCATCGCCTGGTCCACTTCGGCCGCAGCCATCACCACCTCACCCAGCTCGATTCCCCGGGCCACCTCGGCGATCACCCGGGTTCCCGGGGCCGGGTCCCACTCGCCCGGACTGTAGTAGTTGAGCGGGCCGTGTCGCCGGAACTTGACTCCCACCACCAGGGTCATGCCTGCACCTCTGCGCAAATCGCCTATGGGACCTCGCCTCACCGGCTTGCGCGAGGCGGCGGGTTGGGCGGCTGGGCCCCGAAGGCGAGCAGTAAAAATCTGTCCAGCACCAATCTCGCCGTGGCACTCTCGTCCAGGCGAGCCAGAGCCTCCAGGGCCAGATCGTAGCGCGCCAGGCACCCCGGCAATCCCAGCGCCTCTGCCCACAGCTCCGCCGCCTCTCGCCAGTGGGGCAGGGTGAGCAGCTCCGGAGAGCCGGTCGCCAGGTGGCAGCAGTCGCGCAGGAAGGCCACCCAGCTCCTCATCGCGAAGACCGCCTGCTCGCGGTCCCGCCCCCGCTCCGCCAGCTCCCGGCTGAGAGAGAGCCAGCTGCCGGGCCCCCCACCCGCGCAGTCCAAGAGACGCCCGACCGCGACCACTCCCCGCTGCTCCAGCTCAGGGTCGCCCAGCAGCTCCAGGGCCCGGCCCGGACTCCCGCCGGAGAGGGCGGCGGCCAGCTCGGCCGCCCCCGGGGAGCAGGCGGCCCGGGTCTGCAGCCAGCCAGTGATCTCAGCCGCCGGCACCGGTCCCAGGTGCAGCTCCTGGCACCGGCTGCGCAAGGTGCTGGGAAGGCGCTCGGACTCCGGACGCGAGGTGGTGAGGCAGATGATGGACTGGGGGGGCGGCTCCTCCAACATCCGCAACAGGCTGTTGGAGGCGGGCAGGGTCATCCGCTCGGCATTCGCGACGATCGCCACCTTCGCCTTGCCCGCATACGCCAGCAGGCTCAGGAAGTGTTGCAGGCTCGGGCCCTCGCCACGGTCCTCCGCGCCGCCCCGGATCCGGTCGACCGACAGGTTTCCGTCCTCGTCGTCCAGCCAGAGGTCGGGGTGGGCGACCAGGCCACCGGGCCAGCCGGCGGCCCCGAGGAGATCGGCGGCCAGCGCCAGGGCCAGGGTGGTCTTGCCGACTCTGGGAGGGCCGGTGATCCAGTAGGCGTGGCCCAACGATCCCGTCTGGAGCTGCTGGCGGAGCCGGCTCACGGCCTGGCGGTGCCCGAGCACCGAGTCCAGGGCGGACTCGGCGGGGGAGCTCACCCCGGCCAATACGAGGGCCCGAACCGTGGAGGGGGCAGGGACGCCCCCAGAACCCCGTCCAGCTGCTCGACCGTCGCGCTCACGTGATGCGGGTCTGGCCCGCTGACGTTCACGTGGCCCAGCTTGCGCAGAGGCCGCGGCGCCTTGCCGTAGAGGTGCAGGTGGGCACCCGGGACCGCGAGCACGTCGCCCGGCTCGGGGAGCTCCGAGAGGATGTTGACCATCGCGGCGAACCCCCTCGCCGTGGTCTTCCCGAGTGGCCATCCCAGCCCGGCCCTGAGGTGGTTCTCGAATTGAGAGGTGAGAGCGCCATCCTGGGTCCAATGGCCGGAGTTGTGGACCCGGGGAGCGATCTCGTTGGCCAGCAGCTGCGGCCCGAGCTGGAACAGCTCCACGGCCAACACCCCGCAGTAGTCCAACTTCTCCATGATCGCAAGGCAGATCTCCTCGGCCTGGGCCTGGAGCCCCGGAGCGGCATCGGGGGCTGGGGCCAGCGAGAGGCGGAGGACCGACAGCTGGTGATGATTCTCGGTCAGCGGATAGAAGGCCACCTCACCGCTGCGGGAGCGGGCCCCGATGACCGAGAGCTCGCGCTCGAACTGGACCTCCTCCTCCAGGATGCAGGGGACCTCGCCCAGACTCCGCCAGCTGTCCTCCAGGAGCTCCGGCGCTGCGACCTCCGCCTGGCCGTGCCCGTCGTAGCCCAGCCGGCGCGACTTCAGCCGCGCCGGCCGGCGCAACCAGTCCGCGGCGGGGCCGAGGTCCTCGGGAGCGTCCACCCTGGTGTAGGCGGAGGAGGGGATGCCGAGCTCGCTGAAGAGCCGCTTCTCCAGGAGCCGATCCTGGGCGACCGCCAGAGCCAGTGGGGGCGGGAAGACCGTGGTGGTGGCGGCCAGCGCCTGGGCCGCGGTGTCGGGGACCGACTCGAACTCGAAGGTGACCAGGTTCGCGGCGCGGCCCAGCTCCCGCAGGCGCCCCGGGTCGGTGTAGGGCCCGACCAGCAGCTCCCCCACCTGGCCCGCCGCCGCGTCCGCGGCCGGGTCGAGGAAGGTGAACCGCAGCCCCAGCGGATACCCCGCCAGAGCCAGCATCCTCCCCAGCTGCCCTCCTCCCAGGCAGCCCACCCGGATCGCCACCTAATCGCCCACCTCGGGGCTCAAGCTGGGGTCGGGCTGCGCCAGCACCTCCATCGTCTGCCGCTGCCTCCAGGCCACCAGGTGCTCCCTGACCGTGGCGTCTCCGAGAGCCAGGATGGCCGCCGCCAGCAGGGCGGCGTTGATCGCCCCGGAGCGCCCGATCGCCAGCGTCCCCACCGGGATGCCCGCCGGCATCTGCACGATCGAGAGCAGAGAGTCCATCCCCCTGAGCGCGTGGGACTCGACCGGGACCCCCAGCACTGGCAGGTGGGTCTTGGCCGCCAGCATGCCGGGCAGGTGAGCGGCGCCGCCCGCGCCGGCGACGATCACCTGGATCCCCCTGCCCGGCGCCTCCTCCGCCCATTGGAACAGTAGGTCGGGGGTCCGGTGGGCCGACACCACCTTGGTCTCGCTCTCGATCCCCAGCTCCCCCAGCAGCCGGTGGCAGTGCCGCATCACCTCCCAGTCCGAGCCAGAACCCATCACCACCCCCACCCGGGGTCTTGCCTCGCTCAATCTGCAACTCCTTGGAGGACGCCCTGCGACCGCGGGGCAGCGTACCTCACCGGCACCTCCAGAGCTCCGGGGGCCTAACCGCTCTTGAGGCGGCTGGGCGGGCCCGCGTGAGCGCCGTCGGCCGCCAGCTCCTGCCCGGTCAGCTCCTGAATCGAGGCCATGATCCCCTCGGTGGCGTTGCGCAGGCCGCCTGGGCCGGGTCCCGGCTTGGGGTGACCCTCGGTGAAGAGCGGCCGCCCGAAGTGGACCTCCACCCGGGCGCGCCGCGGCCAGCGGTACCCGGCGGGCAGGGCGGCGAAGGTCCCGACCACCCCCACCGGGACCACCGGGACTCCCGAGGCCGCCGCCAGGTGAGCGATGCCGCGCTTGCCGCGGTGAAGCCGGCCGTCGGCGCTGCGGCCGCCCTCGGGGAAGACGACCAGGTTCCAGCCGTCCGCCAGCAGCCGCCGCACCAACTTCATCGATTGGCGTGGCGGGCGCTCCCGCTCCACTGCGATGGCGCCGACCGCCAGCGCCACCAGGGCACCCTTCCAGGCTTCGTCGAAGAAGTAGTCGGCCGCGGCCGCGACCAGGGTCCGTCGGCGCAGACGCGGGGGCAGCGCCAGCAGGATCGCCGGGGTGTCCAGGTGGCTGGAGTGATTGGCCGCCAGCAGGAAGGGGGGCCGGACCAGGCGGAGGTTCTCCACGCCGAAGACCGTGGGTCGGCCATAGTAGCGGAAGATCGGGCCGATCACGAAGTTCAGCAGCCCGGACCGGACCGCCCGGGCCGCCGGGCTGCGTGCCCAGGGCAGGTCCCGGTCACGCCGGTACTCCTTACGCCAGGGACTGGGCCTCCGGCCCTCCGCCTGTTCTGCCATCAGCACCTTCGCAAGGAGGGACCACCTTAGCCTGCTCAGAAGGCCAAGCCATCGCTTGCGAGTATATGTCCGTGCGGCAGCGCTGCTCTCGGCTCAGAGCCGCGGGCGCCGGCGGATCAGCCCCTGCTCCCAGTACCAGGTCAGGGTCGCCGCCAGGAACTCCCGGACAGGGGTGTAGTC
This sequence comes from bacterium, assembly GCA_021802115.1. The sequence goes on along the minus strand of JAKABA010000072.1, from coordinate 2,213 downwards.
GAACCCCAGCTCCCGAGCCGCCGCGCTGCCGTCGTAGGCGTGGCCGTGCAGCAGGGTCCGCACCATCTCCCCGCACACCGGGGGTCTGCGCCCGAGCGCGGTGAAGGCCGCGCCCACCGCGCTCCCGCCCCATCGGGCCAGCCCCGGGGGTAGCAGACGGACCTTCTGGTGCTGTCCGGTCAGCTCGCCGACCAGTTCGATGAGCTCCGTGATCCCCAGGGTCGCGCCATTGATGAGATAGCGCCGCCCCGGCAACCCATGTTCGGCCGCGCCCAGGTGGGCCTGGACGCAGTCGTCGATGGCCAGCAAGCTGACCCTGGTGTCCACCATCCAGCGCAGCCGGCCATCGGCATACCGGATGAGCCAGCGGGCGGTGCCGCCGGTGCGCCCGGGGCCCTGGACCGAGGAGGGGTTGACGCACACCAGCTCGAGGCCGAGCCTGCGGGCGCGCTGCCGGGCCTCCACCTCCGCCAGGTGCTTGGAGTGCTCATAGGTGGAGAGGTAGAAGCCGCGGTGGCTGGAGTCGGGCGTGGCCACCTCCCCGCGCCGCTCCCCGATGGTCGCGGCGGAGGAGGTGTAGACCAGCCTCGGCACCCCCTCTGCGGCCGCCGCCTCGATCAGGTTCAGGGTGCCGCGCACGTTGACCTCGAACAGCCGGCCCGGGGCGCTCGGACACATGGTGTTGAGACCTCCGGCGTGATAGATCAGCCCGGTGCCGCGGACCGCTGCCCGCAGGCTGGTAGGGTCCAGCAGATCCCCCACGGCCACCTCCACCCCAGTGCTCTGGAGCGGAGTCGAGCTGTTGTGCACCAGCACCCGCACCCGGCGGCCGCGGCGCCGCAGCTCCCGGGCCAGGGCGCCCCCGATGAACCCGCTGGCTCCCACCACCAGCACCGGGCGGTCCGAGCTCACCGCGGCGCGGCTCCCGGGGCCCGCTGGCGGACCGCGGTCCGGCTGTAGCGGACGAGGTAGTCGACCCCGGATCCGAAGGTGATCGCCGCCGCCGCGATCATCACCCACTGGTCGAGCCCCAGCGGCCCCAGCTTCGCGTCCAGGTTGAGGATGGCGACCAGGATGGCGAGGAACTGCACCGCGGCTTTGACCCTGCCCAGTTGGGAGGCGGTGATCAGGACCCCCTGGAGGGCGGCCGAGCCCCTGAGCCCCATGATCACCATCTCCCGGCCCACGATGACCAGCGCCGCCCAGGGGTTGGCCCTGGCGACCGCCACCAGCCCGATCAGGGCCGCGGTGACCAGCACCTTGTCGGCGGTGGTGTCGAGGAAGCTCCCGGTCGACGTCGTCACCCGCCAGTGCCGCGCAAAGAACCCGTCCAGGTAGTCGGTGGCCGCCGCCACCAGGAAGAGGGCGGCGGCCAGGTCGTCGAGCCGGGCCAGGACCAGCCCCATGACCACGGGGGCCAGGATCAGCCGGAGACCCGTGGCGGCGGCGACCAGGCCGGTCTGCAGGGCGCCGCCCCGCTCCGGCGTGGAGCCGGCTCGCGCCTCAGCCGGGTGGGGCCCGCGGGCGCTCACCTGCCCGGCCCGATCGGCGCTTCAGACATCCGGAGGAACCGCCAGCTCAGCGTCGGTCGCTCCCTGGATGAGGCGTCCAAATATCTTCCTCGCTGGGGTTGGGAGGTGGCACCGGCGACCCAGGGATCGTAGCAGCCGCGTCGGCGCTCAGCGCTTGCGCGCGGAGGCTTCGCGGAGCAGCTCTCTGACCTCGTCGGCGCTCGCCAGCCGCACCGCCGCCTGGGCCAGCTCCCGCGCCGAGGCCGTGGCCGTCTCTCGCACCGCCTGCTTCACGGCCGGGATCCGGACCGGCGCCATCGACAGCTCCCTCACACCGAGCCCGACCAGCAGCGGGGTGGCGCTCGCCTCCCCGGCGAGCTCGCCACAGACCCCGACCCACCTGCCCTGCGCGGCTTCGACCGTTTGCTGGATGAGGCGCAACACCGCTGGATGCAGGGGGTCGGCGAGGTCGGCCACCCCAGGGTTGGTGCGATCCGCGGCCATGGTGTACTGGGACAGGTCGTTGGTCCCGATCGAGAAGAAGTCGACCATGGGGGCCAAGGCCTCCGCCAGCAGAGCCGCCGCCGGGATCTCCACCATGATCCCGACCTCCAGACGTGACGGAGAGGCGCGGCGCACCCGGGCCAGCACCTGCAGCGCCTGGTCCACCTCCGCACGGGTGGCGACCATCGGGAACATGAC
>JAKABA010000008.1 GCA_021802115.1 bacterium | reverse complement strand
GACCAACCACGCCACGCCCAACTACAGACGGGCTGGTCCGCCATCCGGGCAACCGGGGACGCGGCAAACGGAGACCCGCAGGCGCCATTCATGCAAGTGGATGAACACCTACGTTGTTCGAGACTGTCCCAGAAAGCATCGGAGTCCTCCAGAGCGGCCGACCGCACCGCGGTTGGTGCCATGTGTCAACCTAGCATTGACACGCCAGGGCTGTCAACCGCGCTTTCCCGCGGGGAGGTGGGGGCTGCGGCCGTGGCCACCCCCAGGTGCCGGACTTGGCCAGCCGCGAGCGGACTCGCCCCGGAGTGGTGTGGCGGCCTAGCCCGAGTGCCCTGAGGCCAGCTGTCCGATCTTGACCGCCAGCAGCACCACGGCCACCACCAGGTAGCCGCGCAGAGCGATCATCCCGATCCGCTGGCCGCGCGACCACACCGGGGGCTTGAGCTCGGCCAGGGGTGGCATCCGCCACACGTGGCGGTCTCCGGTCACGGTTCTTTCCCGCTCGGTATCGGCTCCGCGCCGCCGCCTCGAGACCAGCCCCATCCAAACCAGCCCCAGGGTCCCCAGACCCACCGCCACGGCGGTGAAGGGTCCGAGCGGGAGCCTGGGAAAGACCGTGGTGACGGTGAGGATCAGGGAGAGCAGCACCAGCACCGAGACGATCACGGTGGCGACCACGTTCTGGCGGGCGGTGTTGACCCACGGCCCCAGCACCTCCGCGTCATTGCAAAGCAGCAAAAGGAAGACGATCGCCGAGGGCAGCAGGACTCCCGCCAGCACCTGGACTCCGGTGGTGATCAACCCCAGGGGCGCCCCGGGGATGAGCACGATCCCCGCAGCCAGCGCGATCATGGCGGCGAAGGAGAAGTAGAAGCCCTTGGCGTCGCGGACTCCGCGGTGGAGCGAGTGCTTGAGGCCGAAGATGTCGGACAGAGCGTAGGAGGTGGCCAGGGTCACCGCGGAAGCGCCGATCACCGAGGCGTTGACCAGGATCACCGCGAAGATCGCCCCCGAGGCAGAGCCCGAGCGCCGGCTAAGCCCCTCCGCCACGGTCAGGCCCGAGCCGAACTGGCCGGCGAGGTTGCTGTGGCTGAAAGCGAAGGCGGTGGCCACCATCAGGGCGCCGGCTCCGGCGGTGGTCAGCACCGCTCCGATGGAGGTGTCGGCCAACTCGTACCTGAGCCACCTGGTGGTGATCCGCTTGTCAATCACGTTGGACTGCTGGAAGAACAACTGCCAGGGGGCGATGGTGGTGCCGACCACGGCGATTATGAACAGGACCGACGTGGAGTCGAAGCCGCCAGCGACCCCGGGGTGGGTGAGACCGGTCAGCACCGGTGCGATCCGGGGGTGGGAGAGCGCGGCCAGCGGGAACATCAGCAGGCTGGTCACGATGAACACGAACATGAAGCGTTCCCAGCGCTGGAAGCTTCCCGTGGCCACCATCGCCAGCAGCCCGACCGCCACGATCGGGACCGAGGCCAGCGGCGTCACCCCAAAATAGCGCAACCCGAGGTTGACCCCGATGAACTCTGTCACCAGGGTGAGAAAGTTGAGCAGGAACAGGTCGCCCACCGAGAAGGCGGCCCAGAAGGTCCCGAAGCGCTCCTTGATCAGGCGGGCGTGACCCACCCCGGTGACGGCTCCGAGCCGCACCACCATCTCCTGGGCCACGATCAGAGTCGGGATCAACAGCAACAGCACCCAGAGCAGACTTGTGCCGTAGTTCTGGCCGGCCTGGGCGTAGGTCGAGACCCCTCCGGCGTCGTTGTCGCCCACCATCACGATCAGCCCCGGCCCCATGATCGCGGCCAGGGTCAGGAGCCTGCGGGAGAGGGGGCGTGGCCGCTCAGACTCCCACTTGGGTATGGTCCCGAGCGCGCCGCGGATCTCGCCCTCGTGGGCGGAATCCAGCACCGCCGACCGCGGGGGCGCGGTGGGCTGCAGCTCCTCGGGCAATTGCAATACCTCCTAGCGTGACTCCAAATCGGACGGCGTGGGGAGCGCACGCCGGGAGACCGCCGGGTGGCTGAGCTACTAGGAGCTCACGGCGTGCGCGAGGGATCGGCTACTTGGCGGTTTACTGGAGCCGTCCATGCTCACCTCCATGCCTCGCTGATCAATACCAGGCCCGCCCTGAAGAAGGGGTTAAGGCCGGTATCACTAAGGGCGCCGCAGCGCGCCTATATGCTACCAGGGTGAGATTGAGCTCAGATCGCCTGGTCGGGGCCCTCCAGCCCCTTTGCCGCTAGCTGTGTCCACTGCCTCGGGCGGCACCAACTCCCGACCCCGAAAACGGGGGCGTCGGCTGCTGGCCACCAGGGCCGTGCGGGCCTCCCTGGTGTCGCTTTCCAAACTCAGATCGGTGGCCGCCACCAACCAGGACGGACGCGGTGCGGGCCGGGTCGCCGACGTGGTGGTGCGCTGGAACGGCAGCGATCCGTATCCGCTGGTCACCGGGGTCGTGCTCCAGATCGGGGACCGGCAGGTCTTCCAACCAGTGGCGAGCATCGTGCGCCTGGATGCCGGCGCCGTGGTGGTGCGGGACCTCGGCGCGGACGCCGGCGGCTTCGTGCGCCGTGAGGGCGAGCTGAGACTGGTGTCGGATTTCCTGGGGCGTCAGCTGGTCGATGTCGACGGGGTCAAGGTGCTTCGAGCGGAAGACCTCTTCCTGGCCCCGGTCCTGGGCCGGATCAGGCTGGTGGCTGTCGCCGGCGAAGTAGGGCACTGGTGGGCTCGGATTTTCGCCCACGGGAGAGCCGAGGGGGAGCGCCTGGTCGACTGGTCGGCCGTCCATCCGTTCGGCGAGCCCGGATCGGAGCTTCGCCTCCAGGTGCCCCACGAGGGACTCCGCCGGCTGCACCCTGGGGAACTCGCCGACCTGCTCGAGGAGTTGGACCAGCCTGCGCGCGATGAGCTCACCACCGCTCTCGATCGGGGAGCGGTCGCCGACGCTCTAGAGGAGATGGAGCCGGAGCGCATCGAGGACATCCTTCGTGACGCTCCTCCCCAGCGGGCGGCGGAGCTGGTGGCGGCCATGGAACCGGATGAGGCCGTGGATGTGCTTCGGGACATGGAACGGGCCGAGGCCGACGCCATCCTGGCCCGGGTGCCCCCCGAGGTAGCCCGCCAGCTGACCCAGCTGCTGGGCTACCCCGAGACGATGGCCGGTGGATTCATGACGACCACCCTGGCTCGGGCGCTGGCAACCGAGGCCGTGGGCCAGGTGCGCCAGCATCTGGCTGAGCTCAAGGATCACCGCGCCGACATTGACTCGGTCGCCGTGCTCGATGAGGCCGGGAGGCTGATCGCAGACATCCCCCTCTTCGATCTTCTGGCGGCCTCGGACGACACCCTGGTGTCCGACCTGCTCGGTGACACGACGCCGGTGACCATTCATCCGGAGGCATTCCTGGACGAGGTTGTGGACCGGCTCACCGAGGCCCGCGCGTCCTCCGTGGTGGTGGTTGGCCCCGACGGCAGGCCGATGGGGCGAGTGCTCGCGGACGACGTCATCGATGCCCTGAAGGAAGGCGGCTTGCGCCTTAAGCTGCCTTGGTTGTTCCACTGACCTCTCTGGCCCGGAGGCACCGCACCCGCCGGCGGCTGCCGCAGGGTCACCACGTATCCTGGGTTGATCACCCATGACTGAGACCCAATCGACGGATTTCGAACGCGCCCTGGTCATCGTCGCCCATCCGGACGATGCCGAGTTCGGCTGCGCCGGCACGGTCGCGCTCTGGACCGCGGCCGGGGTGGCGGTGACGTACGTGATCTGCACGGATGGGGCTCAGGGATCGGCGGACCCGAACCTCCATGCCTCCCAGCTGGCCGCGATCCGGCAGCGGGAACAGCTGGCCGCGGCCGAGGTGCTGGGGGTCGAACACGTTGAGTTCCTGGGCCACCCCGATGGTGGTCTGGTGGCGGATGTCGAGCTGCGGCGCGAGCTCACCCGCGCCATTCGCAGGTTCCGCCCCGACCTGGTGGTGTGCCAGAACGCGGTGCGCCACTACGGCAACCTTGGGGGCAACCATCCCGACCATCTGGCTTCGGGCCAGGCCGCCATCGAGGCCGTCTACCCATTCGCAAGGAATCCCTACGCATTTCCGGAACTCCTCCTGGAGGGGCTGCCCCCCCACACGGTGCGGGAGGTGTGGGTCACCGGGACCGAGACCCCTGACCACTTCGTCGATGTCAGCCCTACTCTGGCGCGCAAATTGGAGGCGTTGAGATGCCACCGCAGTCAGCAGCAGGACGATCCCGGGGAGCGGGTCGCCGCCCGGCTGGCCGAGGCCGGCAGGCCCCACGGGATCGCCTTTGCGGAGTCCTTCCGCCGGGTCGCCAGCAGGTAGAGCGGTGACCAAATGCATCATCACGGTCCTGCACGGAGACCAGACTGGGGAGGAGCTGCTGGTGGAGGCCCTGCGGGTCCTTGCGTCCCCCGTGGTTTCCCCCATGGTGACCCTGGAGCATCTCGATCTCAGCCTTGAGGCGCGGCGAAGCTCCGGCAACGAGGTGGTTCACCAGGCCGCCCGGCGGATGCTGGCCAGCGGCTGCGGGCTCAAGGCGGCGACGGTCACCCCGGAGCAAGCTGGCGACGTCGGCAGTCCCAATGCGATCCTGAGGGCGGAGGTGGGCGGCGATGTCATCGTTCGCACCGGCCGCCGGATCCCGGGGGTGGCCCCTCTGGGCGGGGTGAACGCTCCCATCACCGTGGTCCGGATGGCGGTCGACGACGCCTACGGTGCCAAGGAGTGGCGGGAGGGAGAGGGCGCCGCCGAGGTCGCCTTCCGCACCACCCAGGTGACCCGGGAGCACTGCCGGCGGGTGTCCGAATATGCGTTCAGGCACGCGCAACGAACCGGGGCCACGGTCTTCGGGGGTCCCAAGTACACGGTCTCGCCCATCTATGAGGGGATGCTCAAGGAGGAGATGGACCGGTCAGCCCTGGGTCATCCGGAAGTTCCCTACGATCCGCAGCTGATCGACGCCACCTTCGCGCTGGTGCTGACCCGGGATGACGCCCTGGTGATTCCGGCGCTCAACCGCGACGGCGACATTCTGTCGGACATGGTGCTCGGCCTCTACGGGACCCTGGCCGGAAGTGAGTCCCTGATGATCGGCTTCGGGGCCGACGGCACTCAGAACATGGTCATGGCCGAGGCTCCCCACGGCACGGCACCCGCCCTGGAGGGCCGCCACATCGCCAATCCCATGGCCATGATCCTGGCCGCAGCCGCGCTGCTTGAGCAGGTGCCCGATCTGGCGGAGGCCGGCAAGAGGGTACGGGCGGCCACCCTGGCGGCCGTGGCCCATGGCACCAAGACCGCCGACCTGGGGGGTGAGGCGCGCACCGAGGAGTTCACCAGCGCAGTTCTGGAGCGCCTGGAACGAACCTCCTGAACCGGTTTCACCAGTTGCTCAGGGCTCCCGGATCCGCCTGGTCGGCCGAATGAGGCTGCTGGTCATCGGCGGCGCTGGCTACATCGGCAGCGTGGTCGCGACCCGGCTGCTGGCGGCCGGCCACGAGGTGGTGGTCTTGGACGACCTCTCGACCGGACATGTCGACGCGGTGCCGGCGGGAGCGCTGTTCGTCCCAGGCAACCTCGCGGCGACAGGACAGTTGGAACGGCTCCTCTCCGGCCAGGTGGACGCCGTCCTGCACTTCGCGGCCCGGTCCCTGGTCGGAGAGTCGACCGTTCACCCGGAGCTGTATTGGGCCAACAATGTGGGCGGCACCCAAGCCCTGCTCCAGGCCATGCTGGCCGCAGGCGTGACCCGTCTGGTGTTCTCATCGTCCTCGGCCACCTATGGCCAGCCGGAGTCGGTGCCGATCACGGAGGAGGCACCGACCAGGCCCACCAGCCCCTACGGGAACACCAAGCTGGCGGCCGACCTGATGATCGGCGATCTGGCCCGGGCCCACGGGCTCAACGCGGTCAGCCTGCGCTACTTCAATGCCGCCGGCGCGCTTGGCGGGGCCGGGGAGCGCCACCAGCCCGAGACCCACCTGATTCCCAACCTGTTGGAGGTGGCGGCTGGCCGGGTGGGGAGCGTCCAGGTCTTCGGGCGCGACTACCCGACCTCGGACGGGACCTGCGTCCGTGACTACATCCATGTCGACGACCTGGCCAGCGCCCACCTGCTGGCTCTGGACGCCACCGCTGGGGACGCCCGCTCGGGGCGGCACCGGATCTACAACCTGGGCAACGGCCAGGGCTTCTCGGTCCTGGAGGTGATCGAGGCGGCACGACGCGTGACGGGCCGCGCGATTCCCCTGGAGGACGCGCCCCGGCGGCCGGGCGACCCGGCGATCCTGGTCGCCTCCGGCCAGCGCATCCGCGAGGAGCTGGGCTGGGTGCCGGCCCACCCGGGGATCGACCAGATGGTGGCCGATGCCTGGGAGTTCACCAAGTCCCATCCCCCAGCTTGAAACCGTTCTGGGGCGGCTCAGCGAGTGGTGGCCGGCGGACGATCCCCTGGGGCCCGCCGGCAGGTTGCCGAAACAGCAACCCGGGGGCCATTCCCGGCTCGGTTTATACTCAGGACGAGGTTTGAGATGGACATTCTGACTTTTCTGCGGCAGCGTGCGGGCGACTTTCGGTGTCCGGTATGTCGTCGATCACTGGCTGACTGCAAGATGCGGCAGCTCACCCACCAGGGATCCCAGTACACAGTCGAGGTCACCTGCCGCAAGTGCGACATGGCCTTCGTGGTGGCGCTGGAGCTGCACGGCGGGGGGGATGGAGCCGAGGAGGTTGCTGCCGCCGCTGCGGAGGCGCCCCCCATCAGCGCGGACGACATCCTGGATGTTCATCGCGCCCTGAAGGGATATCAGGGACCCCTGACCGCACTGCTGGAGCCCGACCGCGACCAGCCCTGAGGGTGGTACCGCCCCCGTGATCTACCTCGACCATGCCGCCACCACTCCAGTGCGGGAGGAGGTGAGGCGGGCGATCGGGGTGGCCCTCCTGGATGGCTTCGGGAATCCATCCAGCACGCACCAGGTCGGGCGGCAGGCTCGCGCCCTGGTGGACCGGGCACGCGATCAGCTGGCCGCGGTGCTGCACTGCCGAGCGCGGGAGATCGTCCTCACCGGGGGCGGTAGCGAGGCCGACAATCTCGCTCTGCGGGGGGTCGCCCGACGGGCCCGCGGGCGCCACCTGATCGTCTCGGCGGTGGAGCACGAGGCCGTGCTTGAGACCGCGCGCGATCTCGTCAGCGAGGGGTTCGAGCTGACCGTGCTGGCGGTGGACGAAAGCGGTCGGGTGCGGCCGGACGAGCTGGTCCGAGCCCTTCGAGACGACACCTTTCTGGTCTCGGTGATGCTGGCCAACAACGAGGTGGGCACCATCCAGCCGATCGCGGAGCTGGCCGCCGTGACCAAAGAGCACTCGAAGGCCTACTTCCACACCGATGCGACCCAGGCGCTGGGCAAGCTATCCCTCGACGTGGACCGCCTGGGAGTGGACCTGCTCACGGTGTCGGCGCACAAGGTCTACGGGCCCAAGGGTGCTGGCGCGCTGTACGTTCGCCAGGGCACGACGATAGATCCCCTGATCACCGGTGGGGGCCAGGAGCGCAATCGGCGCTCGGGAACCGAGAACGTGCCCGGAATCGTCGGCCTGGGGTTGGCGGTGGAGCTGGCCGAGGCCGAGCGGGAGGTCGAGTGCCACCGCCAGGCCGAGCTGTCGCGACGGCTCACCGACCTGATCGTGAGCCAGATCCCAGGCGCGCTCTCCACCGGGGCCAAGGCACCTGACCGGCTGCCCAACTTCACCACCATCGCCTTTCCCGGAGTCGAGGGGGAGCTGCTCCTGCTCCGGCTGGACCGGTTGGGGGTGTGCGCGTCGGCCGGTTCCGCCTGTTCCAGTGGCTCGCTCGCGCCATCCCATGTCCTGCTGGCGATGGGCCTGCCTCCTGCCCTGGCGGGGGCTCACCTCCGCTTGACCATCGGACGCCAGACCAGCTCTGAGGATGTGGAGCGAGCCGCCGAGGCGGTGGTGGCTTCGGTCCTTGCCCTGCAGGCGGCGGTCCCGGCCGTCTGAGGGCTCCGGCCCGGCGGACTGGGGACGTCCCCACCTCGGCGTGGAGCCGATCCCAGCGGCCCCAGCTCTGCTGTGGCTAAAATAGCCTCATGACAGTCGGATTTTCGGGGCAGGCACCAGTGGCGATGCGGATCTCATCGCGCGCCCACTACGGGCTGCGCATGATGACGGAGCTGGCCAAGAGCTACGGCGGACCCCCTCTCAGCTTGACGGAGATCGCTCGTCGCGAGACTCTGCCACTGGCGTATCTCGAGCAGCTGGTGGCACCTCTGAGAAGGGCGGGTGTGGTCGAGGGGACCCGCGGCCTCCACGGAGGCTATCGGCTCGCCCGGGCCCCGGAGCAGGTGACGGTTCTCGAGATAGTGGAGCTGATGGAGGGTAAGGTGGCTCCGGTCGAGTGCCTGGCCGAGGGATACAGTTCCGGCAGCTGTGAGCGCGAGCCGGAGTGTCTTAGCCGACCTCTCTGGGGTCGGCTGCAGCAGGCGGTGAACCAGGTTCTTGGAGGCACTTCCCTCAGGGATATGCTGTCGGACCCCCTGGCTATGGAGCCCTGGTGCCCCGGTGAGGGCATGGCCACTGCCGCATTTGTGAAGGAGGCAGCCCATGCCTGAGTCGGTGGCCGGCACGTCGACTTTGGAGATCCGTGACCTGAAGGTGTCTGTGGAGGGCAAGGAGATCCTGCGTGGGGTCGACCTGACCGTTCCCAAGGGCGAGGTTCACGCCCTGATGGGGCCCAACGGGGCCGGCAAGACCAGCCTGGGCTACGCCGTGATGGGACACCCCAAGTACCAGGTGGTGTCCGGTGACATTCGCTGGGCCGGGGAGAGCCTGCTCGGCAAGTTGCCTGAGGACCGTTCCAGGATGGGCCTGTTCCTCAGCCTGCAATATCCGACGGCCATCCCGGGGGTGACCACGGTCAACTTTCTCCGGGCCGCCCTCAAGGGGCAGGGCAAGGAGCTCAAGGCGCGCGACTTCCTGCGTCTGGTCAAGGAGCAGGTGGACGCCCTCAAGATGGATCAGTCGTTCATGTCTCGCTACATCAACGACAACTTCTCGGGCGGTGAGAAGAAGCGCATGGAGATCGTCCAGATGGCGGTGCTGCAACCCGAGATGGCGATCCTCGACGAGACCGACAGCGGCCTTGATGTCGACGCCCTGCGGACCGTGGCCGAGGGGGTCAACCGGGTCCGCCAGGACGGCATGGGGGTCCTGATCATCACCCACTACCAGAGAATCCTCGACTACATCACCCCGGACCGGGTCCATGTCATGGCGGCCGGGCGGATAATCGCATCCGGCGGGGCCGAGCTGGTGGCCGAGATCGAAAAGACCGGCTATGACCCCATGCTGCAGGCCGCCGGAATCGCTGCCGAGGAGCTGGCGGTGGCCGCGTCGCGGTAGAATACCTAGTAAACTAGTCGGAATTTATCCCGGTAGCGGGAAGAGAAGGAAGGACCAGATGGCAGTTGCCGCCAAGGACCTGACCAAGGACTACAAGTACGGCTTCAACGACGGGGACGAGTTCGTCTTCCGGGCGGTCAAGGGGCTCACCCGCGAGACCGTGCTGGACATCTCCCGCCGCAAGGGCGAGCCGGCCTGGATGCTTGAGTTCCGGCTCAAGTCACTGGAGCACTTCCGGCAGCGGCCGATGCCGACCTGGGGCCCCGATTTGAGCGGCATCGACTTTGATGACATCTACTACTACGTCCGCCCCGCGGAAGAGCAGGGCCGGACCTGGGACGACGTTCCCGAGGGCATCAAGCGTACCTTCGATCGCCTCGGCATCCCCGAGGCCGAGCGCAAGTTCCTGGGCGGGGTCTCCGCCCAGTACGAGAGCGAGGTGGTCTACCACTCGATCCGCAAGGACCTGGAGAAGTTGGGGGTGCTGTTCTCCGACTGCGACACCGGGCTGCGGGAGCACGAGGACATCTTCCGCAAGTACTTCGGCACCGTGATCCCCGCCAACGACAACAAATTCGCTGCCCTGAACTCGGCGGTGTGGTCGGGCGGATCGTTTGTGTACGTGCCCAAGGGAGTGCGGGTGGAGGTGCCCCTGCAGGCGTACTTCCGGATCAACTCAGAGAGCATGGGTCAGTTCGAGCGGACCCTGATCATCGCCGACGAGGGCAGCTTCGTCCACTACATCGAGGGCTGCACCGCCCCCACCTACAGTCGGGACTCGCTCCATTCGGCGGTGGTCGAGATCATTGCCATGCCCGGCGCCACGGTCCGCTACACCACCATCCAGAACTGGTCCAACAACGTCTACAACCTGGTCACCAAGCGGGCCATCGCCAAGGAGCATGCTTCGGTCTTCTGGATCGACGGCAACCTCGGCTCCAAGATCACGGCAAAGTATCCATCGGTGTACCTGATGGGCGAGGGCGCCCACGGCGAGATCCTCTCGGTGGCCTTCGCCGGCGACGGGCAGCATCAGGATGCGGGCGGCAAGGTGATCCACGTGGCCCCCAACACCACCAGCACCATCGTCAGCAAGTCGGTGAGCAAGGGCACCGGGCGGACCTCGTACCGGGGCCATCTGAAGGTTTACCCCAAGGCTCACGGCGTCCGTTCCAGCGTGCGCTGTGACGCCCTCCTGCTGGATGAGAACTCGCGCAGCGACACCTATCCCTACATGGACATCGAGGCGGAGGATGTCCAGATCGGGCACGAGGCCTCCGTCAGCAAGGTGGGCGACGAGCAGCTCTTCTACCTGCAGTCGCGCGGTATCAGTGAGGCCGAGGCGACCGCGATGATCGTCAACGGATTCATCGAGCCCTTCGTCAAGGAGCTCCCGATGGAGTACGCGCTTGAGCTCAACCGCCTGATCGCGCTCCAGATGGAGGGCAGCGTGGGATGACGCCGTCCGGCACAGGCTCCCGTCTGGGCGGGATGCCTTGAGCGAGCTCGGCATCTCCGCCCCGACTCTGGCCCGCGACCGGGTCAGCGTGGCCCAACTTCCGGGTGGCGACCCGGCCTTCGTGGCCAGCCTGCGCCAGGCGGCAGCTGCCGCCTACCGAGAGGAGCCCTGGCCGTCGTCCACCAGGGACGAGGACTGGCGCCGCACCCCCCAGGTGGACAAGCTAGATCCGGCCACCTACGCCGAGCCCGCCACTTCGGCAAGAGAAACCCCCGAGTACCTGTCAGAAGTGGTCCGGGGCCCCCTCGCCGAGCTGAACGCGAGCGCCATCCTGGTCGACGACCAGACCGGCAACCTGGAGGGTGGGGACACCCCGGTGGCCCGGACCCTGGGCGTCGGACTGAGCCAGGATGCCGAGACCTGGAGGGGCCTTCTGGGAACCGTCGCTACCCCCGGGCTGCGCACCTTCGTGGCCCTCAACACCGCGCGGTTCATCGGTGGCGCCTGCGTGCGGGCCCCCCGCGGGGAGCAGGTGCCGGCTCCGGTCCGGTTGGTCCACGGCGTCGACCAGGGGTCGGCCGCATTCCCCCGGACCGTGGTCCTGGTCGAGGAGGGGGCCAGCCTGACCCTGGTCGAGGAGTGGGTCTCCCCCGACGGGGAGGCCGACCTTTTGGTTCCAGTGGTCGAGGTGGTGGTGGAGCGTGGCGCTCACCTCACCCACGTCATCTACCAGCGCTGCGGAGACCAGACCGTGGTCCAATCGACCGTCCGGGTCCGCCTGGCGCAGGACGCCCGCTACGATCTCAGCTGGGCGCTGCTCGGAGGCGCCTGGCAGAAGACCTACTTTGATGTCGACATGCTGGGGTATGGCTCCGAGTCCAAGGCCAAGGGCCTGTGCATCGGGGGCCACCAGCAGCACTACGACGTCCAGACCCTGCAGGACCATATCGCCGGAGGCGCCGTCAGTGACCTGCTCTATCGGGTGGCGGTTGCGGACCGCGCCCGCTCCATCTTCGCCGGGCTGATCCGGGTCGAGGAGGGCGCCCAGAAGACCAACGCCTACGTCCAGAACCGCAATCTCCTGCTCAGTCCCACCGCCAAGGCCGACAGCAACCCGACCCTGGAGATCCTCGCCAACGACGTGCGCTGCACCCACGGCACCACCGCTGGACGGGTTGATGACGACCAGTTGTTCTACTGTCAGTCGCGGGGAATCTCGGAGCAGGCGGCCAGGCGGCTGGTGGTGGAGGGATTTTTCGCCGACGTCATCGACTTCTTCCCAGAAGGGCCGCTTCGTGAAGATGCTCGCCAGGGGGTGTTGGAGTCGCTCGAGGAGATGGTCCCCTCCGGCTCGCTGACAGTTGGGCCCGGATCGGGCTGATGTCAGAGTGGGTGGACATATGCGAGGCGCAGGCGATCCCGCCGGGACATGCCGCGCGCATCGAGATCGGCGAGCGGCCGATCGCGATCTTCAATGTGGCAGGAGAGTTCCACTGTCTCGATGACACCTGTAGCCATGCTCTGGCCTCGCTGTCCGAGGGCGAGTTGCATGAGGCCGCTTGCACCATCGAGTGTCCCCTGCACGGCAGCCAGTTCGACCTCCGCAGCGGCGAGCCGGTCTCGTTCCCGGCGGTGGAGCCGGTGCTGGTGCACCAAGTCGAGGTACGCGAGGGGGAGCTGTGGGTGAGTCTGAACGACTCCACTTGATGGAGACTCCGGACCTGCCGCGCCTGCGAAGGGACTTCCCGATCCTGGCCGAGCGGGTGAACGGACATCCCCTGGTCTACTTGGACAGCGCGGCCACTTCCCAGAAACCTGAGGTCGTGATCGACGCCATCTCCACCTACTACCGGAGTGCCAATGCGAACGTGCATCGAGGCGTGCACGCCCTGGGGGAGCTGGCGACCGAGGTCTATGAGGGAGCTCGCCAGAGTGTCGCCGACTTCATCAACGCCGACCCCAGAGGCGTTGTGTTCGTGCGCAACACCACTGAGGGGCTCAACCTGGTGGCCCAGGCCTACGCCCGGCCCCGCTTCGGGCCCTCAGACCGGATCGTGGCCACGGTGATGGAGCATCACGCCAACCTGGTGCCCTGGCAGCAGGTGCGGGACCAGACCGGATGTCGGCTCGAGTTCATCTCGATCACCGATCAGGGGCGGTTGGACGAGGATTCCGTAGGCAGGCTCCTCCAGGCGCCGACCCGGCTCCTGGCGATCACCCACGTGAGCAACGTGCTGGGCACGATCAACCCGGTCCGGGAACTGGTGGAGAGGGCTCACCGGGAGGGGATCGTGGTCTGCGTCGACGGCGCCCAGGCCGTTCCCCATATGACCGTCGACCTGGCGGACTTGGGCGCCGACTTCTATGCCTTCTCCGGGCACAAGATGTGCGGGCCCACCGGGATCGGGGTCCTCTACGGCAGGCCGGAGCTCCTGGAGGAGATGCCTCCCTTTCTGACCGGCGGCTCGATGATCTCGGTGGTGACCCTTGAGCGCACCACCTGGAACGAGATTCCCCACAAGTTCGAGGCCGGCACTCCAGACATCGCCGGTGCCGCCGGGCTGCGGGCTGCGGTCGGCTATCTGGCCAAGACCGGGCTCGATCTCATCCGAAGCCACGATGAGGAGCTCACCGACTACGCTGCCGAGGCCCTCTCGGAGGTGCCCGGCCTGCGCCAGTACGGGCCGCCCGCAAACGAGCGCCTCGGCATCATCTCCTTCAACCTGGACGGTATCCACCCTCACGACGTGGGCACGATTCTGGATCGTGAGGGGGTGGCGGTCAGGGCCGGACATCATTGTTGCCAGCCGCTGATGCGAAGCCTGGGGGTGGCCGCCACGACCAGGGCCAGCTTTTACCTCTACAACGACAAGGATGAGGTGGATGCCCTGGTGCGCGGCCTGGGCGAGGTCAACCGGATCTTCCGGGCCTAGATCCGTTCGCGGGCTTCCGACGTCCCCAATTTCGGTCGCGTCAGGACTAAAATACTCGCGACAGCGTCGTCCGGCCGCCTGGCCGGCAATGGTTGCCCGGCCTGTAGCGGTACCCCAAGAAAAGGAGGGAATGCCCATGCCCGAACGAACTAAATCGATTCTCACCACCTGGGGTGCCGATTGAGGATCACGGCCGGGACCTGAACTCTTTGGAGGCGCTGGTCACCCACGGGGGCTTCAAGAGGGCCTGAGCTCGACTCCGTGGCCGTCCTGCGTCGGTGATTCTTATTCCATCGCCCTACGGCGGGGCCGGGTAGCTGCCCGGCCCCGCTTTTGTTTTCACCACGGCGTACGATGGGAAGGTGCAAGCACCCAGCTCCGCTGTGGACGACGAGCTTTTCCGGGAGATTCTCCTGGACCACTACCGCCATCCCCGCCACCGGGGTTTGCTCGAGCGGGCCAACGGCTCCGCCCACGGCCACAACCCCCTGTGTGGTGATGAGGTGGACGTGAGCCTCCTGGTCACCGACCGGGGGGTGGAGGCGGTCGGCTTCGATGGCCAGGGGTGCTCGATATCGATGGCCTCCGCGTCGATGATGGCGGAGGAGGTCGACGGCAAGCCGATGGCCGAGGTGCGCCAGTTGATCGCCCGCTTCCGCCAGATGCTGGTGGAGGGCAAGGATCCCGCCGAGCTCGGCGACATGGGCGACCTCGAGGCGCTGGCCGGGGTCCGTCGCTACGTGGCTCGGGTCAAGTGCGCGATGCTGCCGTGGACCGCTCTGGAGGCGGGCCTGGAGCAGGTGGAGGAGCCCCATGAGTGACAGCGATGAGGCGACCGCGCCGGCAGCTCAGCCGGTGGCCGGACCGCGCCTGACCTCGGAGGACGTCCAGGATGCCCTCCGTGAGGTGATCGACCCTGAGCTTGGCCTTGACATCGTGAGCCTGGGATTGGTCTATGGCGTGGACCTGAGCGAGGAGGGCGATGCCAACATCCGCCTGACCCTCACCAGCCCCTACTGCCCGCTGGGACCGATGATCGAGTCCCAGGTGCACTCGGCCACCCAGTTCCTTCCTGGAATCCGCGACGTGAGGGTGGAGTTGGTCTGGGACCCTCCTTGGGACCCCCACACCATGGCCTCGGACGAGGTGCGCCTGGAACTGGGCCTCTACTGACCGGACCGGGTCGGATCAGCGGCGGTCGGCCGCGCCCACCAACCGCCAGGTTCCTGGGAACAGCCCCATCGCCGCCAGCGCCTTGATGGCGTCGCCGATCAGGAACGGCGCAACCCCCAGAGAGATGGCGGCGCCGGCACTGAGGTGGAGATCGACCGCCAGCCAGGTGGCCCCGAAGAGGTAGATCACCAGATTGCCGGCCACCATCGCCGCCAGCACCGTGAGGGGCCGACGGTCGAAACGCCGGGAGGCCAGATAGCCGATCCCGGTGGCGGCCACCAGGAATCCCAGTATGTAGCCGAAGCTGGGCGTCGCCAGAGCGCTGAGTCCGCCCGAGCCCTGGGCGAACCAGGGCACCCCCACCAGCCCGACGGCCAGGTAGAGGGCCATCCCGGCGGCGGCGCGCCTAGGACCCAGGGCCATGCCGCCAAGCAGGACCGCGAAGGTCTGGCCGGTGATCGGGACCGGAGTGAAGGGGAGCTTGAAGGCAAGCTGCGCGAACAGCCCAACTCCGCCGGCGAAGCCCACCACCATCAGGATGTCGCGCACCAGGGCGCCCGGGACGAGGTCCCCGAGCACCAGGTCCCGTTTGCGGATGGCGGCCCCGGCAAGCATGCCAGGGACGCTACGGGAGCGCCGGGGCCGCTGTCAACCGCAGCCGGCGCCTGGCCGGCCCCCGGCCGCCACGCACTCGTCCCAACCGTTGGCCGGTTGCGGCACGCGCTCCCGTACCCTGGTTGGCGGTGGAGACCAAGGAGCCGCTCGAGCTACCCGGTGCTGCGGCGGTGACCCCCGAGACCCGGCTCCGGCTGGAGCAGTATCTCGAGCTGCTCTACCGCGAAAACACCAGCCTCAACCTGACCCGGGTGCCCCGCGAGGATGCCTGGGCCCGGCACATTGAGGAAGCTCTCAGCCTGCTCGGCCTGGCTCGATGGCGCGACGATGAGCTGGCGCTGGATCTGGGCAGTGGCGGCGGGGTCCCAGGGGTCCCGCTGGCGATCGCCCTGCCCCGGGTTCGGTTCGTCCTGGTGGAGCGACAGCGCAACAAGGCGGCCTTCCTGGATCGCTGTGTCCGCTCGCTCCAACTGGCGAGAGTCGAGGTAATTGCCCGAGACGCCACCGAACTGGGGCGTCAGGCCCGGCGGCCCAGAGCCAGGGTCCTGGTGGCCCGGGCGGTCGCCCCCCCGCTGCGCCTCTTGCCGACCGTGGCTCCGCTTATGGCCGACGGCGGGGCGGCGCTGCTCATGGTCGGGGAGTCGTTCCGGCTTGACCCCTCCTTGGAGCGGCTCTGCGCCAGCCTGGGGCTGTCCTCTCCCCGGATGGTGGAGAGCGGCTGCGCCAGGGTCCTAACCTTTCGGCGCTAGCTCGGCGCCACCCCGCCAGACCCGACGCGCGCGCAGCCCAGGCTCCCAGGCGAAGGCGCCCTCGTGGTCGGCCTGCCAGAGGACCAGGTCGGCCAGCATTCCCGGCTCGACCCGGCCTCGGTCTGTCACCGCCAGAGACCGCGCCCCTCCGAGGGTGGCTGCGGCCAGGGCCTCCTCGACGCTCAGGCCCAACTCGGTGATGGCCAGGTAGAGCACCAGGCTCATGCTGGTGGTGCCGGACGTGCCCGGATTGTGGTCACTGCCCAGGGCCACCGTCACCCCGGCATCGAGCAGGGCCCTCGCCGGCGGGAGCTGGCCCATGTTGAGGGCGGTCACCGGGCAGAGGGTGGCGACGGTGCCGGCGCCGGCCAGCGCGTCCACCTCGGCGGGCCCGATCCGCAGCAGATGATCGGCGGAGACTGCTCTCAGCCGGGCCGCCAGCAGGGCGCCTCCGCTAAGTCCCAGCTCGTCGGCGTGGAGCCGCAGCCGCAGGCCCGCAGCGGCGGCGGCGGCGAGGATCCGCTCCGACTCCGCGACCGTGAAGGCCCCCTCGTCGCAGAACACATCGCAGAATGAGGCCCCGGCCCGGCGCGCGTCCGGGCACCAATCCACCACCTTCTGCACGTAGTCTGCGCGGTCGCTCAGATGCTCTGGAGGAACCTCGTGGGCGGCCAGGTAGGTCACCTCCAGGCGCGGCAGCGAACGATCGTTGGCCAGGCGTCTCAGCAGGGCTACGGCAGCCAGCTCTCCATCTCGCGCCAGCCAGTAGCCGGTCTTGGCCTCCACCGTGGTAGTGCCCTGGCCGAGCCAGCGTTGGAGCCTGCCCCTGACGCCCAACTCCAGCTCCGCGAACGGGGCCTCCCGGGTATCGCGAACAGTGGCGTTGATGCCGCCCCCGGCGGCTGCCAGCGCGGAATACGAGGCGCCCGCCGCCCGTTGCGCCGCCTCCGCCAGCCGGGCCCGCGCGTAGAGGGGATGGGTGTGAGCGTCAATCAGCCCCGGGGTCAGCAGGCATCCGGCGCAGTCGAAATCCTCCTCGACCGGGCCACCCTGGCCGGCCGGAACCACGGCGGCGACCAGGTCGCCATCGACAAGGACGTCCACGTTCCGGCGCGGAGGCGAGCCCGGGCTCAGCAGGCGCCCCACGTTGCGCAGCGCCTTCAAGGCGCCTCCAGGTCGGACATGACCTGAGTGAGCAGCGAGCCCACCGCGCCCAGGCGCAGGTGGCGGCCGCCGCTCACGATCGGCCGCCCGCCCACCACCACCTCACGGATGTCACTGGGGGCGGCCCCATAGACCACCCGGGAGAGCAGGTCCCGCTCGCCGGGGCCGGCCAGTCGCGGCGTCTCCAGCTCCAAGCTCACGAAGTCTGCCAGGCGTCCGACCGCGAGCTCGCCAGAATTCCAGCCAAGGGCGGCTGCCCCAGCGCTGGTGGCCGCCCGCAGCAACGAGGTGGCGGAGTGTATGCCGCGGCGGTGGGTGACCAGCCTCTGGTCCAGCTCCACCGCCCGGGCCTCCTCGAACAAGTCGACCATGGAGTTGCTGTCGCTGCCGAGGCAGAGAGGACTGCCGGCCCCGGCGAGGGCCGCTGCCGGGCACACTCCATCGCCGAGATCCCGCTCGGTGGTGGGGCAGACGCAGACGGCCGTGGAGGTCTCCCCCAGCAGCCGCACGTCGTCCGGGCTGAGGTGGATGGCGTGGATCGCGGTGGTGGTCGGGCCGAGTCCCTCCAGGCTTTGCAGCAGCGCGGTCGGGGTCATCCCCGTGGCCGCCGCGCAATCGAGATTCTCAGCCACCTGCTCAGACAGGTGGACATGAAGAGGAGCACCGTGCTCCCGCGCCCAGCCCGCGACGATCCTGATCGCTGCCGGGTCCAGCGCCCGCACGCTGTGAATTGCGGCTGCCCGTCTCAGGCCGGGGTGCTCTGGGAAGCTGTCCACCCGGCGCGCCCAGGCCATGGCGTCTCGGTCCGAGAACCGCATTGCCGGGCCCTCCAAAGGGCCGCCCTGGAAGCCCGGCCGCAGGTAGCAGGTGTCGAGCAGGGTGAGGCGGACCCCCGCCTCTGCCGCCGCGGCGACCAGGGCCTCCTCCATCGCCGGCCCTGGGTAGGGCTGGCCGGCTGCCTGGTGATGGAGGTAGTGGAACTCGCCCACCGCGGTTATCCCGGCCAGGGCCATCTCCGCGAACGCCGCCCGCGCCAGCTGGAAGTAGGTCGTCGGCTCTAGCCTACCCGCCAGCCGGTACATCTCCGCGCGCCAGCTCCAGAAGTCCCCGTCGGCCCCGGCGGGTTCTTCGGTGCGCCCGCGCAGGGCCCGGTGGAAGGCGTGGGAATGGACGTTGTTGAGGCCGGGGAGGGTGAGGCCCGACACCACCACCGCCTCCGCCGGTGCCGGTCCGGCACCGAGGGGCTCCAAGTGAGCGATGGTCCCGGCAACCTCCTCCAGAAGCAGGCGGCGCTGGAACCGGTCTCCGGTCCAGGCCAGCTCCAATAGGAAGCTGGCCACTAGGCCTCTGACATGGGTATCCGCAGTCCCCGCGCTCGGGCGGCATCCACGGCGATCTCGTAGCCGGCGTCCGCGTGCCGCATGACCCCGGTTCCGGGGTCATTGGTCAGGCACCGGGCGAGCTTCTCCGCCGCCAGCTCGGTGCCATCCGCGACCGCCACCAGCCCGGCATGGATGGAGCGTCCGATCCCCACCCCTCCACCATGGTGGATGGACACCCAGGTGGCGCCGCTGGCGACGTTGAGCATGGCGTTGAGCAAGGGCCAGTCAGCGATGGCATCGCTGCCGTCCCGCATCGACTCCGTCTCTCGGTAGGGGGAGGCCACCGACCCGGAGTCGAGGTGGTCGCGGCCGATGACGATGGGGGCCTTCAGCTCGCCGCTCGCCACCATCCGGTTGAAGCGCAGGCCCAGCCGGTCGCGCTCCCGGAAGCCGAGCCAGCAGATTCGAGCCGGAAGCCCCTGGAAGGCCACCCTCTCCCCGGCCATCTTGATCCAGCGGGCCAGCGACTCGTTCTCCGGGAACTCTTCCAGCACTGCCCGGTCGGTGGCGGCGATATCCGTCGGATCACCGCTCAGGGCTGCCCAACGGAATGGCCCGACCCCCTCGCAGAAGAGGGGACGGATGTAGGCGGGCACGAAGCCGGGATAGTCGAAGGCGCGCTCGAATCCGCCCAGCTTGGCCTCGGCCCGCAGGCTGTTCCCGTAGTCGAACACCTCCGCTCCCCGATCCATCAGCTCGACCAGCGCCTCCACGTGGCGCGCCATAGCCTGCCGGCTGCGCCGGATGTAGTCGTCGGGATCCTCCAGCCGGAGGTCAGCGGCCTCGGGCAGGGTCAGCCCTGAAGGCAGGTACATCAGAGGGTCGTGGGCGGCGGTCTGATCGGTCGCCACGTCGACCTGGAAGCCCCTGCGGACGATTTCGGGGACCAGCTCGCTGGCGTTGCCGACAACTCCAATCGAGAGCGCCCGGCGCTGCTGCCGTGCCGATTCGGCCAACTCCAGGGCGGAGTCCAGGTCAGGGGCCCAACGATCCAGGTAACGATGGTCCAAACGCCGCTGGATCCGCTCCGGGTCGACCTCCACGCAGAGCGCGACCCCTCCGTTCATGGTGACGGCCAGAGGCTGCGCGCCTCCCATGCCGCCCAACCCGGCGGTCAGTGTCACAGTGCCTGCGAGAGAGCCGCCGAAGCGCTTCCTGGCGACCGCGGCGAAGGTCTCGTAGGTGCCCTGCAGAATCCCCTGGGTGCCAATGTAGATCCAGGAGCCGGCGGTCATCTGGCCATACATGGTCAGGCCCTCCGCCTCCAGCCGCCGGAACTCCTCCGGAGTCGCCCAGTCGGGCGCCAGGTTGGCGTTGGCGATGAGCACCCGGGGGGCCCACTCGTGGGTTCGAAAGACTCCCACCGGCTTGCCGGACTGCACCAGCATGGTCTCGTCGCCCTTGAGCCCCCTGAGAGTCCTCACGATGGCGTCAAAGGCGTCCCACGAGCGGGCCGCCCGGCCCGAGCCCCCGTACACGATGAGCTGGTCGGGATTTTCGGCTACCTCCGGGTCGAGGTTGTTCATCAACATTCGCAGGACGGCCTCCTGGGGCCAGCCTTGGCAGCTGATATCAGCACCGCGGGGAGCCCGAACCGGACGGGGGACGGCGTTGCTCTTAACCATGTCAGATCCTCTTGGACTGCTCACCGGACCGGGGTCATGGCCCCGGACGTTGCCAGGATTGGGGCGACTCGTTCCCCCGTCCAGTCGAGCAGCGCGAGCGCAACCGGCTCCGCATTATCCGCGTCGCCGCTCCCGCAAGCAGCGCAGAGGGTGCGTTGCTGATCAGTATCTTCGAGCACGTTCCTCCCTCTGTCAGGGCCAGTCGGAAGCAGCGCTCCGCCTGCCGTCGGAAGGAACTGACCTCGGCCAGCATCCGCTCGTGGTGGCAGGCGGCGCGGCAGACCTCATACATCTTCCACCCCACCTCACGGTACTGGTCTAGTGTCAGGGTGTTCTGACCGCAACACCTGGTCGATGCGGTGGCTGAGCTGTCTCATGGCCTCCCTCCTTCTCGCTCTGGGCCGGGCGATCTTGGCAATTGTCCATGGTTGGTCCGCACGCACCGGCGCTTCCAGGCGTCCTGGTCCTCGACCCATCTCGGGTTTTGAGCGTTCCCCGCCGCCTCGCAATGCTGGCCGGCAACGAGGCGGGCTGTCCCAAAGGCGCCCGGGGACTACCGCTCCGCTCAGGCCGGTCGCCGATTCGCGGGTTCGCCCGGCGGTCTCCGGCCAGCCCAGGTTCCCCGGCTCCATGGGCCGCGAGAGCAGTCGGCACTGCGCTTCTCGTCTGCCCCCGTGATTCACCTGCGCCAGGACCAGCCGGCCCGCCAATGCGTCCCCGGGTGCCCGAGCATCGTCGGGTATGCCGGGCAGGCCGAGGGATTTGTGCCGGAGGAGAATTGAGCCGATCGGGAGTCGGGTGGTCAGCTTTGAGCCTCCGGCCCATCGCAGCTGCGGCGCTACCCGAAGGAGCAAGTGAGATGACGACGCCAGAAGAGGCCCAGGTGGTGACAGTCGGTACCCAGGGGCTGGAGCCAGCCGAGGTGGTGGCGGTCGCCAGGGCAGACGCTCGAGTACAGATATCTTCCCAGGCCATGACGGCGATGGCCAGGGCCAGGGCTTTGGTGGAAGCCGCCGGGGAGCGCGCCGAGCCCGTCTATGGGGTATCGACTGGATTTGGCCTCCTCGCTACCACGCGGATAGCTCCCGAGCGTCGGTCCGAGCTACAGCACTCATTGCTACGCTCCCATGCGGCGGGGATGGGCCCAGCGGTGGAGCGAGAGGTGGTGCGGGCGATGACTCTGCTCCGCGCACGCAGCCTCTGCATGGGGTTCTCGGGCAGCCGACCGCAGGTTGCAGCCGCCTTGGTCGACCTCCTCAACGCCGGCATCACGCCCGTGGTGCCCGAGCACGGATCCCTCGGCGCCAGTGGCGACCTGGCTCCGCTGGCCCACATGTCGCTGGTGCTTCTTGGCGAGGGCTCAGCGGAAATGCAAGACGGGCGGGTGCTGTCCGGCGCCGAGGCGTTGGCGGAGGCGGGCCTGCAGCCACTCCGCCTCGAGGTCAAGGATGGGCTGAGCTTGATCAACGGCACCGACGGGATGCTGGGCATGTTGCTCCTGGCCCTGGCGGACCTGGCCGTCCTGCTTCCGACTGCGGACATCGCGGCCGCGGTCTCCATCGAGGGGCTGCTCGGCACTGACCGTCCCTTTGCCCCGGAGTTGCACGCCATTCGGCCGCATCCAGGACAGGCTCTCAGCGCTGCCAATCTCAGGCTGCTGCTCAAGGACTCCGGCATCCTGGCATCTCATCGCAGTTCGCCACATCTCGTTCAGGATCCCTACTCCATCCGTTGCGCCCCCCAGGTGACGGGCGCGGCCCGGGACACCGCCGACTTCGCGCGTGAGGTGGCTGAACGTGAACTGCGCTCAGCAGTCGACAACCCGGTCGTGCTCCCGGATGGAAGGGTGGAGTCGACGGGAAATTTTCACGGAGAGCCGCTGGCATTCGCGCTCGACTTTCTCGCGATCGCGGCGGCCGAGGTGGGTGCGGTCGCCGAGCGCCGAGTTGACAGAATTCTGGACCCGGCGCGCTCGTCAGGGTTGCCCCCATTCCTGGCCCACGAGGCCGGCGTCAACTCAGGTTTGATGATCGCTCAATACACCGCCGCGGCGATCGTGGCGGAGAACCGTCGGCTCGCCTCCCCAGCCAGCGTGGACTCCATTCCCACGTCCGGCATGCAGGAGGATCACGTTTCGATGGGATGGGGCGCGGCCCGCAAGCTCCGCCTGGTCGTGAGCAACCTCTCCCGCATTCTGGCGGTGGAGCTCTTGGCAGGCGCGCGAGCCCTGGAATTGCGCTCGCCCTTGGCGCCATCGCCGGCAGGCGCGGCGGTCGGGGAGTTGGTGCGGCGGCTCGGTGGCGGCGTCGGTCCCGACCGATTCGTCGCCCCCGAGCTGGAGGCCGTCGCAGCCGCGGTGAGGTCGGGCGAGATACTGCGCCAGGCAGAGTCCGCTGTGGGGCCGCTGCGATAGCAGGCCATTCTCGCCGGAGCGAGGGAGGTCTGTAGCTGCTCGCTTTTGCGAGTTGACCGCGGCCCCACGGGTGGTGGACGGTACCAGGCCGCTGGCAGGGGCTTGGATGGGGCACAACCGGCGGCAGCATGGGTGCTCGACGCAGGTCGAGGGGCTCCAAATCAGTTCCGGGCGCGGTCGGGAGGCGTTGGAGACGACCACGATCGTTGGGCAATCGCCTTGAGTTACGCACTTGGCCTGAGGACCCCTGCCCGCGATGAGTTCGGGCATGACCTTCTTCCGGCTCCCCTTGGGGAGTTGACGTGGGGTCTGGAGGCAGGCAGGCTCGTCGACGTCACGCAACAGTCCGAAGCAGAATTCGATGAAGCGGCTGCTCTCCATGGGGCCCTCGTGGACCCGGGAGCGGAGCCCGCTGGGGCTGAGCACAGACCGTCTCAAGCGCCTCGTCCCACGGCTCTGCCGCTGGTCTGTCGTTCAGTCAGCTCCGGCGCCTAATCGCGGCCTCGGCCTCCCCTCGCTCGTCCCATGGTTGAGCCCCGCCTGGGCCGAGGATGCTGCGCTCGTGCCCCTTGCCGGCCAGGAGCACGGTGTCGCCGGGCAGGGCACTCTGGATAGCGTGCCGGATCGCCTGCGCCCTATCCGGGAGGCGGTGCAGGTTGTCGCCCTCCTGGGCTCCAGCCTCCTCAGCTCCGCGGCAGATCTGGTCGATGATGGCTTCCGGGTCCTCGCCCCGGGGGTCCTCGCTGGTTACGACCACCTGGTCGGCCAGTCGCGCCGCGATCCGACCCATCTCGGCCCGCTTGGCCAGGTCCCGCTCACCGGCGCTGCCGAACACCACCCAGAGCCGCGCCGGAGTTGCCGAGCGGAGCTCGTAGAGGATCAGGGTCAAGGCCGCGGGGGTGTGCGCGTAGTCCACGATCACGGAGAAGGGCTGACCCAGATCCACCGTCTCCATCCGCCCGGGGATGGCTCGGAGACGGCCCAGCCCATGCACCAGAGAGCCCAGGGGCTGGTCGAGCAGCAGTCCTGCCCCCAGTGCAGCCAGGGCATTGGCGACATTCCAGCGCCCAGCCATGCCCAGGCTAACCTCGGCCTCGCCGGCAAGGGTTCGGACCTGGAAGGTGAGGCCGGTCCCATCCAACCTGGGCGGCCCGGCGCGCAGGTCGGCATCCGCGCTGCCCGCCGCACTGTAGGTGAGCCGCCGGGTGGGGGCCCGCTCCAGAAGTCGGTCGAAGGCCCGAGGGTCGTCGCGGTTGAGAACGGCGAAGCCTCCCGCCGCCCGGGTTCGGTCGAGCAGGGAGGCCTTGGCTTCGAAGTAGGCCTCCCAGGTCTTGTGGAAGTCGAGATGCTCGTGGGTGATGTTGGTGAACACCGCTCCGGCGAATTCGATCCCGTCCAGCCGGTGGAGGGCCAGTCCGTGGGAGGTGGCCTCGACGGCCACCGCTCGACAGCCCCGGTTGACCATCCGCCGCAGTTGGCTCTGGATCTCCGGGGCCTCGAGGGTGGTCTGGCGCGACAAATTGGGTTCGATCTCGTCCCCGATCCGAAAGTCGACGGTGGTCAGGCTCCCGACCGGTCCCAGGCTCGGCGAGAGCGCGGACTGGAGCATGGTGGTGGTGGAGGTCTTGCCATCCGTGCCGGTGATCCCGATCACGGGCAGCGCGCGCGCGGGATGTTCGAAGACAGCTGCCGCCAGTTGGGCCAGGGCGATCCGGCAGTCACTCACGGTGACCAGCTGGGCCAAGGGCACGCCAGGCACAGGATGCTCCACCACAGCTGCCGGCGACCCTCCCTCGAGGGCGGCTTTGACGAAGTCGTGGCCCTCTCGGTGGGCCCCGGGGATCGCCACGAAGACTTGCCCTGGGCCGGCCAGGCGGGAGTCGTAGATCACGCTCCCAACCTCGATGTCACCTGCCGGGGGGGGGCCGAATCCAACCGAGAGTTGCGACCAGCGCATGGGGCAAGAGTATCGCCGCCGCCCGGCCGACCCGGACAAGGACCAGAATGGGGGCGATGGATGGGATGCAGCTGCTGCGGCCGCAGCCGGTGGCGGAGGCGCCCCTCACGCTGGTGACCTCGCCCGATCCCGTCGTGGGACCTGGCGAGGTGCGGATCACGGTCCAGGCCTGCGCTGTCTGCCGCACGGACCTGCAGATCGCCGAAGGCGACCTGGCTGCCCAGCGACTGCCGGTGATCCCGGGCCACCAGGTGGTGGGCCGGATCTCCGAGTTGGGTCCGGGCGTGGATGGCTCGCGCCTGGGCGTGACCGTGGGCGTGGGCTGGCTGGCCTCGACCTGCGGCAGCTGTGACATGTGTCGGCGCGGATTGGAGAACCTCTGCCGCAAGGCAACCTTCACCGGCTGGCACCGAGACGGTGGCTACGCCAGCAGCATGGTGGCCAGGGACGACTTCTGCTTTCCGATCTCAGCGGAACTCGACCCCGTCGACGCAGCCCCGCTGCTCTGCGGCGGCATCATCGGCTACCGGGCCTTCAAGTTGACCGGGTTGGGGCGGGGCGACCGCCTTGGCCTCTACGGCTTCGGGGCATCCGCGCTGCTGGTGGCCCAGGTGGCTCGCCACCTGGGCTGCGAGGTGTACGTGGTGACCAGAGGGGAGGAGGCCCGGGCGCGCGCCCGGGATTTGGGAGCCACCTGGGTGGGCGGCCTGGGCGAGCCTCCTCCGGTGTCCCTCCATGCCGCGATCACCTTCGCGCCGGTGGGATCCGTGGTCGTGGATGCTCTTCGCCACCTGGACCGGGCCGGTGTCTGCGTGGTGAACGCCATCCACCTCGACGGTGTGCCCCAGTTCCCCTACCAGGATCTCTACTGGGAGCGGAGGTTGATCAGTGTCGCCAACTTCACCCGAGAGGACAGCCGGGAGCTGTTGCAGCTGGCTCGCGAGATTCCCATTCGAACCCTCCACGACACCTTCCGGCTTGGCGACGCCAACATCGCCCTTCAGCGACTCAAGCACGAGCAGGTCAGGGGCGCGGCGGTGCTGCTGCCGTAGCTCAGCTCTGGGCGGAAAACTCTTGCTGCAGGCGGAGGACCGCCTCTCGGGCTGCCGCCGTGATTTCCAGGGCCAAGCGCCGATCCAGGTCCAGGGCCTCGGTGGTGCGCAGGTTGCGGAGGCGATCCTCCAGCTCGGCCAGTTGTCCCGCGATCTCGCCCGGGGTGGCCAGGGCCCGGGCCCTGGCGGCGAGCGCGTCGGGGCCAGCCGTTCGCCGGGCCCGCTGGAAGTCTCCGAAAGCGATTCTGTCGCGGTCGGCAGCCAGCAACAGCCGCACCGCCGTATGGCCCGAAATGGCGATCTCGGGCGCCGGGTCGTGCATGCGGCAAAGCCCGTCCAGAGCCGCCGCGAGGGCCCCGGTCATGGCGGCGGCGGCGGCCCCCCCGGCCGGGTCGCGCGGCGAGATCAGGCGCGCGACCGCCTCCAGCAGGGACCACGATGCGACCGGGCCCGGTTGCAGCGTGGCCAGCTCGGTGAGCGACAGCAGTGCGCACACCGATGTGATCCGGCCGACGCCGCCGGGCACCGGCGTGAACCGACCGGCTCGAGTCGCGGCCTCGACGCCCAGGTCGCCCCGCAGCTGGCCGTCCACCATGGCGGTACCGACATCGAGAACCAGGCTGTCCGGGCGGACCACGGCCGCTGGGATAACACCGGCCACCCCCACCGCTGAGACGAGCACATCGTAGGCTGGCAGCGGGTCGACGCTGGCAATGTCGCGCTGCACCACCGACACCTCGGCGCCGGCCGCCAGCAGCAGTTGGGTGATGGGCCGGCCCCCGGTGGGCCCGTGCCCCACCACCAGCACCCGGGCGGCGCCGACATCGACACCCAGGTGCCGGAGGGTGGCGAGACAGGCCTCCGCCACCGGGGTGCCGCGACGGCTGCCCGCCGCGGCTGCGGCCAGCGCCGCCGGCGTGATCGCCTCCACATCCTTGCTGGCGGGGAGGTGCGCCGCGACGACCGCGCTCGGCAGCGAGCGAACCGGCTGCACCACCACCACGCCATTGACGGTCGGATCGACCACCAGCTCATCCAGTAGCAAGAGAGTCTGCTCGGCCCGGTCGGGACTGCTGGTGCGGTGGACCACTTCGACGCCGGCGGCGGAGGCTTCCCGCTCCAGCGAGCGGGCGAAGGACCCGCCGGGCACGTTGCCGTCCTCAACCAGGACTCCCAAACGGTAGGGCCGCCGACGTCGCTGGCAGCGGGCTCGCAGCTCGGCACGGAGCTCGTCGCGCAGTGGACCCAGATCCAGCTCGGTCATGGTCCCACCCGACCGGTGGCGCTGGCCGCCGGAAGACTGGCCGAGGGAGTGGTCAGTCGCCCGGCTCTGGGGATGGTCATCGCGGCCGCCGCGGCCAGCACGGTGAACAGGCCGGAGATGAGCAGGGCGGCCTTCGGTGAGGCCTGGGAGACGACACCTCCAAGGCCACCCCCGATGGCGCCGCCAGAAGCGTTCAGGGTCATTGAGACGGCGATGGCGCGACCGTACCAGGCGGGGTCCACCGCGCGCTGACGCAGCGAGAAGAGAGCCACGTCGAGGGGGCCCAGACCGATGCCGACCAGGGCCGCGACCAGGAACGACACGGCGACTCCCGGCGCGAAGGCCGCCACCACCAGGCCGGGAGCTGGCACCAGCATGGCCACGGCCAGGATCGACCGCTCCCGACCCCTGGTCCCCATCCGACCCACCACCAGGGCGCCCACCAGGCTGAAGGCACCCACGACCGCCCAGATCCAGCCGACCGTCTCGGCCGGTTGATGAAGGGTCCGCAGCAGCAGGACCGGTATCGCGACCACCAGGATGCCGACGCTGATGTTGCCCGGCACGATCGCCAGCGCAAGTCCGCGCAGCTGGCGATTGCGGTAGAAATAGCCCAGGCCCGAGAGCGCCTGCCCGAAGATGGGCCCGTGCTGCCGGTGCTGGGCCGTCCCCCGCAGGCCAAGAATGAAGAAGGCTGCCAGGATGTAGAGCGTCGCCACCGTGGCCAGGGCCGGCTCCGGGCCCACCAGCCCGAACATGGTGCCGGCCGCGACCGGACCGGCGATGGACGCCACGATTGAGGTCACGCTGTCGAGTGCATTGGCCCGGTCCCAAAGGGGCGCTGGCACAATCTGCGGCAGGAGCGCCTTCACTCCCGCGCCGCTGAACGGCCAGGTGACGGTGCCCAGCAGCACCAGCAGTACGAAGGGCGCCGCTGGGAGCAGATGGGCAAAGGCGAGGATGGCGATCACGGCGGTGATCGCCGCCGCTGCGGCGAAGTCCAGCGCGATCATGATCGAACTGCCCAGACGGTCGACCAGAGCTCCTGCCAGCGGCCCCACCGGGACTGCGGCCAGCTGCACCATAACCACCGCGCCGGCCAGTGCGGGCGAGTGGTATGTCCGCAGCGCGAACAGGATCAGCACCAAGGAGCTCATCTGGTTGGCGCTGCGTCCCAGCATGGTGCTCAGCACCAGGCGGGCAACGCCCGGCAGCCTCAGCACCACGGAATAGGAGCGACGATCGAGGGTGTTGTTCATGTCAGGGGGGAGAGCCGGGATCGGAGCTGATCTCGGCACGGCCTCAAGGCGGCGGAATGGCCGAACTTCTCCGAGTCTAAGGTCCCGAGTGGGCGACCAGCCGAGCTCGGGGGCACGCCCGGGGCCCCTCTAAGATGTACCTGTGAGTGAGGACTGCATCTTCTGCCGGATCGTGTCGGGCGATCTTCCCGCCCAGGTGATCCACCGGGAAGAGGGGCTGCTGGCCATCATGGACATCCACCCGGTGGCGGAGACCCACGCCCTTGTTATCCCCGAGCGGCACATCCCCGACCTCCGCGACCTCATGCCGGAAGACGCCGGGCTTTGGCTGCAGCTGACACGGGCTGCTCACCAGGTGGCCCTCGACCTGGGCCACGCCCAGGGCTATCGGTTCTACGTCAGCGTGGGGCCCGGGGGTGGCCAGTCCGTGCCCCACCTGCACATTCACGTGATGGCGGGGGCGATGCGGCGGCTGCCGGTCTGATCCAGGCTGGCGTCGAGGCGCTATTCTTGATTCAGGGTCGGATTTGTGCCGCGATCTCAATTTGTATCCGGCCCGCTGCGGAGAATCCCATCGCATGCCATTCAGTTCACGCGACCTGATCGACCAGGCACGAGGCTCGATCCCTGAGGTCGACGCTGGCGAGCTGGCCCAAGCGCTCGAGCAGGACCCCCTGCATGCGGTGATCGATGTGCGCGAGCAGGAGGAGGTGGCCCAGGGTCTGATTGCCTCGGCAATCCACATCCCCCGAGGCTATCTGGAGCTTCGAGTGGAGACCGTCCTGCCGGATCGAGACCGGCCGGTCACCCTCTACTGCGCAGTCGGCGTGCGCTCGCTGCTGGCCGCCAACACCCTGCGGGCGATGGGATACACCAACGTACGATCGCTTCGGGGGGGCTTCAACTCGTGGAAGGATCAGGGCCTGCCATTCAAGACTCCCCGCCCACTGTCAGCGGAGCAGCGCGAGCGCTATAGCCGCCACTTCCTCCTCGATGAGGTTGGCGAGGAGGGCCAGGCGAAGCTGCTGGACGCCAGGGTTTTGGTGATCGGGGCCGGCGGGCTGGGGGCGCCGGTGGCCTATTACCTCGCCGCAGCCGGGATCGGCACCCTGGGCCTGGTCGATTTCGACCGCGTTGAGCGCAGCAACCTTCAGCGCCAGATCTTCCATACCGACGACCGCATCGGGATGTTGAAGACCGAGTCGGCCGGGATCGCTCTGAGGGCGCTCAACCCGGAGGTGAAGGTGGTCGAGCACAACGTCCACCTGGACGGCTCCAACGCTGGCGAGATCTTCGAGCAGTACGACGTGATCGTCAACGGCTGTGACAACTTCCCAACCCGCTACCTGGCCAACGATGTTTCGGTCTTCCTGGGTAAGCCCATGGTCGACGGGGGGATCTTCCGGTTTGAGGGCCAGGTCACGACCATGATCCCCTGGCAGTCGCCGTGCTATCGCTGCCGCTATCCAGCACCGCCGCCGCCCGAGGAGGCTCCCTCCTGCGCGGAGGCCGGGGTTTTGGGCGTGCTGCCAGGGCTGGTGGGCACGGTGCAGGCGACTGAGGTGCTCAAGCTGATCCTCGGCATCGGCGAGACCCTGAGCGGACGCCTGCTGCATGTCGACGCCCTGGCCATGGAGTTTCGGGAATTCCGGCTGCGGCGGGATCCGGAGTGCCCGGTCTGCGGTGAGCATCCGACCATCACGGAGCCCATCGACTACGAGGGCTTCTGCACCAACCCGAACCTGAGCCGGGCCGGCGGGGCCGGGAGCGAGATTCTGGGTGAGTTGGCGCAGGTTGGGTAGGATAACCAGGTGAAGAGAGCGACGATTGCGCTGGACGATCTGATCGCAGCGGTAGAGACCGCTCGGGACAAGGTGATGGCCGATGAGGTCCGGTCTCTGGTCAAGTTCGGTATTCCCAAGGCGATGGCCCAGCAGATGGTGGCCGCCCGTTTCCAGCAGAAGGTCAGCGGGGAAGACAGCGAAGGTGGCGAGGCAGAGCCAGCCGCCTGGCCCGACATGAGCTGACTGGCTGACTTCCTCTCTTACGCCCCCGCCCCGAGACGGCGGCGGACTGAGGGGATGTGTCCGACCGCATCGCCCCCGCTCCCTACGTTGTTCCTCAGCAGTTCGCTCCCCTCGGCTGGTACGAGAAGCGGGGACTAAGTCCCTACCAGTGGGCTGAGGAGCAGTTCAGGTTGGAGGTGCGGGGGGCCGGCCGCACCGACCCCATGTTTGCGGCCCGCTGCGAGCAGGCGCTGCGGGCCATGGACGGGCTCCCGCTCCAGGTGAAGGACGTGCTCCGCGGCACGATCGACCAGGTGAGTCTCGAGCCAGCCACGGAGTTCCGGCTTGACACCCTGGGCACCTGGCGAGACGGTCAGATGCGCCTCAACGTCGACTGGGCGGAGCTGGCCCCCCTCAGCGGTCACGTCGCCGATCCTCTTTACAGCAAGCGAGTCCTCCAGGACACCCTGATCCATGAGTGTGGCCACGCCCTGCTGGAGGATCCACGCGGAGGGGTCCCGGTGAAGAGCTTTGTCCACCTGCTGGCCGCCTCGGGATGGCTGCCCGACCCCGCCTTGGACCCTACCCCGTTCCGGTCGGCCACCAGTTCCCCGGAACTGTTGACGAGCCACTATCTCAAGCGCCTTCGGGGGATCGACCCGCGCTGGGATCCGGATCTGCCCCTGGGCGCCCCCGGCACACCCCCTCCGCTCCAATTCGACTTTGACCTCATGCATGCGGCCCCACCGGAGGTCCTTCCACTCGTCCGGCAGCGGGAGACACTCGGCCTTCGGCCCGCAGCGCGACTTGCGCAGCAACTCCTGGCGTCGGCAGTGGTTGGGACCCTGAGCCACGATCTTGCCCGGGTGGATCTCTCGCTCGAGGAGGTGCAGGCCGCAATCTACCGCTATCGGCCTCCCCACCTCTACGGCGAGGAGCTGATCTCCGAGACTCCCGCGGAGCTCTTTCGCATCCTGCATTGCGGCCAACCGCTGACCCTGACCGGTTCTACTGCGCTGGAGGCTGGGGACCGGCTTCTGATCGGCCCCTGGCGCGTGGCCGAGCTGGAGTTCGGGCCGCGAGAGCCGGCAAGGATGCCGATGCGGGCCCCCAGGACGGCCGAGTTGACGAGGTAGCCGAAGATGTCAGAGCGGTTTGTATTGACGCATATCGCCAGCGACCGGCAAGTCCAGGTCTCACTGCCGGGCCCGGCACTCCAAGGGGACCCGGAGATCTGCGCCAAGGTGGAGCCCTTCCTCCGGGAGCCGGTCCTGACGATTCGCGGCTCATACGACCCGCGCACCGGTGAGAGGGGCACCTCCCTACAGCAACTCGCCGTGGGCTCCGTCCCTTGGCTGGAGGAGTGTCTTTGCCGGGCCGCGCTCGCGCTCGGCCTGCAGATTCGCGCTGACCTTTCCTGACCACGAACCGGAGGTGCCAGACGGTTGCCGGATCGCTGCCTTCGAGCTATCCTTCGACTCTCACCGTGGCCAGGTGGCCACCGTGATGGTGTGGGTTTGGGGGGCGGTCGTGGCCGCTGACGTGGGACTGCGCACTCGATGTGGATGGGGGATCCTGGCGCCGCTGTGCCTGGCCGCACTCGTGGGCTGCGGCAGCCCTGGCTCTGTACTGATTCCCAAGGCTAGCCCGACGCCCAAGCCGGTGACCACGGCTCTGGCCCCAGGCGTACGCGTCGCTGATTCCGAGCTGCAGCTACCGGCCTATACGGTGTCCGTGTCCCACCCGCTGCCATCCGGTGTCTCCGCGGCACTCGTCGTCAAGGATGTGCAGATAGACAACCTTTTGGAGAACATCGCCATAGAGCGACAGGATCCTGGGCTCCTTCAGTACGCCGACAGCGGGGATTGGCTGCTCGCTGAACAAGGCGAGATTGCGAGCAATCAAAGACAGGGCGTGGTGGTCGTGTCGATTCGTGACAATGTCGCCACTTTCAAGCTGGGCTCGAAGGTGGATCCCAAAGACCCGTCGGTGATGGTGGCTGTGATACTGAGCGGGACGGAGCTGCGTAGCACCTTGGCTCCAGGGAAAAAACCAAGTACCTCGACTACCAAGTTTGCAGCGCTCCTCTGGTTGCGTTGGTCCGGAACCGACAAGCGGTATCTCATATGCGACGCAGCCTCCTCCTAGCGGCTTGTGTGGGAAGCGTGGCGGCTTCCTTGAGCGTCGCCGCAGGAACGGCGTCCGCTGACTACCCAGGCCCTGGCCCTGGCCCGACGATCGGCTGCAGCGCGTCAGCTGGAGAGTTCTCTTTCAACGGCGCATGCGTAGCCGTTCCCGGCCCTGGTGCTCCCACCAGACCGGCCGCATCGCATCCCTGGATCACCCAGGTGCCTACCCCATCCAACAGCTGCTCACCGTACACGATCACCCAATGGGCCACTGGAATTTCGTCCGTCGGGTGGTCCTGGGATGGGAGCTTGTGGACCCTGGCCGGGCAGCGGGTCCCGATCCTGTACTCAACCCCGCTGGCTGACAACGGCTGGATCTGGACGGTCGCATGCGGCACTCCTGGAATGGTCCGCTACACCGGAGCGGAAACCCTGGCCAGGCAGCCAAATCCTTGCCCCTCCGGGACGAGCGCCGCCGCCTGCAGGCCAGGCTATGACCCGCCCGGGTTCCTTGCCGCGGTGCGGCGCCAGCTGCCATCAGAGAAGATCTTGGTGATCCCTCCGTCCCAGGATGTGGTCGGGGTTCCAGTGGATCCCGTTCTGCAGCCAGCACCGGTGATCGAGCAGGCAATCATCAACGTGACGGTGCCCGACTTGGGCGACGGCGATCCGGGCGAGGGGATACACGTGGTGTGGGTGGTTCAGGCCACTCCCCAGGCGGTGCTCTGGAGCTGGCCCGACGGCACCAGATCGGAGATCGCGCGCTGGATTCCTCAGGTCGACGAGCGGGGGGGCCGGATTCTGGCGCAACTCGATTACCTGGTCACGGCCGCAGGATTCTGGTCCGACGGGGTTACCGTCCAGCAGCTGCCCTCGCTCACGGTGGGCACCATTTCGGTGCCCGTTGGGCTCCCCTACAACGTCCAGCAGGTCCAGTCCTCGCTCGGCTGATTCCCCGCCCGGCGCGTAGGGCCTTCGCGGAGCGCCGGAAGCGAGGGCGCTTCGCCTGGGCGGCTTGGTGCGGGGCGGGGCTTCGTCGGAAGTTATTAGACTGGGCGCGCCGGAGATGGGGCCGCCTAGCTCAGCTGGTTAGAGCGCACGGTTCACATCCGTGAGGTCGAGGGTTCGAGTCCCCCGGCGGCCACCACACTCCCACCCGGCCAGCCGCGAACCTTGCCTGGGGGCAGTGCACGGGTCCCTCAAGTGGGGAGCTGAGAGCCACCCGGTGGTCCCTTGATTTGGGCCCCAGCGCGCGCTGGGTACCCCCTGCGGGACGACCCGGGTCGCGCGCACCACGGCCCGCGTGCGATCCTTACTCTCCCATGCGTAACCCAGGGAGCCGTGAGCTCCGACGACGGCAGGCCCGACTCGAGAGCCAGCAGCGGAACTCGGTCCGGGAACGCGCCCAGGCCCCCAGCCGCGACGAGGTCATGCGCCGCGGTGGGCTGTTGGAGGGTCTCGCCCCAGGCTTGGTCAGCCGGCTGGCAGTCGCGTCGCTGGCGGCGGGGGTGCTCCTGGTAGCCATCTCCGTCCTGGGCCTGCTGGTGGAAATTGGTCAGCACGATCTGTTCTTGGGCATCGTCGTCGTCCTAGTGGCGGTGGTCATGGCTGGGACCGCGCTTTCGATCACAGCACCGGCATTCCTGACCGCCAGGGGGGATCGCAAGGCCGAGCCGCGCAACCTCCAGGGGCCGCTGGTTGGGGCCAGCCGGATCTCCCCGACCCCCACCTTGGCCACCATCGCGGTGACTGTGGGTAAGAACGTGGAGCAGTTCCGGGTGCGGCGGGAGTTCTTCGATCGGATCAAGTCCGGGGCCACGGTGGTGGGCCTCACCGTCACCCCCGGGCTCAACTACGTCCAGACCCTGACTGTGATCCGGCGCGATCGCATGGCGGTGATGAAGGAGCCGCCCGTGACCCGGGCGATGCAGATTTCGGTGTGGTTGCCGATCATCTCACTCGGGTCCCTGGTACTGGGACTCGCCGTGGGCTGCGCCATCGGCGTGGTGCTCCCTCTCGGCGAGAATGTCTTCCACCCGCTGGTGGCGCTGGCGCTGGCGGCTGTTGTCGCTGGGGCGGTGGCTCTGGGAACCCGCTGGTACAGCCAGAGGCTGGCGTCCCAGTTGGGACTCTGAGAGCGAACCTCCAAGCCGGCACCGGGCACGCGGCCCGCGATCTCCGTCGGCCCAAGGTGGCAACTGGTTCCTGGTAGAATCCCCACGTTACCTGCACCCGGTCCCCAGCCGGCTGCAACCCCACAGGATCTGGGAGGCGCCTGATTGCTGCGCGAGTACGAACTCTTCTACATCGTTCGCCCTGACCTGGACGAGGAACAGGTGCGCGTCGCCATGGACGAGGTGGCCTCGATGGTCGCCGGTCACGGTGGCGAGGTCGGCAAATCATCGCTTTGGGGCAGGCGGCGCCTGGCGTACACCATCGCCGGGTTCACCGACGGCTACTACGTCCTCAAGGAGGTCAGCCTTCCCGCCGAGGCGCTGCGCGAGCTCGAGCGCCAGTTGATTCTGGATGAGCGAGTGATCCGCCAGATGATCACCCTGAAGCAGGTGTACTTCCTCCCCGAGGGGGAGGATCGCCGCGGCCGCGTGCGGACTCGCAGCAAGGACCGCGCGGCGGCCCGGGCCGGCGGCGCCGCCCCCGAGGAGATCCTAGAAGCGGACCTTCTCGACGAGGACGCGGACCTGGACGAGCTGGACACAGCCGAGGTCGAAGCGGAGCCAGACGATGTCGCCGACGAGCTGTCGGCAGATGAG
This sequence comes from bacterium, assembly GCA_021802115.1. The sequence goes on along the minus strand of JAKABA010000008.1, from coordinate 29,301 downwards.
GGGAGCGGGGAGGAATAGCCATGGCTGGTTCTCTCAACCGGGTGATGTTGATCGGGCGCTGCACCGCCGATCCGGAGATGCGTTACCTTCCCAGCGGGCAGCCGGTCACCCAACTGCGAATTGCCACCAACCGGTACAGCACCTCTCAGGAGGGGGAGCGACGCGAGTTCACCGACTACCACGATGTGGTGGTCTGGAACATGGGCGGGCGCAAGCTGGCCGAGCTCGCCGGACAGTACCTCAAGAAGGGAAGCCTGGTCTACATCGAAGGCAGGATTCAGACCCGTTCCTGGGACGGACAGGATGGCCAGAAGCGCTATCGCACCGAGATCAACGCCAGCGACATCCAGTTCCTCGAGTCCCGAGCTGGCGAGGGTGGCGAGGCCGGCCCCCGGGTCGCCTCCTTCCCGCCCGCCGCGGCCCGCGGTGATGGGCCCCCGGATCCGGGGGACACTCCCGACGGGGACATCGATCCCGATGACATCCCCTTCTAGGCGCATTTGAATCGACTCAGCGGAGGCTAGGAAGAGCAAACATGTCGGAGTACGCGCGGCGTCGTCCGCGCAAGGTGTGCAACTTCTGCTTGGAGCGGATCGTGGACGTCGACCACAAGGATGTGGCTCGTCTGCGCCGCTACATCAGTGAGCGGGGCAAGATCCTGCCCCGTCGCGTGACCGGGACTTGTGCCCTGCATCAGCGCCGTCTGACCGTCGCTCTGAAGCGCGCCCGGCACATGGCGCTGCTGCCCTTCTCCACCGACCAGCGCTAGCGTCTCGCGCCGCCTGCGTCCGGAGCGCGGGCCCGGGTTTAAAGTGGCAGGGAAGCGGCCCACAAGAGGGAGGCGACTCCATGGTCACACCGGCGAAGTCACGCCTGGTCACCCTGTCACTGGACGTGGGGGGCACGGGCATCAAGGGCGACACCCTGGATGCCCGTGGGGCCACCACCAGCAGTCGGGTGCGGGTGCCCACCAGCTACCCGCTGACTCCCCAGTCACTGGTGTCGGTGTTCGAGCAGATCGGGTCCCAGCTACCAGCCTTCGACCGCGTCTCCGTGGGTTTCCCTGGAGTGGTCCGGGGCGGGCTCATCCTCAGTGCGCCGCACTTCGTGCGCCAGGGGGGTGACGACACCCCGCTGGTCCCCGAACTGGAGCGGGCGTGGTCCAGGTTCGACCTGGCTGCCGCCACTGCCAAGGCGCTCGGGAAACCGACCAGGGTCGCCAATGACGCCGAGGTACAGGGCCTGGCGGTGGTCAAGGGCCGCGGTCTGGAGGTGGTGCTGACGCTCGGGACTGGGGTGGGCAGCGCCGTGTTTGAGGACGGCCGGCTGGCGCCGCACCTGGAGCTGGCGCACCATCCCCTCCACCACGATCGCACCTACAACGAGGATCTCGGGGACCAGGCTCGCAAGCGCATCGGAGCGAAGCGCTGGAACAAGCGGGTGGTGCGGATGGTCGAGGTGGTGCGAGCGCTCCTATTCTTCGACCACCTCTACATCGGCGGCGGCAACTCCGCGGCGGTGAAGGTAGCGCTGGGGCCGGACGTCACGCTGGTGGACAACGATGCCGGCATCCTGGGAGGGATCAAGCTCTGGGCGGCGCCGACCAAGCTGTCCGAGCCCACTTCGATAGACTAAACGGGACCCTCGGCGAGTGGTGGCCTCCATCGCGGCCTAGCCAGTCGGCGACCAGTTTGGAGGACACTGACTTTGCGGTCACCCGGAGCGCCCGCTCCTCGAATCCTGGTGGCGGACCCGATCGCGGAGGACGGTGTCCGTCGGCTACGCGAGAGCGCCGACGTTGAGCTGGTCCAGCGCCTTACCGAGGACGAGCTGGTGGAGCGGATCGCACCGTTCGCGGCGTTGGTCGTCCGCAGTGAGACCAAAGTCACCGGCCGGGTGATCCAGGCCGGCGTCAACCTCCGGGTGATTGGGCGCGCAGGGGTTGGGGTGGACAACATCGACCTTGATGCCGCCACCGCCAATGGCGTGCTGGTGGTGAACGCGCCGACCGGCAACACCGTGGCGGCGGCCGAGCACACCCTCGCCCTGATGCTCGCCCTCTGCCGCAATGTGGCGGTTGGGGACAGCTCGCTTCGGGCGGGCCGTTGGGACCGTTCAAAGCTGGTCGGAAGCGAGCTTCGAGGCAAGACCCTGGGGGTCGTGGGCCTGGGCAAGATCGGCGCTGAGGTCGCCCGCCTCGCCCTCGCCTTCCAGATGCGCGTGATCGCCTTCGATCCGCTGCTGGCGGCCGATCGGGCCGCCCAGCTCGGAGTCCAGCTGGGCACCCTGGAAGCGGTGCTGGCAGGGGCCGACATTCTGACCCTGCACACTCCTTTGAACGATGCCACTCGAGGGCTGGTCGGGGCCCGCGAGCTGCGACTGATGCCCGAGGGCGCCCGGGTGATCAACGTGGGCAGGGGCGGCCTGGTCGACGAGGATGCCCTGGCGGCCGCCGTGGCCTCGGGACACCTGGCTGGGGCGGCCATCGATGTGTTCGTCAAGGAGCCTCTGGCTCCCGGTCACCCGTTTTTGGCGGACCCTAGGATCATGATCACCCCCCACCTGGGCGCCTCGACCGTGGAGGCGCAGGTCTCCGTTGCCACCGACGTGGCCGAGCAGATTGTGGACGTTCTGGCCGGGCGACCGGCGCGCTGGTCGGTGAACGCCCCGCGAGTCGCTCAGGAGGAAGCCCCGGTGGTGGTCCCATATCAGGACCTCGCCATGCGTATGGGCAGCCTCTGGGCCCAGCTCGGGGGCGGGTCTGTGGGCCAGGTGGAGCTGGTCTATCGGGGAGATGTGGCCCGGGTGCAGTCAGCCGCCATCACGGCCGAGGCCCTGGGAGGGATGCTAAGTCACTTTTCCCAGGAACGGGTTACCGCTGTCAACGCTGGGGAGGTGGCGCGCCAGCACGGAATCGTGGTTCAGGAGCAGCGTAGCTCTGAGGCGGACAGCTTCGCCGGCGCGCTCCTGCTGCGGGTGCAGGGAGATGGGCCGCGTGAGATTGAGGGGACGGTGGTGCTGGGGGAGCCCCGGGTTATGCGGATCGATGGCCTGCGCATGAACCTGGTCCCGGCCGGCTCCTTTCTGATGCTCTACCACAAGGATCGGCCCGGCCTGATCGGGGAGATCGGGCAGCTCCTGGGACGGGCCAATGTCAATATCGCTGAGATGCAGGTGGGCCGGGACGCTCCTCGGGGCCGCGCCCTGACGGCGGTCAGGGTCGACGATTCGGTCGCCCCCGACCTGGCCGCTGAGCTGCGCCTGGTCGAGGGGGTTGAGAGCCTCTTCCAGGTGGAGCTCTAGGGGATCCATGGTTCGGGTCTCCCCCTTCACCGGCATTCGCTACGATCCCGCCCGCATCGACCTCGGCGATGTGCTGGCGCCGCCCTACGACGTGATCGGGCCGGAGCTGCAGGGCGAGCTCTACTCCCGCGCCCTGCAGAACATCGTCCGGGTGGAGTTGGGCAAGGACTATCCCGGGGACGCTGCCGATGGCGCCGATCGCTACACCAGGGCTCGCGACCATCTCCGCACCTGGCTCGATCAGGGCTTCCTGACGCGTGACCCCGAGCCCTCCTTGTACCTCCATCGGCACTCGTTCCAGCTCCCCGGCGAACGCGGACTACACGCTCGGCTGGGGTGCTTCGCCTCGGTTGAGCCGGTGGCCCATGAACGCCGCGAGGTGCTCCGCCACGAGCTCACCATGAGCGGCCCACGCGAGGATCGCATCAGGTTGCTGCAAGCCACCAGAACCCAGACCTCACCGGTCTTCCTGCTCTACGAGGCCTGTCCGGAGGTGTCTGTGGCCATGCAGGAGCAGGTGGGGCTGGCTGAACCTGTCGGCGACGCGGTCACCGACGGCGAATTCGGGCCGGAGCGGCATGAGCTATGGCGAGTGACCGACCCGGCGGCGCTGGCATCGATCTGCGACGGCTTGAGCAACACCCATCTCTACATCGCCGACGGCCACCATCGCTATGAGACCGCGCTACGACTGCACCTCCCCGGAGTGCTCGCCTTGCTGGCCCCTCTGCAGGACCCGGGTAATGTCATCCTGCCCACCCACCGGCTCTTGCCCAAGAGCCGGCTCAGCGCTGACCAGCTGGCGACGAACCTGTCCGGCCTGGGCTGGGATGTGGCGGTCCTGGCCTGGTCGGCGATACCATCCAGGCTGGCCGAGCTGAGACCGACTCACCATGCCTTTGGGATCTTGGATTCGGGGAGCCAATTCGTGGTGGGGCGCCGCCGCCAGGCCGAGTTGCGGCCGGGCGCGGCGGCCGGCCTGGATGTCGCGGTGCTCGACCGGGAGATCATGGAGGCTCAGCTGGGAGTGGTGCCCAAGGACTCGGAACTGGGCCGACTCCGCTACATCCGGGACCCCGAAGAGCTGGCTGCCCGGGCCCAGGCCCGAGCGGCCCTGGGGTTCCTGCTCAACCCCACTTCGGTAGAGGAGGTGGCGGCGGTCGCTCTGGCCGGGGAAGCCATGCCCCAGAAGTCGACATACTTCTTCCCGAAGGTGCCAGCTGGCCTGCTGCTGATGGATGCGAAGTGAGCTCACGCTCCCGCCTTGGCACCCACCGTGGGGCGTGCCGGGGGACGGCCCTGGTTTGGTCCTGACGGCAATCCGGGTACTCTAGTAGCTGAAGTGCCTACGTACGCCTACCGTTGCGAGGACGGCCACGAGTTCGAAACCGTGCAGTCGATCAAGCACCCGCCGCTTACGACCTGCCCCACCTGTGGCCAGCCGGTGCACCGCATGGTGTTTCCCGTCGGCATCGTGTTCAAGGGCCAGGGCTTCTACAAGACCGATTCCAGATCGTCCTCGACTGGGTCCATAGCGCCGGCCTCATCCACCGCCGAAAAGACCCCCAAGCCGGAGGGGCAGCCGGCCAACGGTACTTCCCCAAAGACGGCCAAGAGTGATACAGCGTCAAGTGGCGTCACCGTTGCCGGTGCTACGCCCAGCGCGGGAGAGAAGCATGGCTGAGCCAGTAGCGGTGAGCGACGCGACTTTCGACAGCGAGGTGATCAAGGCCCAGGGGCCGGTGCTGGTCGACTTCTGGGCGGAGTGGTGCGGTCCCTGCAAGATGCTCTCCCCGATCGTGGCCGACTTGGCCCAGGAATACGGGCCCCGGGTTAAGGTAGCCAGCCTGGATGTCGACGCCAATCCGAACATCGCCGGTAAGTTCGGAGTCATGAGCATTCCCACCCTGATCCTGTTCAAGGGGGGCGAGGCGGTCCAGCGGCTGGTCGGCTACCAGCCCAAGTCGGCGCTCAAGGCGAAGCTCGACCCTCTGGTCTGACTCTGAGGCGAGTGGCCTGACCAGGTACGATCAGGCGTCCATGCCAGACCTTCAGGAAGAATTCGGTTCGGCCTTGACGCGGGCGGTCAGCTCGCTCGGCTGGGGCGAGGCTCCCGAAGTGGTGGTTGAGCCTTCGGCCGTGGCGGAGGTGGGCGACTTCTCGAGCCCGGTTGCCTTCCGGCTGGCCAAGGCGCTCCACCGAGCGCCCCGCGAGATCGCTCAGGATCTGGTTGGACGGTTGCAGGACAGTCCCCCGCCCCATTGCCTGGAGGTCAACGTGAGCGGGGGCGGCTACATCAACCTGCGGGTCGACTTCTCCACCTACGCGCCCCAGGTGATCGCGGACGCCCTGCGGCGCGGTCCCGTGATCGCCGCCGATCCCGATGCTGGCGCCAAGGTGGTGGTGGAGCACACCGCCACCAACCCCAACAAGGCGGCTCATGTGGGCCATCTGCGCAACGCTTGCATCGGCGACACGATGGCCCGCATCCTCCGCGCCCGGGGGCACCGGGTCGAGGTTCAGAACTACATTGATGACACCGGCGTCCAGGTGGCCGACGTGTTGGTGGGGATTCGCCACCTCGGCCTGAACGCCCAAGCGGGTGAGAGCTTCGACCGCTTCTGCTCTCGTGCCTATGTCGAGGTCTGCCGACGCTACGAGACCGAACCCGAGCTGCTCGAGCTCCGCCGGAGCACCCTGCGCGAGATCGAAGGCAGGCGAGGAGAGGTGGCCGTGGCCGCCAAGGACCTCACCAGCAAGATCGTCAGTGCCCATCTGAAGACCATGGCTCGGGCCGGCATCTCCTATGACCTCTTGACCTGGGAGTCGGACATCATCGAGCTCGGCTTCCTCCAGCACGCTCTGGACCTGATGCTGGAGCAGGGGGTGATTCAGAAGGTGGACCATGGTCGGCTCCAGGGTTGTTGGGTGCTGCCTCTGGACGAGTCCCAGGACACCTCAGCGACCGAGGACGGGGACGCCAAGGTGTTGCTCAAGAGCGATGGCCTGGCGACCTACACCGCCAAGGACATCGCCTACCATCTCTGGAAGTTCGGTGTGCTCGGACTCGATTTCAACTACCGGCAATGGGCTCCCGGAGGGCCGGCCACTTCCACCGCCGACCCTGCCCAGGCGGACCTAGACCCGGCCGCCTTCGGGCGGGCCGACCGAGTGGTCAACGTCATCGATCAGCGCCAGAGCGCGCCCCAGAAGGTGGTCCGCGAGGCACTTCGCCGGCTGGGATTCCAAGCTCAGGCCGAGGCTCTCCAGCACCTCGCCTACGAGGTGGTTGCCCTCTCGCCCCAGGCGGCCCTGGCGCTCGGTGTCGACACCAGTTCCGGCAAGACCATGTACGCCCTGAGCGGGCGACAGGGTATCGAGATCGGTGCCGACGACCTCCTCGACGAGGCCCAGAGGCAGGTCGAATCCAAGGCTCATGACGGAGATACCGCAGCTCAACTTGCGTCCAGCGCGGTGCGCTACTACCTGCTCCGGTTCGGCCTCAACTCGATCATCAACTTCGACTTCGCGGAGGCGCTGCGCACCAGCGGAGACACCGGCGTCTACCTCCAGTACGCTCATGCCCGAGCTTGTGGGGTGCTCAACCGGGTCGCCGACTTGCCACTGCCCGACGTGGCTGGCGATCTCAGTTCTCAGGAGCAGCAGCTGATCAAGGTGCTGGCCGCCTTCCCCCGGGCGGTGGCGGACGCCGCCGCCGCGCTGAGCCCCTCCGTGCTCGCCGCCTACACCTTCCAGCTGGCCACCTCCTTCAACGACGTCTACGAGCACACCGGCCGGCTGTATCGAGAGCAGGACCCCGCAGTGCGCGGCTTCCGGCGCGGCCTGGTGGACGCAGCCAGGGCCACCCTGGCTCGTGCCCTGGACCTTCTCGGGCTGCAGCCCCTGGCCCGGATCTGAGCTTGGTGGTGGGCGGGGCTTAGTTGGCGCCGCTGCAGGTGGTCCCGCTGCTTCCACTCCAGGCGGTGCTGTTTCCCAAGACCCGGCTACCGCTCCACATCTTTGAGCCTCGCTACCAGACCCTGGTTAGGGACTGCCTGGCCGCGAGCAGCCCCTTTGGGGTGGTGGCCATCCGCCACGGCGCGGACACCGACGCCACCGCGTCCTGGCACTCGGTCGGCACTCTGGCCACAATCGAGAGGGTGGTCAGGCTGCCGCGTGGGCGGCTCAACCTGCTGGTCGTCGGGGGCGAGCGCTTCCGGGTCCTGCGCCTGGTGGATGGCAAGCCGTATCTGCAGGCCGAGGTGGAGGGGTGGGAGGACCGGGACGCCCCGCCCACGCCGCTGTTCACGGCCGCGCGGCTGCGGGTGGCCTACGATCGCTATCGGGCCAGTCTGCTGAGCATGGGGGTGAGGATTCCGGAGTTCGGCGAGTTGCCCCGGGACCCGACGGACCTCGCCTGGGCCGTGAGTGGACATCTGGTGGTGGAGCTGCACTCGAAGCAGAGGTTGCTTGAGGACCGCAGGCAGGTTGGCCGGGTCAGGACCGAACTAGCCCTGCTCCGCCGGGAGGCCACCCTGGTCGACCTCCAGTTGGCCAACCGCCTGGTGCGAGCACCCACCTACAGCCTGAACTGAGGGGACCCAAAATCCGAGGGCGGCTCGCTCGCCCGGGCCGGTTACTGCAGCTGCAGGACCACGCGTTCCCCGGCGGCACCGGTCGGGCTGCCTGGTAAGAGATAGCCGCTGACCTTGGCCGCGCGACTCAACTGCAGCACGTACACCGCCCCGGAAAAGCCCGGCACCTGACCGGGCTGGACACTGGTAACCAGTTCGCCGGTGGGGGGCTCGGCCACCGCGGTGCCGGCCGCCACCCCCTGCATCTCCACGTAGAGGGTCTGGGTGCCGTCGAAGCCGGTGGTGATCTTGGGAGCGCCGCTGCCCGAGCCCAGCTGGAAGACCACCCAGAGCTGGGTGCCGTTCTGGTGCAGCCCGTAGCGGGCATTCTGGACCTGGTAGCCACTGCCGCTGGAGCCGAAGCTCTGGGTGCCACTGAGGGCGATGGCCGGGGCCGTGGAGGGCGGCGGCGTGGGACTGGTGGCGGGGGTGGCCTTGGACCCCGATGGCGAGTTCACATTGGTACTCGGCGTCGGGCTCGTGGTGGTGTGATGGGTGAGGGTCCAGCCGATCATGACTACCGCCAGGGCCGCAATGGCGATGGTCGCGGTCTTGGTCCAGCTGCGTGGGGTGACGCCGCCCCCTGCCAGCGGCGGCTTGCCATCCCGAGAATCTCTTCCCCGGCGCAGGGGCCCAGGGGCTCTCCGACTCGGAGGGGGGACGGCTCGGTCGGGGGTGCCCGCCGCGGCGGCCGCCGCGGGCCGAACCGGGGTGAAGCCAGAGCGGGATGGGCGAGGCTCGGCGTTCCTGAACCCGGAGCCCGCCAGAGGCGAGGGCGGGTCCGCGCTTCGGGTCAGAGCATCCAGCTGGGGCTTGGTGGCTCCGATGTCGAGCAGCCCGAGGTTCAAGTCGGCGTTCGGGCTCCAACCCGTTTCCTGCGCCTTGAGGATCGATGGCGGCGGCGGAATTCCGGGCGGTCCCAGACGGTCCGGCTCCTGTGGCACTTCGGAGGGCCGCGCCGGCGAACGATTGCTGGCGAGGTCGTCGCGGCCCAGGATCGCCGACTCCTCCAGGGCCACCTGCATCATCTCCACCCGATCTGGGATTGACTGCTCCGGCCCCGACGCGGGCCAGCCGCCCACGACCCCTTCGGACGCCACGGGCGGGATGGAATCTGGGTCGGGGTCGGGAGAGGGTCCCGGGGCCGGCGCCAGGTGCTCCGCGGGCGGGTCGGGCTCGGCCTCATCGGGTGGGAGGGCGCCTGGCAGCGGCATGAAAACCGGGAATTGCTCGGCCTCCTCTGTCGGCACCTGCCAAAGGTCGTTGACGGGCGCCTCTGGGGCTGCTGGCCCGGCACCATCGCGGACCTGGGGCGGTCCCCCAGCGGGCCCGGTCCCCATCTCGGCCGGATCCAGGTGGCCCGCCTGAGGCGTTCCATTTACGGCAATGAGCCAGTTGTCGACAGGCGAGACGGGAGTCTCTTGAAGGGGGTCTGGGGCGAGATCCGGCGCGCTCGGCGCTGGCATCGCGGGCAAATCAAGCTGGGGGGCCTGCCGGAACAGCTCGCGGTCGCTGTCGACCGGTGCGGAGTCGGTGGGCGCTACCACCTCGACCGGGCCGCTATCGGGAGTGGGGGGAGCCGGCGGGTCCGGCTCGGTGATGTCGATGGGCTGGGAGCCGATCCCCATCAGGTTGAACGGATCAGGTCCCGGTTCCACGAGCGTCCTATCGTTCTCAGCCTCCCCATTCTGGGGCGGGTCGATCGGTCCCTCGGCGTCTGGATGCGCGGCGGCGATGACCTTGGCGCGCTCCAGCAAGGCGGTCGCGGTGCCGGCCGGCACGGTGACCTTCACCAACTGGGAGATTCGTTCAGTCTCCTCGCGCAGGTAACGCATCCCGGTGCGGCAGCGCTCGCAGGTGACCAGGTGCGACTCCAGCTCCGCCTGCCGCTCCTTGGATAGCTCGCCATCCAGGGCACAGCTCAGGGTGAGCAGGCTACATTTCATGGTCAGATCGAGATGTCCCGGTAGATACTGCCAAACTCGCGCCGGGCCGCCGCCACCAGCCGGGAGGCGGCCTCGGGCGAGCACTCCAAGGCAACCCCGATCTCACGGTAGCTGAGCTTGGCGAGGTCGCGAAGCAGGAGCGCTGATCTCCGGCTGAACTCGGTCGCGAGCAGGGCCCGCTTGGCGGTGTTGATCCGATTGGCATCGGCGGCACTGGAGCCCAGGCTGATCAGGGGAGGGCGCTTGCTGAAGAGCCGAGCCACCCCCTTGCGCTGAGGCGGGAAGTGCTGGTGCTGGCGGGCCGCCCGGGTGACCGCTCGGTAAAGGATGGCCCGGCCGTCACGCTGCAGGCTCGCGGGGGGGAAGTGGCGAGCGTAAAACATGCCTGCCGTCACATACTCCACCGCCTCCTCCGGGGTTCCGGTCAGGTGGATCGCGTAGGTGACCAAGGCGTCGAGATGCTGGCGGGCGAAGTCCTCCAGCGTGCTCGCGGCGGTTTGAGGTCGTTCTAGGACGGTGTTCATGACGTGGCGTGTGGTGACACGCGAGCTGGGCGCAAGCATAGCCTGGTGGCTCTGAAACTGCAAGTGGTCCAATTCCCTCGCCGGGCAGCACGCCCTTTGTCGATCGTTCCCTCCCTCGGCAACGAGCTTGGGGCTCCGGGGGAACGGTGCCCAGTCGGGGCCACGGCCGCGTCCCCCAACAGGGCCCAAGGTGGCTGCTCGCTGGAGGCCGTCGCGGCTGCGGTGGCTCCAGTCTCGGCGCCTGGGCGGTGGTCCGTCGGGATGCCACCTCTGGCCTTGTCAAAGTCGGTCCAGGTGGGCCGCCACGCCACCGCGCACCCGGGGCCGCTCCTCTTCGCCCGTGTGCGGCGATCTGTCACATTTACCCGGACCATGGTGCTCCGGCAGACCAGACCGACCGACTTGCGGCCAGGCCAACTCGCGCGGGGCCTGGGTCGGGCCCCAGGGCGCCCGCCCGCTGCTCGGGCGAGCGACCGGCTAGAGGTCGTCCCGGCCAACCCCCCAATGGCGCCCCGAGCCAGGACCTGGCCAGGATACGGCCGGCCGCACCGTCCCACCCTGGTCGGCGGCGGATCGACCAGCGGTGCCCGGGGCGGGGCTGAAGGTGGCTGAACAGGCCGTGGCCGGAGTCGCCAGCCCAGCCATCCAGCTGGTTGGCCTGACCAAGCGCTACCGGGCCAACCTGGCAGTGGCGGGGGTCACGATGAGCGTGCCACGGGGGGAAGTGTTCGGATTCCTGGGCCCCAATGGCGCCGGCAAGACCACCGTGGTGAAGCTCCTGCTGGGGCTGGCGCGGCCCTCCTCCGGCCAGGGCGCGGTGCTCGGTGAGCCGCTCGGGTCTCGCGACGCGAGGCGCCGGATCGGCTACCTGCCCGAGCTCTTCCGGTACCAGGGCTGGCTGGAGGCTCGCGAGGTCCTCTATCTCCACTGCGCGCTTGCCGGCGTTCCCCTGCGGCTCCGCCCCGGGGCGACCGAGACCGCCCTTGAGACGGCGGGTCTGGCCGATCGGGGGCGGGATCGAGTTGACACCTTCTCCAAGGGCATGCAGCAGCGTCTGGGCTTGGCAGTGGCCCTGCTCGGCGACCCTCAGCTGGTATTGCTGGACGAGCCCACCTCGGCCCTCGACCCGGTCGGGCGCCACGACGTGCGCGACATCATCCGCGGCCTCAAGCAGCGGGGTGTGGCTGTCTTCCTCAACTCCCACCTTCTCTCGGAGGTGGAGCAGGTTTGCGACCGGGTGGCCGTGGTCGACCACGGCCGGGTCGTTGCCCAGGGCCCGCTGGCCGAGCTGCTGGCCGCGCCCCAGGTGCGGATCCGATGCACCGGCCTGGGCAGTGAGTCGATGGAAGGGCTGAGGCACCGCTGGGCCTTACATCAGGACGGGGACTGGCTTTCCGTGGCTGGGATTGCCACCGCGGAGGTGCCGGACCTGGTGGCCGCGCTGGTCAGCGCCGGGGCCAGGATCCACGCCGTCGACCCCGGCCAGCAGACCCTGGAAGAACGCTTCCTCCAGTTGGTGGATCAGGCGTGACGCCGACCCTGATCATCATGCGCTTGACCTTTCGCGAGTTGGTGCGGCGCCGACTGGTGCTGGCCTTGCTCGCCCTCACGGCCCTGGTGATGGCGCTCACCGTCTGGGGCTTCTCCCGGGTTCCCGGGCTCCGAATCGGGGGGCTCCCGCTGACCCCCGGGGAGGTCCGGGCGGCTTCCGGGCAGCTGCTCCTCCTGGTCATGTTCATGTTCAGCTTCGTCCTGGCCCTGACCTGTGCCTTTCTGGCGGCTCCGGCGATGGCGGGCGACCTCGAGTCCGGCATCGGCCAGGCCCTGCTCGCCCGACCCATCCGCCGCGAAGAGCTGCTGCTGGGACGTTGGTTGGGTCTGGCGCTGCCGATCCTCGTCTACACCGTCACCTCGTCGTCCATCGAGTTCCTACTGGTGGACTGGACCACCGGCTATCTGCCCGGCCAGGTGGTGGCCGCCGAGGCGGCGCTCTTCTTCGAGGGACTGGTGTTGCTGACATTCACCCTGGCCCTGAGCACTCGGATGTCCGCCATCACGGCCGGGGTGATCGCCGTGATCGCCTTTGGGACCATGTGGCTGGGCGGGGTGGCGGGCGCCTTCGGAGCCGTCTTCCACAATGCCGCGATCACGGACGTGGGCGTGGCCACCCACCTGCTGGTCCCCACCGATGGGCTCTGGCGGGCGGCCGTCTTCGCCATCGAGCCCAGCTCCTTTGCCATCGCCGCTCGTGGCGCTCTGGGCTCCACCTTTGCGGCGGCCTCGGGCCCGACGGTCGCCTACCTGGCGTGGGTGGGGGGATGGTTGCTGGCGGTGCTCCTGCTGTCTCTCTACTCCTTCCGGCACCGCGAGGTCTGAGCCACCTCGGCGGGGCGGTCTGCCGGTTGCGCCAGAGCTGGATGTCAGATCGGGGCCATGCCCGCCCGTGAGCTCGCGGGGCGCCCCCGGCCGTGCCTCCGGCACGGCGGGCCGAGCAGGCCCTCGGGTGGCCGCCGACGGGCCGACCCCGGAAGGGCGTCAGACGGGGGCGATCACGGCCGGCTGGTGAGCAGGACTGGGTCCGGGCCGAGGTGGTCAGGAAGCGCCAGGCCGCAGTCGTGATAGGCGGCGGCTGGGATACCGATGTCGGCCAGCCAGAGCCGTCCCACCCAGTGGCGCGCGGCGGGGGTCTGGCAGCCGACCTTGGCGGCGCCCAGCATCAGGGTGTGGTCGGAGCGGACGCAGTCCCCCGCGACATCACCCGTGTCGGCGTCGAGGCCACTGGGAAGGTCGATCGCCAGCACCGTCGCCGACGAGCGATTAATTCGATGGATCAGGGTCGCCATCGGGTCCCTGGGCGCACCCACGGACCCGGTGCCGAGCAGCCCATCGATGATCAGGTCAGGACGCTCCAGAGCCAATCCCGCGACCTGGTCGAGTTCGCCCAGGCGAGCCAGCAGGAGCTCAGCCCCGCTGTCAGCCGCGGCCCGCGCCTGCTCGCTCTGGGACGCTTGGTCTTGCGCTCCGAGCAGCAGGCAGTGGACGGAGAAGCCCCAGGTGCTGAGGTGGCGAGCGCAGCCGAGGGCATCTTCTCCGTTGTTGCCCCGGCCGACCATGACCGCGACCTCGCCATGGGGCGCGCTGATCTCGGAGAGCAGCCGGCGTGCCAGGGTGGCGCACTGGAAGCTGGCCAGTGCCATCAGCATGGGGGCGGGAACGCCATGCCGCTCCGCCGCGGCATCGAGGGCTCGGGCCTGCTCCCTGGTCGCCGCCCCCGGCTCGGTCATCCGGGAGCTGTCCGCACCATGCGCCCAGTTGTCTCGAGGGAGGCGATCTCGGCCCACGCCACGCGCACCCGGTCTCCTGGATGGAGGTTCAGCCTGGCGGCGGCGCTGACCCGGTTGCCGGCCAGTTCCAGGTGCCCAGCGCTGTTCCAGAGCAGGCCAACCTCGCCGTCGATCTCCGAGTAGGTGTTGACGACCTGCCCCACGACCCGTCCGTTGGGCAGGGATACCCCCGCCGGGATGGGGGCGTACCAGGGTGTCCTGGCGACTCCCAGGATGACATTGCCGAAGTGGTCGACGACCACCACCCTGGTGGCGGTTCCGGACACGTCCCCCTCGGGCAGGAACTCGGGGAGCAGCTTGGGGCTGTGGATGCGGCTTCCCAGCTCCTCCAGCCTCAGGGTGCCAGCCGCGACCCTGGCCGCCAGCGGGCCGATCAGATCACGGCCGTGAAAGGTGGGGCTCAGCTGAGTCGGCCGGTGCGCCTGCTCGTCGATGCGCACCGCCAGGCGCTCCCGGCCCCGTTGCCAGATGAAGTGCAGCAGGCCATTGTCGGGCGCCACCACCACCTGCCCGTCGATTAGCGCGGCCACCAGCGGTCGCGGGCCCCCCACCCCTGGATCGACCACCACACAGTGGACCGTCCCACTGGGGAAGGCGGGGGCGGAGGCGGCCAGCCAGTAGGCGCCGGCGCCGATGTCACCCGGGGGCAGCCCGTGCGTGATCGTCTCCACCCGCAGCTGGGGGGCCACCCCCAGCACGGCTCCCAGGAGCGCCCCTCCGTAGCCGTCGGCGGTCCCAAAGTCGGTCAGTAGAGTGAGGATCGAGGCCATGAGACGGGGCCATTGTCCGTCATGCGAACGGCCGGCGAGGCAATCGCAGCCGCCAGCCCATGAAAAAAGAGCGGGGCGGCCATGGGCCACCCCGCTCCCTAGGCTCCGGCCGTGGGGCCGGGCTGAGACTCAGTACTCGGGCATCGCCGGTGCGCCGGCCGCCTTCTTCTCGGGAAGGTCGGTGATCAGGGACTCAGTGGTCAGCAACAGGCCCGCGATCGAGGCTGCGTTCTGGACCGCCGAGCGGGTCACCTTGGTGGGATCGATGATCCCGGCCTTGACCATGTCGACGTACTCGCCGGTGGCGGCGTTGTAACCCTGTCCCGCGGGCAGGCTGCGGATCTTCTCCACCACCACCGAACCCTCGGCTCCGGCGTTGTTGGCGATCTGCCGGGCGGGCTCTTCCAGAGCTCGGCGGACGATGGTCACTCCGATCTGCTCGTCGCCCTTCAGCTGCACGTCCTTGAGTGCGGTCTGCGCCAACAGCAGCACAGTGCCACCGCCGGGCACGATGCCCTCCTCAACCGCAGCGCGGGTGGCGGACACAGCGTCCTCCATGCGGTGCTTGCGCTCCTTGAGCTCGGTCTCGGTGGCGGCCCCGACCTTGATCACGGCCACTCCGCCGGCCAGCTTGGCGAGACGCTCCTGGAGCTTCTCCTTGTCCCAGTCGCTGGTGGACTTGTCGATCTCGGCCTTGATCTGCTCGATCCGCCCCTTGATGGCGTCGCCGCTGCCGGCACCCTCCACGATGGTGGTGTCGTCCTTGGTCACCTTGACCATGCGCGCGCGCCCAAGCTGGCCCAGCTGCACGCTGTCGAGCTTGAGGCCCAACTCGTCGCTGATCACGGTCCCACCGGTCAGGATGGCGATGTCCTGGAGCATGGCCTTGCGGCGGTCCCCAAACCCGGGAGCCTTGACCGCCACGGCGGTGAAGATGCCCCGGATCTTGTTGACGATGAGGGTCGCCAGCGCCTCGCCGTCGATGTCCTCAGCCACCACCATCAAGGGCTTGCCACTCTGGTGGATCTTTTCGACCACCGGCAGCAAGTCGGCGATGGCGGAGATCTTGCGGTCGGTGATCAGGATGTAGGGGTCCTCGAGGACAGCCTCCATGGCCTGGGTGTTGGTCACCATGTACGGGCTGATGTAGCCCTTGTCGAACTGCATCCCCTCGACCAGGTCCAGCTCGGTCGCGATCCCCTTCGACTCCTCGACGGTGATGACCCCGTCCTTGCCGACCTTCTCCATGGCCTCAGCGACGGTTTCGCCGATGCTGGTGTCGGCCGCCGAGATCGAGGCCACCTGGGCGATCTTCTCGCGCTCGCTGATCGGCACCGAGTGCTTCTTAATTTCCTCGACAACGAGGTCCACTGCCTTCTGGATGCCAGCCTTCACCTGCACCGGGTTGGCGCCATGGGCGACGTGCCGGAACCCCTCGTTGATCATCGCCGAGGCCAGCACGGTGGCGGTGGTGGTGCCGTCTCCGGCGATGTCGTTGGTCTTGCTGGCGACTTCCTTGACCAGCTGGGCGCCCATGTTCTCGAAGGGGTCCTCAAGGTCGATCTCCTTGGCGATCGTGACCCCGTCATTGGTGATGGTGGGGCTGCCGAACTTCTTGTCCAGCACCACGTTGCGCCCCTTCGGTCCGATCGTGATCCGGACCGCGTCCGCGACCTTGTCCGCGCCGCGCTTGAGGGCGGCCCGGGCCTCGGTGTCAAATAGCAACTGCTTCGGCATGCGTTTCTTCTCCTGTTTCCCCACTTGACCGATATCGGTCCTAAACCTGACCGCATTTTAGCACTCAAGGCCTGCGAGTGCTAGCAGGCACAAGCTCCAAGTGCCAACCGGGAGGTGGGTGGATGGCGGCATGATTGGAGACGTGGTGGCCAAGCAGGCGCGGGCTGAGCGGTTCCGGCCGGTCCTGGGTCAAGAGCAGCGGGAGGCCGTGGGCCGATTTCTGCTGGCCCAGGGCTGGGCCGGCCTGCACCTCGGGGACGCCCTGCGGCGTCAGGCCCTGGCCGAGCATCCTGCGGAGTCCAGGCTGCTGAGCCTGTTGGGGGCGCACGGTGAGGTCAGAGGAGTCGCCCTGCTGCAATCGGGTCGACTCCAACTGTTGGCCCCGCTGGCCGAGGACCGACCGGCCGTGGCCGCCCTGTTGGCCGAGCACATGGGCCCCCTGCAGCGGGTGTCAGGCCAGCAGACACAGCTCCCCGGCGAGCTCGTCGAGCACTGCAGCCATCACGTCCGTGAAGTCACCGTCGCGTCCGTGCTGCGGGTCCCGGACAGAACCCTGCCTCGAGTGCGGCGGGCGCGGCCAGGGGACGCCGCGGCCCTGCACCAGATTTATGACCATGTCAGTTGGATGCGCCTGGACTCGCCCGACCAGTGGTCGCAGCGGCTGGCGCAGGAGAGCTCCTGGGTGGCCGAGGGCGCAGGTCGGCTGCTCGCCGTCGCCCGCTGGACCAAATCCTTTGGGGCCGTGATCGAGGTTGGCGGGGTCGCGACGGATCCGGAGAGCCGGCGTCGCGGCGCGGCTACGGCCGTCGTCCTGGCCGCCACCGCTGCGGCCCTCAGCGCCGGGCTGGTCCCGGTGCTCTGCTTCGGCGACCCGGCCCTGGCGGCGCTCTACCTGCCTCTGGGCTTCGAGTTCGTGGGCAGGGAGATCGTGCTCAACCTGTGACCGGAGCCGCCGTCCGGCATATGATCCCGTGGTGCCCGATCTGAAGTCGGTGCTGGCCTGGTCGGCAGTGGCGGCCGGGGTGGCGATCGCGGCGGAGCGGCGGGTGTCCCGGATGAGGACCGAGGCCGGCGCCTCCATGCTCGACTGGGAACTGGTTCGCAGGACGGCCTACTCCCGCTGCGGCGCCGACGGCGCTGACGAAGTGGCTGGCGCCGGATCCGACTACGAGCCATTGGTGGCGGAGTTGGTCCCGCTTCTGGCGGAGGCCTGTGGCACCTCCGCTCAGGGCTCCAATTTCGGCCGGGTCCAGGTGGTCGGGCGGCGGGGTTTCGTGGACCAGAACCTGGCCATGATGCAGCGGATGATGGTTCCCCTCGAACAGGGCGGACTGGCCGCGATGCGGTCCAGCCCGCTGATGCGAGTACCGGCCAGCATCTACCTGGGCACCCTGTTGGGCTACATGGGCCGTCGCGTCCTGGGCCAGTACGATCCAGTTCTGAGTCTGGATCCGGAGTCCGCCGTCGACCTGCCCCGGCCCGCCCTGCTGATCATCGAGCCCAACGTGCGCGACTTCCAACGGCGTTCCAACCTGCCCCTGGGCTCCTTGCGGCGCTGGCTGATGCTGCACGAATTGACCCACGCTTGGCAGTTCGAGCTCCACCCCTGGCTGGCCCCCCACCTGACCGGCCTGATCCGGGAGCTCACCCGGTTGCCCGGGGGCGGTGGCGCCAAGGGGCTGGAGGAATTTCTGCGCACGGCGCGCCGTCTCCGCCCTCAATTGGCCACTGTGGGCAAGGTTCAGGCGGTGATGGCGGTGCTGGAGGGCCACGGCAACTTCATCATGCGCGAGGTCGGCAAGCGCCACCTGGCCGATTTCGACAGCCTCGATGAAGCGTTCCATCGCCGCCATGAGCAACCCAGTGCCACCGACCGGCTGCTGCTGGTCATCTCCGGGATCACCTTCAAGCTCCAGCAGTACCAGCAGGGGGAGCGCTTCCTAAGGGCGCTCCAGGATGCCGGCGGGCAGCCGGCCCTAGATCGGGTGTGGTCGGGCCCGGAGGCACTTCCCTCATGGACTGAGGTCCGGCGGCCCGCCCTCTGGCTGCGCCGCTTGCAGTTCGACAGCGAGCCGGGGCCGGATTCCTGGCCCCGGGCAGCACCAGCTCCGGTCTGACCTCCCGGCCGCGCCTGCCACAAGTTGGTTCGCAACTGGCAACGGAGAGGGAGAAGCGGCTTCCGTTCGGTCAGCTTGTTGCGTACACTTCGCGAGTGAAATGCCTCCGGGCAGGTGGCGGCGCGCCGGGGTGGCGATCCGACCGGCTGCTCTCAAGGAGCTGATGCTATGAACCATTCCCAACGCCAGCCTCGGTCCGATCGGAAGTCGGCGGGCGGTCCGGGCTTCTTGCGGCGGCTGCGCGATGCCCTCGACGAGCTGGCCTACGGCCGCCAGTTGGTGCCAGTTCCGATCCCGGTCGGCTCCCTGCCCGGCCGCTCCCAATCGGCGCCACGCGGATTCGATCAGGTCCACTTTGTGTTCGGCCGCCGTCGCGACGAGTCCTCTCCCGACGACGCTGCCAATAGCTCGGCTGAGCCGGACGCCGAGGGCGCGAGCGAGGCCGAGCCGCAATTCGAGCTGCCCCCACCGCCTTCGGCCGCCGATGCGACCGACGGCGAGCCCTCTGGAGAGGAGGTCAGCTCGCCGTCGGCGGTGGGCTCGACCTGGACCAGCCCCGCGGCCGACGAGCCCAGTCCGCCATCGCCCTTCTCCTATGACGCCACCTCCGACCAACCAGATCTCCCGGCCTGGGCGCCCAGCCCACTACTTGGCGGAAGCTTCCCCACCTTCGACTCCGAGGCTGACACCGACCCGGTCCCGTGGGGGGGAGAACCGGTTGCCCCCACTTTCGATCCCCAGACGCCAGCCGCGGACCCGCTGGCTGGAGACGCGGCTGGCTGGCCCGGTGCGACCGTGGAGCCGGAGCCGCCCTGGTCGGCCGAGGCCCCGGCCACGCCTTTCGTGGACTCCTCGTCGACCGACGAGGGGGTGGAGGCCCGGGGACCCGAGCCAGCCGAAGACGACGCCCAAGAGCTGGTTGCAGCTCCCAGCGACGAGGAGATGACGGCGGTCACGGAGCTGGAGGAGTTCACTCCCTTCGAGCCCGAGTCCATTCCCGAGGTGGTGGCCGTGAGTGAGACCTCCTGGAGCGTGTCCACGCCGGAGCCGGCCACCCACATGGTTGACCTGGGCCCCGTTCACCCCGCCGCGATCGCCTTGGTCGAGGATGCCCGAGCTTTTCCCCTGCCCGAGGGAGAGGTGCTCTTCCGCAATCTCCGCTCCGGATTCACCGATCCCGCGCGGCTGCTGCGACACCTGGCGGGCGAGGGGCACACCGGGGTGATGCACGTTGCTGGAGCCGACGAGCGCAACACCTACATAGTGCTGGTGGACGGGTACGTGGTGGCGGTCGCCACGGACGACCGGGGCAAGCTCACCACCACCAACCGGGTCGCCTTCCCCAACTTCCCCAACAGCCAAGACGTGCTCAACGTCATCATCTACCCGCGCGAGATCGCACGCGGCCTGGGCCTTCTGCTGCATGCGCCGGTGCATTTCCGGGGGCTGGCGGCGATGTTCGTCAACCTGGACGGGCTCCGCAGCTACCTCAGCAAGCACGCTGCCTCGGGGGGGCTGGTGGTGCAGTCCGACACCGGCACCGGAGTCGCCCTCTTCGATGATGGCCGGCTGGTGGGCGTCTATTCGGGCTCCGAGGCGGCCACCACCGACCTTGAGCCTCTGCGCGAGTTGATCAAGGATCTTGACGCTGAGATCGATGTCAGGTTCGGCGGCCCCAAGGAGCTCGACCCGGTCCCACTGGACACCCTGCTCGCCGGCTACCCCTTGTGAGCCAGGCGCCGCAGCCGACCCGGGGCAACGATCCCGCCGACAGCCGGGCTCAGTTCTCGCGGGTGGCGGCGGCGTATCGCACCAGCCAGACCCACTCAGACCCGGTTTCGCTGGCCCGTTTCATCGACCTCGCCGAGCTCAGGCCGAACCATAGGGTGTTGGACATCGCCACCGGGGCCGGCCATGTAGCCATGGCCGCGGCCGGCCAGGTGCGCGAGGTGGTGGCCCTGGACGTCACCCCGGCGATGCTGGACCAGGCGCGGGGCATGGCCGCGGAGCGCGAGGCTCGCAATGTCAGCTTCGTGCTGGCAGACGCCGAGGAGCTCCCGTTTCCATCGGCCAGCTTCGACCGGGTGCTGGTGCGCTCGGCCCCCCATCACTTCCGCCACCTCATTCCCGCCCTGTCCGAGACCTATCGGGTGCTGGTCCCGGGCGGAGCGTTCGCCCTCAGCGACTGCTCGCCACCCCCGGTGGTGCGCGACTGGTTGGAGGTGGTGGAGCTGGGCCGCGACCGCTCCCACTTCCGGAGTCGGGCGCTGGAGGAGTGGCGGGCGTTGCTCCAGTCCATGGGCTTCACCGTGGAGCACGCCGAGCGGATCGAGCAGGAGAAGGACATCCTCGACTGGTTCGAGGTGGCCGGAGTCGGCGCCACCGAAAGGACCAAGCTGCTCGACTACTACGAGACCGCCCCCCAGGCGGTTCTCGACCAGCTCCTGCCCCAATGGCGGGAGGGCCGCTTCTACCATCGCTACTGGCACGGTCTGATCCGCGCCCGCAAGCCGCTGGAGCCGGCCTACTGACCTCAGCTCCCGACCTGGCCGGCCAGAGCCGGCGGCGTCCGGACGCGCGTGAGGAGCTCGAGGTGGTCTTTGTTGGCTCGCCCACGTCTGGGATGCCGTTCGCCAAGCCGTCTGGGTCGAGCACCTTCCCTTGGGACCAGCTTCTTCCCGGTGCTGGGTCGCCCCAATGCGGCGCTGGTGAGTCTCAGGTCATGCTGGTCGCTGCGTGGGCAGGCGTCTCGCTTCCGGGCCGCGATGGCGATGGGCCCACAGTTGGCCTCGGAGCTCGGTCACATACCGCACCTGGTCCCTCCACCCTGGGCCGGTCTCCCAGCTTGGCCACGGGGGCCATCCCACGTGGCGCCGAAGCGGGGAGACCGCTCCCCAGGCTCAGCCATGGTCGATGACCAGCGCGGCACCGGCGCTTGGGGCCTCGGCGGGCCGCGCGGGCAGCTTCCCCTCGGGGGACCATCGCCTAGGTGGTTAGTGGGCGATGGGCCCGCAGGTCTGCCCACGGCTGCAACTTCATCGGCGCTGGCCGGGTTGCGGCTGACCGGCCCCGGAGCTCCGGGTCCCGCACCGCGGACTGACGGCATCGTTGGTGGAGCGTCACCCGGCTGTGGCGGCGACTCTTGGCCACCGGGCCCAACCTGGAGCCAGGTAGGTGGGGAAGCAGGGGGGATCTCGTGTGATTAAGGCGGAGGCTCCGGTCGATCCCTCCCTGGACGCGCACCCTTGGTTGGCTCGCGGGCTCGAGGGGACTGTGATAGTGGTCCCGGTCGTGGTCTCGGCCGCGGTGGCGCTCGGTTTGGGGCGCCTCTTTCCCCGGCCGGCCCAACCCGGAGGGTTGATTCTCTGGTGGGCCGTCTTGTCCATGGCCAGCCTGGTGGTCCTCTTCGCCGCCGAGCGAGCGATGCGGCAGGTCCTCCCGCTGGCGGCGCTGCTGCGGCTGTCGATGATCTTTCCCGACCACGCCCCGACCCGCCTTGAGCTGGCGCGACACGCGCGGCGACCCGAGCAGGTGATCGAGAAGCTGCGACAGGTGGGCCGGGATGCCAAGCACGGCGACCTGAAGGCCGCCCAGGCGGTGCTCGAGCTTACCGCCGCCCTGAGCGTCCACGACGGCCGCACCCGGGGCCACTCAGAGCGGGTCCGGTTGCTCACCGACATGATCGCACGGGAACTCAAGGTGCCGGACAGGGATCGCGGCAAACTGCAATGGGCGGCACTCCTCCATGACATCGGCAAGCTGACCGTGTCGCCTCGACTGCTGAACAAACCGGCAGCGCCCACGCCCATGGAGTGGCGGATCCTCCACGGCCATCCTGAGGCCGGCGCTCTGCTGATCGCTCCCCTGGTGTCCTGGTTGGGCCCCTGGGGACCGACGGTCATCCAACATCATGAGCGCTATGACGGCGGCGGGTATCCCAAGGGGCTGCGCGGGACTGAGATCTGCCTGGGGGCGCGCATCGTTTCGACCGCGGATGTCTACGACACCATCACAGTCACCAGGGTCTACCGGCGCCCGGTGAGCGTGGCCTCGGCACGAGCGGAACTGGTGCGGGTGGCCGGGACCCAGCTTGATCCAACCGTGGTGCGCGCGTTTCTCAACGTGTCGGTGGGCCGCCTGTGGGGAGTGCTAGGGTTGGGCGCGCTGGTGAATCAGGTTCCATTCCTGAACACGCTGGTGACCACGGCCGCCAGGGCCGCGCCGAGTTTGGGCAGCACCACCGCCGCCGCCGGTGCGGTCAGCGCGCTCGCCATCGGGGGGGCCGGCATCGCTGCCCAGTCCAGCCAACGCCAGTCTGCGCCAACGCCCATACGAACCGTCGCCGCGCGCGTGGGGGGCTCCGCTTCGATCCTGCCGGGCCATCTCGCCGGTCCCGGCCCTAGCGGTCCTCGGCCAACCCCTGCCCGGCCCCGATCCGCCGCTGCATCCCCGAGCGGTGGGCCCAGCCCCGCCGTCAGGCGCCCTCTCGCAACCACTGCCAAGGGCCGTCCCGCCGGGGCGGCCTCCAGCGGTCACCCCCCGGCGGCCCCGCCGGCGGCGGGCCCGTCGCCGCCAGGAAGCTCCGGCGGTGATGGCGAGCAGGCCAGCTCCGGTCTCACCACGCCGGGTTCGCCAAACCTCTGACGGGCACTCCTGCAACCCGGGCTTGACCCAATTGCAGAAGCAGACGGGCAGGGCCCCATCGGCCAGACCTATGGGCCACCTCGAGGTCGCCCCTGAGCACCTGCACCGGACGAGAGTGGTGCCGTTCCAAAGTGACGTCGGTTCCAGACCGGCGGCCGGGTGGCGCCGAGCTGGCCTGGCCAAAGTGGGGTACGCTACCCCTACCTTGGCTGATCCGATCGACCTGAGCGGAGTGCACCGGGAGCTGGACCTTTTGAAGCGCCAGCTCTGCCACTGCCAGTTGCGCGGCGAGTGCCTCGGCTGCAAGGGGGTTGAGATGATCCGTCAGCAGGTGGAGGCGGTGGCCGCCGCCGCCTCCCAGCCAGTGCTGCTGCAAATTGCCCAGGAGACTGCCGCCAAGGACATGCTCTCGCAGTTCTCGCAGATGCAGGAACGGCTGATGGACGATCCTCAAATTCGCCAGGCCGCCGATGCCTTTCGGGAGCGCCTCCTGGAGGATCCCGAGGCGCGGAAGATGATCGAGGAGTTGATGCAGCGGCTCGGCCAGGAGGGGGAAGACCCCAACCCCTCCCAGTGACCCGGGCGCGGCGCTCGGTCCTGATCTGCCCGGGTGGCAATCCCAGGATGGTTGCCAAGGCCGCCCTCTTGCCGGCCGACGAGGTCGTCCTCGACCTGGAGGACGCGATCGCTCCAAACGGCAAGGCTTTCGCCCGCAGCGAGCTGGTCAGGCTGGTCGAGAGCACCGACTTTGGGAGCCGGACCCTGGCGGTCAGGGTCAACCGGGTGGGCTCCGCGGAGGCGCTCCTGGACCTGCTGACCCTGGTGCCCCGGATCGGGCGCCGGCTGGACTGTGTGGTGGTGCCCAAGGTCTCGTCCGTCGCCGAGGTCGGGTTTGTGCACCACTGCCTGGCATCGCTGGAGGCGGAGTCCGGTCTGGAGCGGCCGATCGGCATCGAGATCCAGATCGAGGACCCGGCCGGGTTGGAGGCGCTATCCGCATTGGCGATTGCCTCACCCCGGCTCGAGTCCCTCATCTTCGGGCCGGGCGACTTCGCGGCCGCCATGGGCATGCCTCAGCTCAGCATCGGGGGCAGCGGTGGCGAGTATCCCGGTGACATTTGGCACTACCCGCTGTTCGCGATCGCGGTCGTGGCCCGGGCCCATGGGTTGCAGGTGATCGACGGCCCCTACTCTCAGATTCAGGATCTGGCCGGGCTGGAGCGGGCCTGCCAACGGGGCGCCGCTCTGGGACTGGATGGCAAATGGGCGATCCACCCCTCTCAGCTGGAGTCGGTGAACCGGATCTTCTCTCCCACCTCGGCCCAGCTGGAGCGCGCACGGGCTGTGCTCGAGCGGATCCGGTCTCAGGGGGGCGCATCAGGGCTGGAAGGCGAGATGGTGGACGAGGCCACTCGCAGGATGGCTGAGGCGATCCTCTCGCGGGCGGCACTGGCACCGGGGGAAGCGTGAGCGGCGGGAGTTCGGGCGAACCCAGATTGGGAATCGCCACCCGGGTGGTCCACGGGGCCGGCTTCGAGGACCTCGGCTCCGGTGCGGTGGTGCCGCCCCTGGCGGTGTCGGCGACATTCGATCACTCCAATCCCGACCGGATGGTCTATGGCCGAGAGCACAACCCGACCTGGATGCTCTTGGAGCGAGCCATCGCCGACCTCGAGGACGGCCATGGCGCGGTCGCCTTCGGGTCGGGCATGGCGGGGGTCGCGGCGGTGCTGGCGCTGGTGCCGAAAGGTGCCAAAGTGGTGGCCGCTCGGGACTCCTACACCGGGACCCGCGAGCTGCTCCTGCAGCTGGAGGCGGCGGGTCGTTTTGAGGTCGATCTCATCGACGCCACCGACCAGGATGCTCTGGGCCGGGCCGCCGCCGGGGCCGCCATGATCTGGCTGGAAACCCTCGGCAACCCGTTGTTGAGCGTTCCCGACCTGGCCAGGGGAGCTCTCGTCAGCCGCCAGGCGGGGGCCCTGCTGGTGGTCGACAACACCTTCGCCACGCCGATCCTGTGCCGCCCGCTAACCCTCGGTGCCGACCTGGTCGTGCACTCCGCGTCCAAGTACATCGGCGGCCACGATGACCTGATTCTGGGGGTGGTGGCGGCGCGGGACGGGGACCTTCTGGGCCGCCTGACCGACCATCGCACCAGCCACGGCGCCTGTCCCGGTCAGTTGGAGGCCTGGCTGGCGCTGCGGGGACTGCGGACCCTGGATGTCCGGCTGGCCCGCCAAACCGCGAGTGCCCAGTTCCTGGCGGCGTCCCTGGCCGCGGCTCCCGGGGTGCTCCGGGTGCATTACCCCGGGCTGTCCGAGCACCCGCAGCATGGGCTCGCCCGGAGTCAGTTCCAGGGCCGCTTCGGCGCCATGATCTCGATCGAGCTGGACCTGGCGGCCGAGTTGGCCGAGCGGTTCTGTGCCGCCACCAGAATCTGGACCAATGCCACCAGCTTGGGGTCGGTGGAGTCGCTGCTCGAGCGCCGCGCGCGCTGGCCTGGCGATGCCCATCTGCCGGCTGGCCTGGTGCGCCTGTCGGTCGGAGTCGAGGATCCCGATGACCTGCTCTCGGATCTGCTTCAGGCGCTGGTGTCCGTGGGGCTGGTGGCCTGAGGTTCTGCCGGCCGTAGCAGTGCGGTCAGGAGGTCGATGATGGCGGCCCTGACCGCCGGGCGGTCCAGATCCGGCCCCGAAACGGCCCACTCGGCGATCGCTCCATCCAGGGTCATGGCGATGGCGCGCGCGCAGCTGGCGACGGGCAGGCCAGGCGCGAGCCCCCCGGAGGCGATGCCCTCGGCCAGGAAGCCCTCGATGAAGGCCAGGATCCCGTCCCGACGCAGGCGAAGGGTCTGGCGCACCACCTGGTTGGTCTGGGCCTCGGCCAGGGCGCCCAGCAGCAACCCGGCGCCCCCATTCTCTGACAGCCGCCCCAGGTAGAAGTCGACGGCGTGCTCGAGGCGCTGACGCGGGTCCGTGATCTGGTCCATCTGCTGGCGCAGGCTGGCCACCTCCGCCGCCATCTGGCTGGTGCAGATCGCGGTGTAGAGGTCGGTCTTGCCGGAGAAGTAGCGATAGAGCAGGCCCACCGACACCCCGCACTCGGCCGCCACCTGAGGCACGCTGGTCCCGGCCAGGCCGGACCGTGAGAAGGCCCGAGCGGCCCCTTCGAGGATGCGCTGCCGGACCAGATCCGCATGCTTGGGGGCCGGGTCGATGGCGGCTGGAACCAACTGGAAGCTCTCCTTGAGTGCGTGCAGGCGCCCTGCCTGGTACCATAGCAGCGTCCATGAATGAATGTTCATTCATGACCTGTCGCCGGTCCGTTCTCAAGTCAGGAGGGGCACCAGCAATGTTCAGCCGGCTGGGGGACTTCGCCTTCCGGCACCGGCGCGCAATCCCGGCCGGGGCACTGGCTCTGATGCTGCTGGTGGTGGTGCTGTCGGGACCGTTCGGAGGCCAGCTCTCGCCGGGAGGCTTCAACGTCCCGGGGTCTCCGAGTCAGCGCGCCAGCGACCTCCTGACCAAAAACTTCGGGGCGGCGACGACGCAGCTCCTGCTGGTCTACCACAGCCGAGAGGCGAACGCCGGCAGCCCTGCGGTCCAGGCCGAGGTGGAGCGCAGCTTCGCCGCCCTGGCGAAGCAGAGGCAGGTTGCCAGTGTGCTCGACTACCACAACACCGGCCAGTCGATTTTCATCGGCGACCACGGCCACGCCACCTTCGTGGTGGTGAATCTGAGGCTGAGTGACACCGCCGCCACCGGCCAGCTGAAGGAGCTTGAGTCGCACCTGTCCAGGCCCACCGGACTCCAGATGTGGGTGACCGGGGCCCCGGCCATCAACTCCCTCTACAACACCGCCCTGGAGCAGCAGCTCAAGCAGGCGGAGCTGATCGCGTTGCCGGTATCGATGCTGCTGCTGATAATCGTGTTTGGATCGGTGATGGCGGCCCTGCTGCCGCTGGTGATCGCGGGCCTGGCGGTGCCGACCGCCCTCTCGATAATCTCCATCCTGGCCGCCCATCTCGGAATGTCGATCTTCGTCACCAACGTGGCCACCATCGTGGGGCTGGGGCTGGCGATCGACTACTCGTTGTTCTTCGTGAAACGATTCCGGGAGGAGATCAGCCACAGCGACGTCGAGACGGCGGTCAAAGCCGCCACCGCCAGCGCCGGCAAGGCGGTGGCGATCTCCGGCACCGCAGTCGCGGTCGGCCTGAGCTCCCTGACGCTCTTCCCGGCGGCGGCCCTGGGCAGCATGGGGATCGGGGGGGTCGTGGTGGTGCTCTGCACCCTGCTCTTCGCGCTGACCGCCCTCCCCGCGCTGCTGTCCCTGCTGGGCAAGAGGATCAACTGGCTGAGTGTGCGGCGCGGCCTGCACGGGGCCACTCGCCCGTCTGACCACCACTCCAGCTTCTGGGGCTGGGTCGCCCGCCGAGTCATGCGCCACCCGGTGGCGATCGCCCTGCCCACCTTGGTCGTGCTGCTGGCGGTGGGAACCCCATTCCTCAACCTGCGCCTCTCCACGGGCAGCAGTGTGGCGGCCATCCCGGTCGGTCCGGCCCGCACCGGCTACTCCCTGCTCACCACCTCCTTTCCCCAGGCGGGAGGGGTGGACGACCTCAATCTGGTGCTGGACTACCAACAGCCCTTGGCGGGCCGCCTCGACCCCGCCCAGCAAGCCCAGCTGGCGAGCTACCTGGCCAGGGTGCGAGGACTGCCGGGGGTCCAGGGAGTGAACGGGGTGCTCAACCCGCCCCCCAAGATGGCCAGCTCCACCTACCTGAAGTTGCTCACCCTGCCGCCGGCCCAGCGACCCGCGGCGCTCAACTCCTACATCGCCGGCAACATCGCCGGCCCAGTCGCCCAGTTCGAGGTCGCCAACAGCTTCAGTCCGGACTCGAACCGGGGGGCGAGTCTGGTGCGGCGGCTGCGCCAGCTGCCGGGTCCAAAGGGGGCGCAGGTGCTGGTGGCCGGCGGCGCGGCGCAGTCGGTGGACTTCCTGAACGCCTTCGCGCGGACGATCCCCTGGGCCGTGCTGCTGGTGGTGGCGGTCACGATGGCGGTGCTGTTCCTGACCTTTGGCTCGGTCGTCCTGCCGATCAAGGCGGTGCTGATGAGCATGATCTCGATCAGCGCGGCCTTCGGGGCCATGGTGTGGATCTTTCAGGAGGGCCACCTGGCCAACGTGCTGCAGTTCACCGCCCCTGGCTCCATCACCGCCACCGATCCGGTGCTGATGTTCGCGATCATGTTCGGGCTCTCGATGGACTACGAGGTCTTCCTGCTCTCCAGGATCCGGGAGATCTACGTCCAGACCGGGGACAACCGTCGGGCGGTGGCGGAGGGCCTGGCCGCAACCGGGGGGGTGATCACGTCGGCCGCCCTGATCATGATCACGGTCTTCTCCGCCTTCGCCCTGGGACACGTCCTCGACATCAAGATTCTGGGGGTGGGCATGGCGGTGGCGGTGGCGGTGGACGCCACTCTGGTCCGCGGAGTGATGGTCCCGGCTCTGATGCGGATCCTGGGGGCCCTCAACTGGTGGGCGCCCCGCCCGGTGCAGGATTTTGTGCTTCGCCTGGGCTTCTACGAGGAGCCCCAGCCGCCCCGCGAGCCCCGGGCCGCCGCCTGACTCGGATCTTGCAATCCGGCACCGGGCTCTGCACGCAAGCCCTCGCGAAGTAGATAATCCAGTCATGATCGCGGCGCCCGAGGAGACGATGGAACGGCGGGCCCGGCTGCGCCGCCTCGACGACATCCTGGAGGCGCTCGAACAGCTCAACCTGACCGAGGCCCCCGAGCTGCCGGAGCGGGTACGGCGGTCGCTGGCCGCGCATGACATCCCGGTGGAGCCGGGAATTGAGATCAGAGTTCTTATCGAGCGGGTCTGGCGCAAGCAGGAAAGCCACATGCTCAACCCCCGTCAGGAGCGCCGCCGGAGCAGTACCAGGCGCTCGCTGGGCCGCCGTCCGCCCGGCCACGATGTGATCGAGAGCATCCTTCGTCAGGCCAACTCGGGGGAGTGACAGGACCCTGACCGGCCGGCGGTCGGACTCCGGAGTCACCTCGCGCTCCCGAGCGGCGGGTTCCGATCGTCAGAGAGCTTCCTCGCTGCGGGATGATGGGGTCAGTTGGATAGAGGAGGGTTTCCACTTGCCGTCGATGAATGCCACCGCCAGGACCGCGATTCTCGCCGCCGCCGGCAACCGGGTGACCGAGCGCTTCATGAACCGGTACGGGATGAGGCTGGGGGCGTCGCGCTTCGTGGCCGGGGAGACGC
>JAKABA010000071.1 GCA_021802115.1 bacterium | reverse complement strand
GGCCAACGACGTCTGATCCTCCGCGCCAACCATCGGACCCTGCTGGCGACGGGTTCCTGACCTGCGAATGTCACGCGCCGGTACCGACCCTCGGCAGGCTGGGGGGTCGCGGGGGTGGTGTCTTCCGCGGGCTGGAGGACCCCGACCACTCCTCGCCGTGGCTCTCGGCTCGGCGGGCCCAGGTCTCCATCACCCCTGCTTCCAGCGACCGGGGGTTGAAGGGAATGAGGCTGCGGATCCGCCGGGTGTCGAGTGTGCTCACGCTGACGTCCGCCGTCCGGCTGTCAACGTAGTCGACCTCGATGGCCTTGCCGGTGACGGCCCTAACGACCTGCACGGCCGCATTGATACTAGTGCCAATTCCCGAGCCCACGTTCAACACCTGCGGTTCGGGCGGGCCGGACAAGAGTCGGGTGACCGCGTCCGCAACGTCGTCGACGTGAATGAAGTCCCGTACGACCGACCCGTCACCGAAGATCTGTAGCCGCCGGTCGGTCTCGGCACACATGAGCAGCGCACCGATTATGCCCTGGCCGCGTTCGGCCAGCTGCCCCGGGCCGTATACGTTGGCGAGGCGCAGAATCCTTGACGGCGCGTGGCGCGCGTGTTGGAAGAGAGCCGCATACCTCTCACCGGCGAGTTTCATGATGCCGTATGAAGATCGAGGCGCTGGGTTCGTCTCCTCCGGGGTCGGTGTCACCCGGGCGTTGCCATAGATCGCGCCGCCGGAAGAGAGGAACGTGAAGGCTTGTCCGCTTTCCAGTTGGCCGAGGACAGACAGCAACGGTGGGAGCGACGTGACCACGTCGGTGACTGGGTCAAGATTGGAAGCGTGAGGATGCAGGGTGCCCACGGCGTAGATGATGTGCCGTGCTGCTCGCACGGCTTCCTGCAACGCCAGCGAATCTTGCACATCTCCGATCACCAGCGTGCAACCGTGCAGGAGACGGGCGTGCTCTGCGCGAGGCTCCGACCTCGTGAGAACGGTCACGGCGTGACCGTCCTCCTGCAGACGATGAGCTATGTTGGCTCCGAGGAACCCACCCCCGAGGACAGCGATGGTCTGTGGACCCGGCGAGCTAGGAGGATCGTCCATGGGCCTTCCAGAATAAGAGCATTGGCCCACCCGTGCCGCCGGGCCTTGGCTGGGGGAGCCACGGATGGCCGACCCGGACTAGAGTGGGTGGGTTGGCACGGTTCATGCTGATGAACGAGGGCTGACTGGCCTGACCGATCCCCAGTTCGGTCAGGACGGTAGCACACCGGCACGAACACCCGCAACTTGGGGCCACGGGCGGTGTGGGTCGGGAAAGTGGTCCTGGCCGGACGGGGAGATCGCCTTGGTAGTGATCTGACGGTGGGACCAAAGCCAGATTGGAGACCGGCCCGTGGAACCTTCTCTCCCTGAGATCGACCTGGAAGGCCGCCGGCTGTGCCCAGAGACTCCGTAAGCCACAACCTAGCCCTTACGGGTTTGGGGGAATGGCATAGTTCCAATGGCCATGAAAGTCATCGCGGGCAATGCGGATGGTGGCGAACTCGGCATCAGTCACCGTGACGCCCTTCAGGTGCTGAGCGGTATCACGTTCAGCCCGCACTTCGAGCCGATTGAGAGTGGGTGTCGCAGCGATCAAGTTGACGATGACTTCATGGGTCACCAAGGGCTGACCGCGCCAGTTGAGGCTGACGCATGACAACAGACGGTGCTCGATCTCGTTCAGCTTGCTGGTGCCAGGCAGCTCAGCGATCCCTCGAGGAAAGGGGGAGCCCGTCGAGCTGGCGATTCGCAGCCCGGAGCGCCGGCACCGGCGGGCTACAGGAGGCCCGGCTCCAGCTTCACCTCGTCAGAGGCCATGGTGTGGGGTCCCACGATGGGTCCCAGACCAGGGCCACCTTCACCCCCTGGATCCCGGGCAGGAACTGGGTCGCGGCGTGCCCCTGGGACTCCCGCGTCGGGCCCAGCGGGCAGTATCGGCTGGTAAGGGCCATGCGCACCGTGGCCTCCCCCCCTCGTCCACCTCGATCCCGTGGGCCAGCCCCAGGCTGACCACGTCCAGCCCCAGCTCGGGGTCGATCACCTCCCGTAGGGCGTCCATGACGTCGTCCGCGGTGACCAGCGGACCCCGGGTCGGGGTGGGGGCGGCGTCCTCAGCCACCCTGGCCCTCGAACGCCACCTGCTCCGGGCGACGGCCGTCCAGGTGGGTGCTCACGTCGACCTCATCCCCGCACACGGGGTCGTGTCCGGGGGCGGAGGCGGTGGGGGCTCCGAGCTTTCCCCAGTGCCGGGGGTGGCGGCAGTGGTCGAGGAGAATCTCGCGGTTGAGTTCGCCGTCCACCGAGGTGGGAACTTCGGCCATGGCTCAAGCCTGCCCTGAAGCTGGGAAAGCGGCGGAGCCGGGCACCGAGGCGGACGGGCTGCCCGACATTGTGGGCAGTGGCCGGCGGCTTCCCGGCCACTTTGCGGAGCGGGTCCTGGACCTCACGGCGCTGGCCGTGCCTCGAGGTGGATGCCAGGTCAGGGCCTCAGGTGAACCAGCCGGAGACGTCCACCACCACATCGACCTGCCCCAGGTCGTTGTAGACCTCGATCCCGCCCCCGAGGGAGAGGCCGCAGACCACCAGGTTGGGAACGGTGGCCCCCGAACCCCAGTTGAGGTCGCTGGCCAGCGGCCGGGGGGGGGCCGGGTAGACGGTGAGGTACGAAGGAGTGGTCGTGTCGGTCGCGGTGACATTGGCCACCACCGCCGCCGCCCCGGCCGGGACCCCGGCAAGGCCCGACACCTGCACGGGAAGGGTGGCGCCGATCCCCAGGGTTTGCCCGCTGCACTGGTCGGAGGGCTGGCCGGTTATCGAGGTCGGCCGGGTGTCGCAGATCCGGAAAGGCTGCACGGCCTCGAAGAGGCCCGGGGAGTTGGCCGAGTAGTAGCCGTTCACGTCCACGACGAGGTCCGCCTGACCCAGGGCGTTGTAGAACTCGAGGGCTCCAGCGGCGGAGAGCGGGATCACCACGCGGTTGGCCCGGGTCTCACCGGCGGACCAGTTCAAGGTCGAGGCCACAGGACGGCCCTGCCCGGCCGGCCAGGCGGTGAGGTAGGAGGCTGAGGTGGTGTCGGTGACGGTCACGTTGGCGACCACCGCGGTGGCGGACGACGGCACCCCGCCTTCCCCGCTGACCTGAACCTGTATCGATACCCCGGGTCCCAGGGTCCGGCCCGAGCACTGGTCGGAAGGCTGGCCGGTGATCGAGGTCGGCCGGGTATCGCAGATCCGCGCGGGGGCCAGCGGCGAGAAGCCCAGGCCGGTGGTGCCGCCGCTCATGGGACCGTAGTACCCCTCCACGTCCACCACCACGTCGGCGGAGCCGTTGGCGTTGTAGACCGCGATCGCGCCGGCGGCCGAGAGAGGCAGCGTCACCAAGTTGGCCACCGTCTGCCCTGGCGCCCAGTTGAGGTTGGAGGCCACCGGCTGGACCGAGCCCGCGGGCCAGACCGTGAGGTAGGAGGCAGACGTGGTGTCGGTGACGGTCACGTTGGCGACGACGGCGGTGGCGGACGAGGGCACCCCGCCTTCCCCGCTGACCTGAACCTGTATCGATCCCCCGGGCCCCAGGGTCCGGCCCGAGCACTGGTCGGCAGGTTGACCGGTGATCGACGTCGGCCGGGTGTCGCAGATCCGGGAGGGCGTGAGGGGCGCCAACTGGGAGGGTGCCTGGATCCCGGCCGGCGTCGACGCCGGGCCGGTGCCGCCCGCGGTGGTGGCCGCGACCGCGAAGGAGTAGGAGTCGCCGTCCGTGAGCCCGGAGATGGTGGTGGACGTGGGGACGGGGCTCCCGGAGACCACGGTGGGCGACAGGGGCTGGGATGTGGTGAGGTCGGTCCCGGTCACCGTGTAGGAGCTGACGGCGGTGCTCCCCGAGGAGTAGGGCGGGCTCCAGGAGAGGTGGGCCGCTCCCGCCCCGGGTGCCGCCGCCAGCCCCACCGGGGGCCCGGGGAGGGTACCGGTCCAGGTGAACTGGTCGGCGCTGGCGATCGGGCTCTCGGCGAGGTCCTCCACCTCCATCCTCAGGTCAACCGTCCCCTGCGTGGAGGACGGGGGGAGGGTGACGGTGCAGGTGGTCTGGGAGGAGCAGCTGGCCACCTGCTGGGTGGCCCCCGCCACCACCACGTCCGCCCCGGCGACCGGGATGAAGCCCGTGCCCTGGATGGTGACGGTGGCCCCCGACGTGTAGAGGGCGGAGTTGGGGGTCACCGAGGTGATGGTGTCGGCGTAGCGGGCCGAGCGGTAGGTGAAGCACTGCAGCGCCGCCAGCCCGGGGTTGAAGTAGCTGGGGGTGCCGCCGCTGTAGTCCATGAGCTGGGGGGTGCCGAGGCCACTGGCCAGGTCGTACCCGGTGGCGGCGGGGTAGTCGCCGCCGGTGTAGCCGGAGGGTGTGTAGTCGTTGTTGCCCGAGGTGACGTCGTTGAAGGCATTGCCGTAGTAGGAGCTGGCGGCGATCGAGTAGAGGCCCTGGGGCAGCGCCCCCGGCGTGCCCGAGCCGTACGCGCTGCAGAAGGGGGACCCGTCGGTGACGGCGGAGGTGGCCGCCCAGGTCGGGGCGGCCAGGCTGGTGCCGCCGACGATGAGGTTCCAGCTGCCCTGGTAGTAGACGACGTACCCGGTCTGCGGATCGGCGTCGGCCGAGACGTCCGGCACCTGGCGGACGTAGGGGGTGCTGGAGGGGCAGGACGAGTCGGTCTGGGAGTAGGGGCCGATCAGCCCGGGAACCGCCGTCTGGTCCTGGTACCCGGGCATGCACCAGATGGCCGAGAGCCCGCCCCCACCGGAGCCGCCGGTGGTGCTGGAGTCGTTCCAGACGGTCTCTTGGCCGGTGGAGGCCAGCGAGGTGCCGCCCACCCCCACCACGTAGGGCTGGCTGGCGGGGTCGTCGGCCCAGAGCTGGGAGGAGTGGGGGCAGCCGGTGGAGCCGGAGTCCCCGGCGGCCGCCACCACCGTCTGTCCCTGGGTCGCCGCCTGTTCGAAGAGGGTCTGCTCCGCCTCCGCCTGGGTCGTGCCCACCGCCGCCTCGCAGGCCCCCCACGAGGTGGAGATCACCTGGTCGCGGTTGGCGTTCACGATCGCCTGGAGGTCCTGGTACTCGCCGGAGCTGGGGGCCTGGTAGACGTCGATCACCGCCTGCGGGGCCAGCCCGATCACGTCCTCGATGTCGGCGGCGGCCTCCCCGGTGCCCGCGCCGGTCTGGTTGAAGCCGTCCACCTTGATGTAGTTGACCGCGGTCGAGACGCCGTAGCAGCTCTCGTACGCGGCTATGTCCGAGGTCAGGTTGGGCTCCAGCTCCAGCAGCGCCACGTGCACCCCGGCCCCGAGGTCGCCCAGGCTGTACAGCGGCCACATCCCGTAGTGGCTGGAGATCTGGTCGGCGGTGTAGGCCGAGCCGGAGCTGGCGACCTGGGAGGCGCTGCTGCAGGGCTGGGGCCCGGGACCTCCACTCTGCGTCGGCTGCCCGGACTGCAGGCTCGGTCGGGCCGGGGCCAGCTGGCCGACCAGGAGCGGGCGGTACACGGCGAGGGTGTCAAGGCCGAGCACCCCCTGGACCGCCGCCGGCACCGGAACCCGGGGCGGCCCCTGTGGGGCCCAGGCCACACGCCCCCCGGCCGCGCGGTACCGCTCCAGCGCCACCCCGAAGGCGGTCTCGATCTGCGCCACGTCACCCGTGGCCGCGAGCGAGGCGCGGTCGGCGGGCACCGCCCCGACCTTCAGCCCCAGCCGTGCCAGCGCGGTGGAGACGCGGCCCAGGGTGGCGGCGGTGGGCCCGAACTGGCGGGCGAAGGCCTGGGGGGTGAGGAAGTGCCGGAAGAGGGGGGAGTTGCGGTTGGAGAGCGCGGCGATGTAGGCGGTGAGGGCGGCGGGATCCCGCGGGCGGAGGGGAAGGGTGACGGTCAGGCTCTGGGACGACGGCATCAGCCCATCCGCCACCGCCCCCCTGGGGATCGCCGGAAGCCCCACGGACGGCCCGGTCGAGTTCGCGGGGGCCGGGGTCGCGGCGGCGAGGGCCGGGGTGGCCAGGCCCAGCGAAAGGACCGCCAGCCCGATCGTGGCCAGCCCCCATCCCGCACGCCCGCGCCCGAGGCGCCGCCGGCTGCTCGCCCGGCCCTGGCCCCCGGGGCCCACCCCCTCGGTCCGAACCTCGGGACGCCGTCGCCGCACTGGGGGCGTCACCCCGGAGCGAACCAGCCGCAGGCATCGATCACCAGCTGGACGGGGGAGGAGGAGCCGTTGTAGAAGTTCAGCTCGCCCTGCGAGCTCAACGCCGCGACCGCCAGGTTCTCGGTGGTCTGCCCCGCCGCCCAGTTGAGCTCCGAGGACACCGGCTGGGGGGACGACGCGGGCCAGACGGTGAGGTAGCCCGGGGCGCCGCCGTCGGTGACGGTGATGTTGAGCACGGCCGCCGCCATCCCCTGGGCGGGAAGCCCCGCCAGGCCGGCCAGTTGGATGGTGAGCGTCTGTCCGGGCTCGAGGGTGTCGCCGCCGTAGGGGTAGCCGCTGCCGGGTCGGGTGTCCACCACCCGGGCCGGGGCCATGGGGAAGATGGCGCTCCCGGTGGTGGCGCCGGCGGTCCCGGCGGAGAACCATCCGGCCACGTCGACCACCACGTCCACGGCCCCCAGCGCGTTGTACACGGTCACCGCGCCCCCCGCCCCCAGGGGCACCACCACCTGGTTGGCCACGGTCTGCCCGGCGAGGAAGTTGAGGTTGGAGGCCAGCGGCTGGCTCCCGCCCGCCGGGTAGACGGCCAGGTAGCTGGCGGCCGAGGCGTCGGTCGCGGTGACGTTCATCACCACCGCCGCCGCGCCCGAGGCGGGGATCCCGCCCCGCCCGGCCACCTGGATGGTGAGCGACTGGCCGGCGCCCAAGGTGCTCCCCTGGTAGGGTTCGCCGCTGCCGGGTCGGGTGTCGGCAATGCGGGAGGGGCCCACTGGGTTGTACAGCCCGCTCCCGGAGGTGGCCTGAGTCGCGTCGTACCACCCCTCCACGTCCACCACCACCTGGGTGGTTCCGGCCTGGTTGTAGACCGAGATCTGGCCGCCTCTCCCCAGGGCCACCTCCACCAGGTTGGCCGTGGTGGCCTGAGCCGGGAAGTCGATCGACGACGTGGAGGGGACCGCCACCCCGGCGGGGAACGCGCTGACGTAGCCCGACGAGGTGGTGTCGGTCACCGTGAGGTTGACCAGCACTCCCGCCGCCCCGGTCGCTGGCACCCCGCCGACCCCGGCCACCTGCACGTTCAACACCCCCCCGGGGCCGGGCGCGGCGCCGCTGTCCGGGAGGCCCGAGCCGGGACGGGTGTCGGCGACGCGGGCGGGGGAGAGCGGGTGGTAGGCCCCGGAGGCCGTGTACACGAAGCCGTCGGCGCCCCCCGCCGAACTGGTCCCCAGCGAGGTCTCCACCCGCACGTCCACGAATCCGGGACCGCCCGGGGGCGCGGTGGCGGTGACGGCCCCTCCGCTCTGCACCTGGAAGCTGGCGGCGGCGTGGGCCCCGAAGTAGACCTGGGTGGCGCCCAGGAAGTTGGCCCCGCTGATGGTCACCGCCGTGCCCCCGGCGATCGGACCGGAGCTGGGCTGGACCCCGGTGACCTGCGGCGGCTGGCCCTGGAGCGAGGTCCCGATCTCGGTGAGCCCGGCGATGGGGGGGGACTGGGAGGTGGCGTTCTCCAGGTGCTGCCAGCCCTGGGCCGGGCTGTAGCTGCCCGATTGCACCTCGGTCATGACCCCGGTGAAGATGATCGCCCCGGCGGAGCTGTTCTGGGCCCCCCACTGGCTCAGCGCCTGCCACTCCGAGGCCATCCCGCTGTAGTAGATCTCGGGCAGGGCGCAGGCCACCGGGATCCCCCAGGCCACCTGGTAGACCTGGGAGACAGTCCACTGGGTGGGTTGCGGCCACTGGGCAGTGCTGCCGGAGCCACCCAGGACGTCGTCGCCGTAGTCGGCGAGGAAGCCGGGCTGGGCCAGGGAGCAGCTGTAGGTCGCGGGGGAGGCCGAGGCGTAGCCCTGGACCCAGTCGACCGTGGCAGCGCCCCCATACCAGTTACCGTCGCTGGACTGCTCCATGTCGCTGGCCCCCCAGAGGGTCACGGGGGCGGCCAGGGACGCCGTGGACACCTGGGAGACCAGCTGCTGGTACCAGGCCTGCCCCGATGCCTGCATCTGGGGGTTGGACAGCTGGTATGAGGGCTGGTCCACCCCGTTGAGGCTGTTGCTGGTGCCCACCGCCACGGTGAGGGCCGTGGTGCCGGCGCCGTGGTCCGACTCGTACCCCGCGATCCAGTCCGAGACCAGGGTCCGCAGGGTCTGGTCGGGAACGCAGGTGGAGCCCAGGAACAGCTGGGCGCCGTAGGTGGAGGTGCCGGGCACGTAGCAGGGGGCCCCGAAGTCCAAGACCAGGATGTTCTGGGGGCTGGGGGTGTAGGTGGCGGCGCCCTGCTGGTACAGGGGGCAATGGGAGATGGCGCCCCCGAGGCAGTAGGGGGGGGAATCGGACGTGGCCCTCTGGGTGGTGTAGGCGTAATCCTCGTAGTAGGAGGGGGTCACCGCCGGGGGCGGCCCCCCCGACGTCTGCGACGTGGACGACTGGGGGCTGTACGAGGTGAGGCTGGCGACGGCGGGGCCGCGGAGCGGCCGGCAGCCCGAGCCCGCGGGACCGAGCTTGCCGGTGGCGAGGGCCAGCTGGCGCAGCTGGCCGTCCGCCTGCTCCAGGCAGGCGCCGGCGGGGCCCGCATCCCTGACCACCAGGGGCCCCGCGCCGGGCACCGCGGCCAGGCTGCGGGCCTGGCCGTCGATCACCGCCACCTCCCCGGTCCCGGGCGAGCCGGGACGGCTGCCCCCGACCACCATCGAGGTGGGGCCGGTCCGCCAGCAGCTGTCGGGGTTGATGACGGCGGAGCTGATCGGCAGGTCGAGACAGCGCAAGGGTGCCGGGTGGTAGCTGGCCGGGGCCGCGGGGCCGGGCAGCGGGGCTCGAGGAGGCGCGGCCTGGCCGGCGAAGGCGACGGTGGAGGCGGCGCCTCCGGCCGCGACCATCAGGG
This sequence comes from bacterium, assembly GCA_021802115.1. Next base: position 7,779 of record JAKABA010000071.1, on the reverse strand, counting down.
CGCAGGCCAGGAGGGCCCCCCTGCGCACCACCTCAGCGTTCACGACCCTGCCCAAGAGCTCCACTCCCCGGCGCCCGCTGCACCCGGCGGACCGGGTCAACTGCGCCGCTGCCCACGGTACCGCAGCCCGCCAAGCCGCCGGTCACCCCGACGCGACCGTCGGGTGACGACCCTGTGAACCGCGGTGCCGGCAGCCAGCGGGAAGTCCTCGGCCCTCCCTGACAGCCGCGGGCACCAGCACCGGCCGCGCTCTCCACTCCCCTCCGGCCGCGTCCACCGCCGGGCCTGCCCACGGTCCAGAACTCGGAGGCCTAATGCGGGATCCTCCCCCACAGTGGCAGCCGCCCTACTTGGCCGCCATCCGGCACTCCGGCCGGCTGGGGCCCGAGGAGCGGCGGACCGGGGCAAGCTCGGGCCCGGCCGCGGCAGCGCGCGAGCCCCCGCTTGCCTCACCGGGGCGCTCCCGTCCCTTCGCAGCCCCAGCGCGCACCCGCCGGGTCGCCTGCCTCTCCCGGTCATGGACGCCGGGCAGGCCGGGAAGGAGGAATGCACCGGGGGCGATCAGGCGGGGAAGGCCGGGGCCCGGGTGATGGGCTGCGGCCCGGCCGGCTGTGGGGAACGGTGGTCACGACGACAGCCATCCCGGCTGCCGGGCCCGGCAGGGCCGGGCCCGGTCCCGTCCCTGGACCTAAGAGGGGCCGCGAGGTGGAGCCCTGCCGGGCGCGTCCTCCTCCCCGGCCGCCGGGCTCGTGCCCCGGGACAAGCCCCGCACCCTTCGCAGTGCGGATGCCGCCCCAACCACGCCGGGTCCCATCGGCGCCTTCGGGCCAGGGCCGCCGCTCCGACCGCTTCACGGCTTCGAGGCTGACTCTCGCGTCAACCTCCGTCGCCGCCCGACGCCGTCACGAAAGTGTCAGGGCCCGGCCATCCGGGAGCCAGATCGACGACCCGGGGCACTGGGCCGCTGCCCACCCAGGGCTCCGCGTCCCACCGCCCCTTGGACCCGCCCGTCGGCTTAGGCAGTCCTCGGAGCCAGTCGGTCGTCGCCCACCAGAAGTTGCCCGCGAAGTAGGGCTTGTCTCCGAAGTTCGGGACGTGAGACCAGCGCTCGGGGGTGAGCCAGTGGCAGCCGACCAGATCGTGGTCCTGGAGCAGGTCGACGCAGCGCCTCCAGCCGATCACCACCGCCTGTGTCATCGACCTGCGCCAGGCCTCCCGGAGGTCCGATGGAGGCGACTTTGAAACCCCCTTCGTGTGGGCGTAAAGGACCGCGCCCCGCGGAGCCTTGGGCGCTCGCCACAGGGCGTTGAGCGTCACCTGCTCCCAGCCCTGGTCAGCCTCCGCGACCACCTTGACCGGCACCCTGGCGCTGACCTCGTGCAGGACTCGCCGGCGCTCCGCCGGTCGGCCGACCACGCCCAGGAAGAAGCCGCTGAGCTGGCTCCCCAGTCCGCTCTCCTCCAGGGCGTCGAGGTGCGCATGCACGATGCGCGGCCAGTCGTTGACGGCGTAGACGTGGTAGTAGCTGGTGAGATCCATACCCATTGCGGCGCCGGGACGCGAGCCTCCATGGTAGTCAATGCTCCGGCCAGGCCACGATCCGAGCCGCGCGGGCCGGTCCTCGCCCTGTCCGGATCGGTCTGCGCGACAGCCCTGGCGGGAAGCTGTCCCGCCGGAGTGGTGGGTGCTCCCCGGCCCATTCCTCCCTGGCGACCTCCAACCCCGCTTCTCAGGCGGCGCTTCGACCGCGCGTCCGGCGCTGCGCCCTCCCGGGCCGGGTTTCAGCTGTACCAGCCGAGGACGTCGATCACCAGGTCCGTCGTCCCCTGGTCGTTGTAGACGGTGAGGGAGCCGGTGGCGCTCAGGGTGGCGATCACCAGGTTGGGCACCGTCTGGCCCGCCGTCCAGTTGAGGGAGGAGGCCAGCGGCCGGACCCCTCCGGGATAGACCGTGAGGTAGCTGGGGGCGGAGGTGTCGGTGGCGGTCACGCTGACAACGGCGGCGACCGCGCCCGCGGGGACGCCAGCCAGGCCCGTCACCTGCACCGTCAGGGTGCCTGCGGTCGGCAGGGTCTTCCCGGAGCACTGGTTGGCGGGCGCTACCTGGCGGGTGTCGCAGACCCGGGTCGGGGTGGTCAGCGGGTTGAACTGCGTGCCGTTGCCTCCGGCAGGGGTGTAGTACCCCAGCACATCCACCACCACGTCGGCGGAGCCGGCGTCGTTGTAGAGCGTGATCGAGCCGCCGGAGCTGAGGGCCGAGATGGTCAGGTTGGGCACCGTAGCGCCCGGCATCCAGTTGAGGTTCGAGGCCGTGGGCCTTGTCCCGCCGGGGAAGACGGTGAGGTAGCTGGGGGCCGTGGTGTCGGTCACGGTCACGTTGGCCGCCACCGCGACGGCCCCCTGCGGGACTCCGGCCAGCCCTGTGACCTGGATGGTGAGGGTCCCCTGGGGCCCGAGGGTCTTGCCGGTGCACTGGTTGGCGGGCTGGGCCCGGCGGGTGTCGCAGATCCGGGTGGGGGAGGCGACCGGCTGGTACAGCCCCTCACCGGCGACCGCCGGCGGGGCCACGTATCCTTCCACGTCCACGGTCACGTCAGTGGAGGTGGCGTTGGTCACGACCTCCACCTGCCCCCGGGTCCCCAGACCTACCTCCACCAGGTTGGCCACCGTCTCGCCCGCCATGAAGTCCAAGTTGGAGGCCAGCGGGGCCGCCTCTCCGGCGGGGTACACGGTGAGGTACCCGGCGGAGGTGGGATCGGTGACCGTGACGTTGAGCACCGCGGCCGTGGCCCCGCTGGCCGGGACCCCGCCCAGCCCCGCCACCTGGACCGCCAGCGGTGCTCCCTGGGTCAAGGTGTGGCCGTCGCACTGGGCGGCGCCGCCGCTGAGGTTCGATGGGTTGCCGGAGCGGGTGTCACAGATTCGGGAGGGAGGGAGGGGGCTCAGCGCCCCCGGTGGTCCGCTGACAGGGTACGAGTACGGCGTAGGCGCGGTGGCCGTCCCCAACCAGTTGGTCACGCTGACCGCCTGGGAGCCTGTGCCGGAGGGGGCCACCGCCTGGATCTCCGTTGGGCTCACCACCTGCGTCGATGTCGCGGGCTGAGTCCCGAACTCGACCTCGGAGGGCACCACGAAGCCCGAGCCAGTGATGGTCACGGTGGTGCCGCCCGCCGCCGGCCCGCTCTGCGGGGAGACCGAGGTGGCCGCCACCGGGGTCGAGTCCGTGGGGACATAAGGGAACCAGAAGTTAGGGTTGCCGTAGCTGGTTTCCACCACCACGTACCCGGGCCCGGTCCCCGCCGGCACGGTGAAGGCTATCTGCTGGGAAGTCCAGCTGGAGACCGTGACTGTGGTCCCCTGGGCCCAGCCGCTGGTGGGGGTGGTGTAGGGGAGGAGACGGAGCGCCGCCCCGTTGGCGTCCGCCCCCAGGCCGCCGGAGGGGGAGCTGACCGTCGCGGGCGAGCCGGCGGCCATCGAGCTGAGCTGGTCGGCGGCTACCGGGGTGCCGGAGTACAGCCGGATGGACTGGATCCCGGTCGCCGGGTTCCCGTACCGGGACTGGAAGGTGGTGTGGTCGCCGTACCAGGGGTCGTTGATCCAGAGCGCCCCCGCGGGGCCGGTCCCGGTGATGAGGACGAAGTGCATGTTGCCGTCCAGGGTGACCTGGGCGATCACAGGGTTGCCCGCGGCGAGCGAGCTGTCGATGGCGGAGAGGTTGTAGCCTTCCCAGCCCGTGTACGAGATCTGCACCCCCTGGGCCGCGGCGTACTGGGCGACCGCCCCCCAGACCAGGAGGTTCTGGTCGACATATCCGCCGTTCGTGATCAGCCACTGGTTGAGGACTCCAGGGTTGGTATTCACACCGTAGGCCTCCAGGAGCATCGCCGAGGCCGTGAGTGCGCACCCGTCGGCGGAGATGGTGGAGGTGCTGGTTCCGAGGTCCTGGGGACCCCACGGGCCCCACTGCTGCCCGTAGACCGGCACGACCGGGCCGTTGGGGGACGAGGCGGTGGAAGCGAGAGTGGTGGCCCCGGGGGCCAACCACCCCAGCAGGAGGAGGGAGAGCGCCAGCAGCAGGGAGCGGGCGGGGCGCAGATCGCCCCTGCCCCGGAGGCGGAGCCTGTCGGAGGTCCTGGCTGACCTGGGCGTCACGACGGCCCGGGGACCGGGGCAGACCCGTATCCATCGATCGGGGCGTAGGGATTGTCGTGGGGGAACTGGAAGCCGGTGAGGGAGAGACCGGGAGACCACACCGTCTCGATCACGGCGGAGCCGCCGAGGAAGGCCGACGCCGCGTATTCCCGGCCGAGGTAGAGGAACACCCGCTGTCCGGGCGCCCAGCCACCGGCCGGGATCTGGACTTCGAGCCGCTCCTGGCCCCCCGGCCCGGTCCCGCTCGCGTCGAGGGTGAGGTGGCCGGTCGCCACCTGGCCCATTGCGTCCATGGGATAGGGGAAGGCACCGACCTTAGAAGGAGCGGGCGAGGGGGCGGCCGCCGTGGGCTTCTGGGCGCTCCCGGCCGGGGGCGACAACACCACCTTGGGCCCGCTCTCGGTGAGCCGGGCGGTGCTGCCGCCCGAGGGGATGGAGCCGGGAGACAGGCGCTGTGCCGCCTGGGACCCGAGGGGTGGGGCGGGGGCCCCGACCAGAGCTAGGGGCAGCAGGACCACAAGGGCTGCTGGGAGAGCTGGGGCGAGATGGTGGAGCTGGGGCATGGTGGAGATCGGGTCGGCTCGCGGCCACCGGCGGTACCCGCTCACGCCTCCCGACCGCCGATCCTGGGGGGTGAGGCGGGCCCCGCCAAGCGCTGTTACCGCCTCTCCACACAAAGGCCCGGCCGGAGAAGGGCAGTCCCGAACGCCGCCTCCTTTGGGGAGCCGGGAGCCCGCCCACGCCATGGCTCCTCGCTCGGGCCTGGGAACGACGCGGTCAGCCCCGGCGGCCGGGGACAGGTTCCGAGCCTGTAAACCGGGTGCTGCCTGGGATGCCAGGGTGTTAGGATCGGAACTCTGCAAGTCCGCGCCCAGGGAAGGCTTGGGCGCGGATGCTGCGAGGAGCGTTCGCATGTCCCAGTTGACGCAGTGGCTCAGGGGGGCGCTGAGAAGGCCCTTCACCGTGGCGGCGGTGCTTGCGGTCCTGGCGGCCGGCGCCTGGGCGATCTCGCAACCCGCTATCCAACTGGCCGCCAGCTGTGCCGGGGGGGGATACGGCGGATCTGGGTATGGGGGATACGGCGCCCCCACCGGCACCTGTGGCCCGTACGTCCCGCTGACCCCCACCCGGGTGCTGGACACTCGCAACGGCACCGGCGCGGTGTTCGGCCCGGTAGGCCCGGGACAGACGATCAGCATCAACGTCGCCGGGACCGCGGGGGTGCCCGCGACCGGCGCCAGCGCGGTGGTGCTCAACGTGACCGCGACGGACCCCACGACCGCTAGCTACGTGACTGTCTTCCCAGCGGGCAATCCGCTACCGCTGGCCTCGAACCTCAACTTCGGGCCCGGCGAGACTGTGGCCAACCTGGTCGAGGTCCAGCTGGGCAGCACCGGCGCGGTCAGCTTCTTCAACCAGCTCGGCGACGTCCAGCTGGTGGCCGACCTCGAGGGGTACGTCGCCACCACTGCCCAGGGCTCTGCGGGCCTCTTCACCCCGGTGACCCCCTACCGACTTCTGGACACGCGCATCGGGCTGGGCGCGGCCCTGGGTCCGGTGAGCCCCGGGGAGACCATCCGCGTACTGGTGACCGGATCGGGCGGGATCCCGGCCACCGGGGTGGGGGCTGTGGTCTTCAACCTCACCGCCACGGACGCCGCCGGTCCCAGCTACGTAATCGCCTACCCGGACTCCCAGCCCCGCCCACTCGCCTCCAACCTCAACTTCACGCAGGGCGAGACCGTGGCCAATCGGGTGATCGTGCCGGTGGTGAACGGCTACGTGGATCTCTTCAATGACTTCGCCGGCGCCGACACGCAGCTGGTCCTGGACGTGAACGGCTACTTCACCAGCAGATCCGCCAGCTCCGCCTCCGGCTCGGATTTCAACTCCCAGCCGCCCCAGCGGATCGTGGACACGCGCCCGGGGAGCGGCCAGGGGTACGCCGGCCAGACGCTGGGCCCGGGGGGGGTACTCACGGTGCAGGTGGCGGGCTTCGGCGGGGTGCCGTCCATGACCTCCTCCTCACCGCCCACGGCGGTGGTGCTCAACGTCACGGTGACCGATCCCTCCCAGTCCAGCTACCTCACGGTGTGGCCCAGCAACGTCCCCCAGCCCGGAACCTCGGACGTCAACTACGGGCCGGGGCAGACCCAGCCCAACCTGGTCGTGGTGGGGCTGAGCCCCACCGGCAAGGTTTCCTTCTTCAACCAGTTGGGCACGGCCGACATCGTGGTAGACGTGGAGGGCTGGTACTCCTGACCGTCGGAGGCCGCTCTAGGGCCTGACGCCGCGGGTCCTCTCTGGCGTGGTGTGGCCCGTCCCGTCCGAGCCTCTCCGCCCTCCCTCGAGCGGCTGGGGTCCGGCCCCGTCTCCGCTTAGGCAGCGCCTCCCAGGGGTACGCCGGGGCCGCCGGCTCCGGGGCCTTAGGGCTGTCGGCGACGGCCCGGGTGCGGGTCCTCCCAGCGGCCGCCCTCCCCTACCTCTGGCTGGAGGTGGGCCGCGGCGCCGGCCGGCGGCGCCGCCACCAGCTCCGGGCGCGCCTCACGGTGGAGCGCGCCCCCTCCCGGCGCCAGACAGCCACCGCTCGGCGGAGGAGCTGGGAAGCCTCCGACGGGGTGAGCCGGAGCGCACTCTGTGCCGGGGCGGCCGCGCCCGGGCTGCGGGGAGCGTCTGGCGCACCCCTTGGGGCGCGGGCGAAGGAGCGCAGGGGGGCTGTGGTCCGCTCCCACGTGAGCTGGGCCGCGTGGGCCAGCACCCGGGCCGAAATCTCCTCGCGCCGGGACCGGTCCTTCGCCAGCTCGCGGATGGCCCGCTCCAGGGCCAGCGGGTCCCGGGCCGGGACTGTCCAGCCCAGCTGGTTCTCCTCCACCAGGCGGGCGAAGTGGTCCCCCCGGGTGCAGATGATGGGAAGGCCGGTCCACAGGTAGTCCAGGAGCCGGGTGCGAAAGGCAAAGTGGGTCTCGGCGTTGTCGAAGTGGGTCGACACCCCGCAGTCCGCCCCTGCCAGCCATCTCCCCCGCTCCTCGTACGGGACCCAGTCGGTGTTGAAGTAGACCCGCCTGCCGGTCAGCCCCAGCCGGTCCGAGAGCTCCATCGCCCTTTTGGTCATCCACATCTTGGGGGGGATCCCGGAGTTGGGGTGGCTGGTGGACATGAAGACCAGCTTGACCGGGGGGCTCAGGTCCTCCGTGCGGGCCACCGCCTCGATGAGGGTCAGGGGGTCGAACCAGTTGTAGATCCCCCCTCCCCAGAGCAGCACCAGGTCTTGGGGCTCGATCCCGGCCAGGGGAAGCCGGCCCTCGGCCCCTCGGGCGGGCGGGGGACTGGCGGGCAGGCCGAAGGGCACCACGTCGATGAGCCGGCGGAAGGTGGGGTCCTCGGACCAGTTGCGGGGGTTGAGCCGTCCCTCGGCCAGCAGCGAGCCCAGCCAGAGGTCGCGCTGGGTCTCGCTGGCGCAGACGAAGTAGTCCCCCAGGCGGAGGAGGTCCCGGACCGCGTGGCGGACCTGGGAGTCCTCGCGCTCCCGCTGGGCCATCCCCAGGTGCTCCTCCTGGCCGAGGAGGGCGATGGGGAAGGGGTCGTACAGGTCGACCACCAGGGGGACCCGCACCTGGGCCAGCGAGGG
>JAKABA010000070.1 GCA_021802115.1 bacterium | reverse complement strand
GCTGACCTCCAGCACGGACATAGGCCATCGTTTCTGGGTGCGGGGCCCCCCGATCTCGGCCGGAGGCTGTGCGGGGAGGTGGCCCGGGCTCTCTCCGACATCGGTGTCAACCCGGTGGCCCAGGGCAGGTTCGGCGCCCACATGACCGTCGACTCCAGCAACGATGGCCCGGTGACGATCGTTGCCAGCGCGGGCGAGCCGCCCTGGGCCGCCGACTGCAGGTGAGACGGCGGCGGGACCGGAGATCAGGGCGCCACAGCCACCCTGCCGGGTGAGGCGGTCGCGCCCGAGCTGACCCCGGCCCCAGGTGACCACGGCCCGAATCCGGTCGGGCGCGGCTGGGAGTCCGCCCAAATGCGCCCCCGCAGGGGACAGATCACTTGCCATGTCATGCCAGCCACGGGCCCCGCGCTCCGCCGCCGATTCGGCGGGACCCTCCAGGGGCCCGCGCCGCCAGGTCGCCGAGGTGGACCGCGGTCCCGCAGGGCCGACCGGGGACGGCCGGGCAGGCGCGGTCGGTCGGCTCGCCTCCCCAGGCGATCCAGAGACACCCTGGGGCAACCTCCCGCTGGCCCGGTGTGCCCGCCGCGAGGAGGGACAGGTTGGCTGAGCTGGACTCACTGCTCAACTCCTGGGTGCTGCTGGCCCAGGGCCTCATCGGCAGCCTGGGGACCCTGGCCTTTGTCTGCGCCTTCATCTGGCGCGTGGTGGCGCCCAGCCCCCACAGCGCGATGGAGGCGCAGCGCTGGTTGGGACGCATCGCGATCGGGACCCTCGGAGTGGAGCTCGCCGGGCTCCTGACCCACGTGCTCCTCTCCGCGGTGCCGCACACGCTCGGCTGAGCCAGGTGTCCGCAGCGCTGCTGCCCACCTTCGCGGTGAACCCGCTGGAGCTGCTGGACCGGCTGATGAGCTCGGCCATGGGACAGTTCGTGCAGAGCGCTCGCACCGGGCTGGACCGCGATCTCCGCTGGTATCTCTTCTCGACGCGCGACGTGGCGGGGCGGTCGCCGGGCGCGCCCTTCACCAGCACGCCGGGCGTGGCCTCGGTCAACCATCTGCTGATGGTCGCCAGCGCCGCCCTGATCCTGGGCGTCCTGCTCTACAGCGGGCTGCGCACGATCATGAGCGCCGGCGGGCCGACCGCGCACCTGCTCCAGGTGGTCCTGCCCCGCTCACTGGTCGGCCTGCTCATGGGGATGTTCAGCCTACCCCTGATCCAGCAGCTGATCGACCTCAACAACGCGCTCTGCCAGGTGCTCGCGGGCCGAGCTGGCGTCAACCTCGCCGACCTCCCCTGGAGCAGCCCCCTCAGCGGCCCCGCCATCGCCTCGGCGGGCAACAACCTCTTCCTCCTGGTGTTCGCGGCGGCTCTGGCGGTCGCCGTGGTGGTGCTGGCTCTGGCCTACGTCATCCGCTACACGCTGCTGGCGGTGCTCTGCGCCAGCGCACCCCTGGCCGCGATCTGCTGGACGCTCCCCGAGACCCGCGGCTTCGCCCGCCAGTGGGGACGGCTGCTCACGGTGTCCCTCTTCATGCAGGTGGGTCAACTCCTGGTGCTGCGGGTGGCCACCGCCCTGGCCTTCGCGCCGGGACGGGGGCTGGCGGGGATGCTCTACGCATTCGCGGCGCTCTATCTGATGCTGCGGGTGCCCGGGGCCCTGAACGTGGCCACCCACTACGGCAACAGCCTGGAGTCGGCCGGCCGGCGCTGGAGTCGGGCCGTGCGCCACCTCGCCACCGACGTGGTCTGACCGTGGCCCGGCCGAATAAGTGCCCGATCCCAGGGCCGCTCGCGCACCTGGCGATCCGGCCTTCCGGCCGCCACCGGCCGACCTGCCCGGGTGCCTCTCCTGCAGCGGCGAGGAGGTGACATCGACGCGGCCTCGGGGCTTGTGGCTGCGACATCAGCTTCGATCCCGAGCGCGACCGCCGACCTCGATGGCTGCACGGAATGCCCTGCGCTCCTGCCCACTCCCTCAGGCTCATCAGCGATCACCTTGGCCCCGCATCCCGGCGCTTGGGGGCGCTCCTGCCGGAGGTGTCCGGATATCCGCACCGCCGTCATCGACCGCACCTGGGCCTTCCTGCTCAGAGCGTGACGTGCACCTCCCTGAGGGGGACTCCGACGATCCCCTCCAGCTCGCGATAGACGGGGTGGGTCCGCAGCGTGGGTCGCGAATCGAGATCGCCGAAGGTGACCTCGAACCTGCCCTTGGGCAGGTCCGGAGACCAGTCCAGGTCCAGCACCGAGGCTGCCGACCCGCAGTCGGGGCACAGGGTGCGGTAGGGATCGGGGTCGGGGAAGGCCAGCAAGAAGAAGTTCATCTCCGCCCCGCAGGCGGGGCAGCGGGTCAGATAGGTGGTCACCGGGTCCGACTGGAACCCGGCCGGACCGGGGTCTGCGTAGCAGCGCCAGATCCCGGCCTCCACGGTGACGGACCCCCTGGACGGCCCGGTGGCCAGGGGCACCGCGGAGCCTCCTCCCAGGCTGCGCGCGAACTCCGGCCCTGGCCGCAACCCCCCGTCCGCGGTCGCCCTGGCCAGCCCGGAGCGGATAAGAGCGGACCGGACCTCCTCGAGGACCCCTTCGGAGGGCAGGTACTCGGGATCCGCCGCCAGCAGATGGAGCCACGAGCGGTGGGGATGGGGCCCGGTCCCGTGGTCCGGACGAATTAGCGCGCTCAGATGACCCATCCTAACCAGGCCGCCCCACCGGGCTCGGACAGCGGACTCTCTCAGGCGATGGCACGACATCGGTTCCGGACCGGGCTGGCGGTGATCGGCGCCTGCGCCGCGATCTCAATCCTGCTCCCACCCCTGGCCGGGCTGCTCAACGTGGTCGCCTCCATAACGATGCTCGGCCTGGCCGCCTATGGCGCCTACCGCATCTGGGCGTTCATGGAGTCTCTGGTGGAGGCCTCCAGGCGCCCCGCCACCGTGCGCCGCAACCTGGAGTCGCAGCGATCGAGATCAGAGGAGCGGAACCGCGACACCCCAGAAGTCGACGGGCGAGCCCGGGAGGACGATGACCGCCCGCGAACTCGCCCCCGGCGGCTGCGGCTACGGGCCTGGCGGCCGCGGGAGCCCGAGGCCGTCAGGGACCGGTGAGACGCTGCCGGAGCTGCAGGTACGACCGCTCCAGCAGCCGCACCGGGTCCTCCGACTGGGCACCGGCATCGAGGTCGATCCCGGCCCGGGCCGACAGCGCCGCCACCAGCTCTGCGGCCACCTGGCGGCGTCGCTCCGGAGTCAGCCCCGGCCGCCGCAGGAACTCCCCGAGCAGGTCCAGCTCGAACCTACCGCACCGCTGCAGCGCGGCGAGCGGCGGGCCGGGGTCCGTCACCGATGTGGGTGCCGGACCGACCGGTGCCACCGCCTCCCGCAGGCGGCGAACCCCGTGGTCGTGGACCACGACCGTGCCGGCGGCCAGGTCGCCGAGGCGGCGGGGCTGGCCACCGGCGAACATCGCGATCACCCCCACCCCATAGAGGAGCGGAAGGAAGTCCAGGATCCGGATGAGGTTGCGCACCAGGGAGTCGGCCAGACCGACGGGGACCCCCTGCAGGTCGACCACGCGCAGGCCGAAGATCAGCTTGCCCAAGGAGCGCCCGGCGGTGGCGACCTCGAAGACCACGTAATAGAGGACCGGCACCACCGAGGCCAGCACCACCACGGGGATGAGCAGCGGTCCCAGGGCGTGGGTCGAAGGCGCAGTCGCATTCATGGCCAGAGCCCCGAAGACCAGGGCCAGCATGATGATCAGGATGATGACCGAGTCGACCGCGGCCGCCAGCGCCCGGGACCCGATGCCCGCCACCGGCTGGGAGAGGATGAGGCTCTCCGGCGTCCGATACCCGAATTCCTGCTGCATGCCCGGTCGGCATCTTAAGCCGGTGCCTCGCCACCCGGGCCGACTCCGGTGCGAGGGCCGGAGGTGAGACCGGCCGAGGAGTTCGTGACCGAGCGCCGCCCTCTCTGGGACGAGCTGGTCAGCCTCTGCGACCGCCTGCGGGGCCGCCGGGTGCGCCGGGCTTCGGCGGCCGAGGTGGACCGCGTGGCCGCCCTGATCCGCCTGGTGAGCGGCGACCTGGCGACGACGCGCCGCGACTATCCGGGCTCCGACCTCCCCGCCTACCTGCAGACCCTGCTCACCACCGCCCAGCCGCTGCTGTACCGAAGGTCCAGCCCCGGACTCGGAGCGCTGCCGAGCTTCTTCGCCCGGGGGCTGCCCCGCCGCTTCCGCCAGCTGGCCCCCTACACCGCCTTCGCCGCGCTCTGCCTGCTGGCGGGGACGGCAGCGGGCTGGGCGGCCGTGGCGCTCAGGCCGGATCTGGTCGGGCTGCTGCCGGCCGGCTTCCAGGCCAGCGTTGCCTCCCACCACATCGGCAACCCCCTGGCCCTCAGCGGCCAGTTCAGCTCCCAGCTGTCGGCGTTCATAATCCAGAACAACATCAGGGTGGCGGCCCTGGCCTGCGTCCTCGGCCTGTTGCTGGGGGTGCCCACGGTCGCACTCCTGCTCGAGAACGGATTCATGCTGGGGGTGTTGGCGAGCGCGAGCCACGCCGCCGGCCTGGACCTCCAATTCTGGGCGCTGATAGTCCCCCACGGTGTGATCGAGCTGACCGTCATCTGCACCGCGGCCGGCGCCGGGCTCAGCCTGGGCGACTCCCTCCTGCGCCCGGGACTAGCATCCCGATCAACCGCCCTCACCCAGGCCGCGCGTCCCGCGGTGGAGCTGGCGCTGGGGATCGCGTGCCTGCTGGTGGTGGCGGGCCTGATCGAAGGGTTCGTGACCCCTTCGGGACTGGCGCCTGAGCTGAAGTTGGCGGTGGGAGCCGGGTCCGGAATCCTCCTCTACGCCTGGCTGCTGCTGGCGGGCCGGCGCGGCGGTCGCGGGCCCTCTGCGGACCCGGTCGCCGCGGGGCCGGATTCCAGCTACTGGTAGGATCAGGGAGATGGAGGTGGTGAAGATCACCCCTCGCGGCTACTGCCACGGGGTGGTGGAGGCGATTCGGGCTCTGCGAGTGGCCTCCGAGCAGCACCCGGACGAGCCGGTGGCGATGCTGGGCTACCTGGTCCACAACGAGCACGTGACCCGTGAGTTCGCCGACCGCGGCGTGCGGCTGGTGGACGCCCCCTCTCGGCTGGAGGCCCTGGAGCTGGTCGACCGGGGCACGGTGGTGCTGACCGCCCACGGGGTGTCCCCGGAGGTCAAGGAACGCGCCCTGGCCAAGGGGCTCAACGTGGTCGACGCCACCTGCACCGACGTGATCCGGACCCACGACCTGGTCCGGCGCCTGAGCGCCGAGGGCTACGAGATCATCTACATCGGCCGGCGCGGCCATCCCGAGCCCGAGGGGGTACTGGGGGAGGCGTCCGAGTCCGTGCACCTGGTCGAGACCATCGCCGACGTGGACAGCTTGGAGCTGAGCGCGGCGAAGTTGGCGGTCACCACCCAGACCACCCTGTCGGTCTGGGACACCAAGGCGATCATCGACCGGCTCCGGGAGCGCTTCCCCAGGATCGAGGTGCACAACGAGATCTGCAACGCCACCCAGGAGCGCCAGCAGGCGGCGGTCGAGACGGCGGCCTCCTGTGACGCGGTGGTGGTGGTCGGCAGCTCCCGCAGCAGCAACACCAAGCGGTTGGTCCAGGTGGTGCAGGAGCTGGCCCATCGGCCCGCCTATCTGGTGGACACCGCCGCCGACATCCGCGAGGAATGGTTCGCCGGGGTGGAACGGGTCGGGGTGACCTCCGGCGCCTCGACGCCGTCGCAGATCACCAGGGAGGTGATCCAGGCGCTGGAGCGGATGGAGGTGGCGCCGCGCCGACCGGTCACAGCAGCCCCCGCCCCTTCAGCTCCAGATAGCGATTCAACAGCTGGGGGGTGATCCCCTCGGGCCCGCTGTCCACCGTCATCACCCCCAGGCTCCGCAGCGTCCACAGCGCGCTCTCGCGCTCTTCGAGAACCGCCAGCGCCGCCGCGCGCCGGTAGAGGGCCCGGTCGTCATCGGGGCTGGCCGTGGCCGCCGCCTCCAGGGCCAGATCGCGCTGGGTGACCACCAGCGGCAGGTGGCGGGGCCGAAGGCCCGCGGTCGCGACCGCCAGCTCCCGCGCCACCCGGGGATCGCCCAGGTCTGTGAAGAGCACCACCAGCGAGCGCGGCCCCTGGCGGCGGCGCAGCTGCGCTGACACCAGCTCCCAGTCGGGGTCCACCGGCTGCGGCGCCACCGCCACCAGCCCCTCCAGGAGCCGCCGGTAGTGGCTGCGTCCGCCTCGCATCGAGATCTCGGCCTGGACGTCGCCCGCCACCGCGAGCGCTCCCACCCGGTCACCTCGAAACAGCGCCACCCAGGCGAGCATCAGGGCGGCCGATAGCCCCCGGTCCAGTCTGGTGAGCCCGGCCTGCCTGCCGGCCATCAGCCGGCCGCAGTCCAGCACCAGCCAGACCGGCCGCGAGCGCTCGGGCTCGAACTCGCTGGTCATCGGCTTGGCCATGCGCGCGCTGGCGCGCCAGTTGATCCGGCGGGGGTCGTCGCCGGGCGCGTAGTCCCGCAGTCCCGCGAACTCGGTGCCCTCCCCGAAGCGCCGCCAGCTGCGCACGCCCATCTCCTGGAGTGCGCCGCGGCGCACCAGCCCCTCCCACCGCCCGATCGCGGCCAGGGCCGGGTAGACCGGAATCCGCTCGCTGGCGGGCACCGCCACCTGCCGCCGCCAGAGGCCGAGCGGACCGGGGGCCCTCACCACGATCCTTCCGAAAGAGTGGCTGCCGCGCTGCCGCGGCGATGCGAGGTATCCAACCCGCGTGGCCCGACCCGGCTGCAGCCGGAAGGTCAGCACCGCCGGCCGGCAGGCGATCTCAACCGGGGTCTCGTCCCGCGCCTCCACCGGGCGGGGCCCCGAGGCCCGCAGCCACACATCGAGCCCGATCTGATTGTCGGCGCCCAGCGCCAGGGCGGGTGGGTGCACCCTGGTGACCCGCCAGTCGGCCGGCCCCGGCGCGGACCACCAGTCCCACAGGCAGGCCACCGCCCACACCGCCAGGAGGCCGAGCCCCAGAGAGGTCAGCCACCCGGCCGCGGCGCCGGCCAGGGTGACGCTGAGACAGGCCAGGCCCAGGAGCAGGGCTCGCCTGGTCACCGCACCTCCCTACCGTGGCACCGGGACTCGCCCCAGCACCCGCTCGACAACCTCCGGCTCCCCCAACCCCTGCATCTCCACCTCGGGACGCCGCTGGACACGGTGCCGGAGGACGGGCAGACAGAGCTCCTTGACATCCTCGGGCTCGACGTAGTCACGGCCCAACGAGGCGGCTCTCGCCTTGGCCAGCCGCACCAGCGCGACGGTCGCCCGGGAGCTGGCCCCGACCGCCAGCTCGGGAGCCTGTCGGGTGGCCTGCACCACCGCGGTGAGATAGCCCATCACCTCGTCCGAGATCCTGACCCGGGCCACCTCGCTGCGCAGCGCCGACAGGACCTCCGGGGTGATCACCGGATCCCCCAGGGCGGCCTCGGCCATGTGGGCGTCAAAGCCCTGGTCCACCATGCGGGCCAGCTGCAGCTCTCCGTCCGGGCCCAGGTAGCCCACCTCGATCTTCATCAGGAACCGGTCGAGCTCGGCCTCCGGAAGCGGGAAGGTCCCCTCCAGCTCGATTGGGTTCTGGGTCGCCAGCACGGTGAAGCGGTCGCCCAGGGGGCGGGCCCGCCCGTCCAGGGTGACCTGGCGCTCCTCCATCGCCTCCAAGAGGGCCGCCTGGGTCTTGGCGGGACTGCGATTGATCTCATCCGCGAGCAGGACATCGGTGAAGACCGGCCCCGGACGCACCTCGAAGGCGGCCTGGGCCTGGTTGTAGATCACCGTCCCCACGATGTCCGCGGGGAGCAGGTCGGGCGTGAACTGCACGCGGGCGAAGCGACCGGCCGTGAGCCGGGCGAGAGTCTTGGCCAGCAGGGTCTTGGCGGTTCCGGGATAGCCCTCCAGCAGCACGTGCCCGCCCACGATCAGGGCCAGCAGGCACAGGTCCAGGTTGTCGGTCGGTCCCACCAGCACCCTGGAGGCTGCCTGCAGAAACTCGGCTCTGGTCTCCAGCAAGCTGAAGTTCGTCACGAAACCTCCTCCTCTCGCAGGGCCACTCCCTGCAGCTCGCGCCCGAGCGCATCCGCGCTCCGGGCCAGCCGGCGCAGCTCAGCCGGGGGCACCGGCTCCTCGGTCGCCCTCTCCAGCTCGGCCATGAGCGCGTGCAGGGGCGCGGCGGCATCCGGGGCGACGGCCGCCAAGGATGGACCGCCAGCTGCGACCCGCGCTCGCAGCTGGCGCAGGTAGTGGGTTGCCACTGCTCGGCGGTCACCGGCCCGCGCGTACAGGCGGGCAACCGCCTCCAGGTGGTCGGTGGTGCTCCTCACCGCCACCAGCTCAGCGGGGGGCAGGGGGCGCCCCAGTCGCCTGCCGCTGCTGAACCGGAAGACCAGGAGCAGCAACCCGGCGAGGGCCGTCACCAGGCCCAGGGGGGTGCCGAGGAGCAGCGCCTCCGCGCCGTCGCCGAGGCTGTAGCCGTGATGGATCTCGTCGAAGATCACCCGGGCGCCGCGGCCCAGGCCGAGCGCGGCCACCGCGAACTGGGCGTTGCCGAACTTGTCCAGCAGCTCATTGGAGAGGACGGCCTCGGAGTTGATCACCACCGCCCGTCCCCGCCCCACCCGCTCCACGAGCGCCACCGGATGGCGGATCGTGCCCAGCAGGGGGACCGCGGAAGCGGCGCTGGAGTCCAGCGAGGGGGCGCTGTCAGACCCGACCAGGAGGCGGGCCTGGCCGCCGATCGGCACCAGCGGGCGCCAGGGGCCGGGGCCGACGGTCTTCCCCAGGGAGATCCGCAGGCTGGCCAGGAGCGGCCGGTCGACCGCGGTCCGGCCGAGCGCCAGGACCAGGGTGCCGCCGGATCGCAGGAAGCGCGACACGGCCCGCACCTGGCCGGGGTCGAAGGGTGTTGACGGTGCCGCCTCCACCAGGATCGCGGGCCGCCGCAGGGCCGCGGCGAAGGAGGAGCCGGTGAGCCGGCTGGGGTGGGCCCCAAGATCCCCCGCCAGGTGGTAGAGGGCCCAGGTGCCGGCGGCTCCCGTGGCAAAGCTGGAAGGGTTGGAGTTGTCCGGCTGGGGACCCGGGCTCAGCAGCACGGTGAGGATCGCTCCCGCCGTCAGGACCGCCGCGGGCAGAGCCCATCGCCGCCACCTCGGGTCCGTCATCGGGGCAGCCCCAGAGCGGTGGCACGACAGGCCTTGGTGAACTGCGCGCAGCCACCGGCGCCGGGGTCCCGGCCCCCATAGACGACCGCGTTGAACTGCCCGACCAGCGGCCGCAGCCTGGGCTCGAGGTCGGCGACCTGGCGGGCGGCCCGGAGCAGGTCGGAATTGGTCCAGGCGGGGTCGACCGCCAGCACCCGGCGGCTGCTGGCGCTGATCAGCAGCGCTTGGAAGGAGAGCCGCACCGCACCCTTGAAGTCGCCCTGACGCTGCAACCGGTCCGCGGCCGCGAAGAGGCGCTCCGGAGGCTCGGGGCCAGACGGTGAGGTGGCCGCGGCGGCCGCGCCCAGGACTTCGGGCAGACCGCCCCGCGCCCGCTGCAGCAGGATCGCCGCCAGCAGGGCGCCCAGGACCATGACCGCCAGCGCCAACCCCAGCCACACCAGCCTGCCCACGAGATGGAAGGCACTGGTCAGAAGGTGGAGCAGCAGCCGGCCGAGGTCCAGGAGCAGTGATGACCGCGGCGGCGGCCGGCTGTGCAGGCCGGAGAGTTGGGGGCCGCGGTAGACGGCGGCCACGGCGGCCCTGACCGAGGCCTGGGAGCCGCCGCCCGGCGCCGGCCTCAGCGCGGCCTCGAGCGACTCCACCTGGGAGAGGGCGCGGCCGCGGTCTCCCCTGGCCAGGGAGTCGAGCGCCGCTTGGGCGGCGGGCACCTCGGCCAGCAGCGGGCGGAGGAAGCTGGCGGCCAGGCTCAGATTGCCCGCCTGGAGGGCGGCCCGGGCGGCGGCAAGCCCGGCGGCCGGAGACGCCGGGGGCGCCGCCGTCACGCCCGAGGAAGCCAGCACGATCCAGGCCGGGATCGACAGGAGGGCCAGGCGACCAGGCCCGAGCCACCGCCTCAACTAGGGCTCGGCCCCCGCGCCAGCTGCTGTGAGAGCAGCTCGAGGTCAAAGGCCTCCTTGCGAATGCGCAGGTCGAAGTAGAGCAGGGTGAGCCCACCGGCCAGTATCGGCGCCACCAGGACCCCGATGATCAGGGTGCCGAGATCACGGATGAGAATCCCGGTGGCGCTGTTGATTCCCACCAGACCCGCAGGGATGCCCACCACGATGCCCAACAGAATTCCCACCAGAACCTCGACCAGGACCAGGGACACCAGCACCCCCAACGCCCTGCCGGCATGCCCGGAGGTGAGCGCCCAGCTGCGCCGGATCGACTCCCAGGGCCCGCACCCCTCCAAGACCAGGGCCGGGCTGGCGACCGCGAGGCGCACGTAAAAGATGATGCCGGCCACCAGGGCGACCAGCCCCAGCAGAACGGCGATGGCGGCGCCCGCGGGACCCAGCAGCAGGAGCAACAGCGCCACCAGGATGGAGAGCCCCACGACCGCGCCCACGAAGAGACCGAGGTAGATCAGGCCCAGGGCGAAGAGCGCCGGCCAGCGCTTGACGGCGAAACGGTAACAGCTCCCGGGGCTGGCGGGACGGCCCAGGAACCGATCCGACACCGCCTTGGTGAAGGCGGCCGTCTGCAGGGGCACGACCGCGGCCACGATGAGCAGGAGCAGGATCGCCGCCGCGCCCAACCCCAGGACGGCGTCGTGCAGGGTCAGGGCAAGTTGGGCATGGGTCAGAGGATGGCCGGCGGCCGCCCTGGGCAGCCGGGCGGGCCTGGTCAGAGTCAGCAGGTCGTCGATCACCTGGTAGGGGACCTGGACCACCGCGACGATGGCCACGAAGAGCCAGAAGTTGCGCCGGTAGAGGCTGAAGACGGTGTCCAGCAGTTCGGTGACGCGCAGCGGCCGGAGCCTCAACTCTGGCGGAGGTGACTGCATCGCAGGAAGCCTACACGAGTTAAGGACCAGCGCTGCTATCGTCACCGACGGTGGAGAACCCCAAGGACGGACCCATCCTCGGCGAGATCGTGGGGCGCGACCCCGTTCCCGCGCGCCGACTCGGCGCCATGGCGCTGGCGCTCGCCCCGCTGGTGATCCGGCTCTTGCTGTGGTGGAGAGGCAGGCGGCGCGGCCAGCGGCCGGCGACGGACTCCGTCCGGGGTGTGTTCGAGCACACCGACCTGCGCCTCTCCAAGCGGCCGCTCGGGCGCTGGAAGCTTCGGGTTGTGACCACCAGGTGGAGCGCGGACCCGATCGCCAGCGCCGGCCCGCCGGTCGCGCGGCGGGGGGACTCCCCGCTCGCGGTTCGCCTGGTGCTGCTGGGATTAGATAGGCTGGCCCGGGGGGGCCGGTTGCCGGCCAACCTCGTCGCCCCCCGGCTGCCCCCAGGCAGCTCCTCCCCGGACTGACGTCCACTTTGGCAGCTCGTCACCGGACCGTGACCGCCCTTGCACCGGCCGGTCAATGCTGGTAGTGTGCCGGTTCGAGACACTCTTGATGTCGTCCCAGCTTATGTCTCAGGCCAAGAATTCGCGAACGCTGCGCTGGATTGCCCAAGCGGGTCTGTTCGGTCTGGTCCTAGCCGGCGCGGGCCTGTTCGCGACCGGCGATGTGGGCGCGACCAGCCTGGCCTCGCAGATCTCCCAACTGCAGTCCCAGGAGTCGGCCCTGCGGGCCCAGCTGGCCGCGGTGCAGGGCA
Source organism: bacterium (assembly GCA_021802115.1). Next base: position 5,031 of record JAKABA010000070.1, on the reverse strand, counting down.
AGGCATCCCACGCCAATCAGGAGGCTGCGGCGGCTCAGCTGCAGGTGTCGCAGACCGAGAACCAGCTGGCTCAGACCCAGCAGGAGCTCAACCGGGCCGACGCCGCCCTGGCCGTCACCAACGACCACATCGCCAGAGCCCAAGCTCAGATCGTGGTGGACCGGGCCCAGCTGGCCACCCTGGTCACCCAGATGTACCAGCAGGGCACCTCGAACAGCATCGGCAGCGCCATCGCCGACAGCTCGGGGATATCCCAGTTTGTCGACAACACCCTGCAGCTGCAGACCGTGGGCCAGCAGTTCTCCCAGATCACCTCGCAGCTGCTTTCCGAAGAGAACTCGCTGCAGACCCTGAAGGCCGCCCAGACCAGGCAGCAGCAGCAGGTCGCCGCCCTGGTGGTCAGCCTCGAGAACCGGGCCGCGCAACTCCGGGCGGAGCAAGCCTCCTTCAACGCCGCCGCCGCCGCGCTGGGCGGACAGGCGGGACAGATCGCAGCCCGGATCCAGGCGATCTCGCGCAAGATCGTGGCTCTGCAGGCGGAGGAGGTCGCGGTGACCAGCTATGGCGGGTCCGCCGGAGCCGAGGAGGGCACCATCCTGAGCACCTCGGGACCGCCGTCGCCACCCTACGCGACCCCCGGAGACCCCTACCCATGGGGGCAGTGCACCTGGTACGTGGCCACCCAGACCAACGTTCCCTGGGCACCCCAGGGTAATGCCGATCAATGGGTGGGACTGGACTACCAGTCGGGCGCCTATGCGGTGGGGATGACCCCCAGGGCCGGCGCGATGGTGGTGTTCTCGCCGGGAGGAGCCTACGATCCCTACTACGGTCATGTGGCCTGGGTGGTGCAGGTGCTCGGCCCGAACAGCTTCGTGGTCAGAGAGGGGAACTTCTTGGGACTCGGGGAGGTCGACACCCGGGCCATCTACACTCTGCAGGGTGTGGAAGGCTTCATCTACGGTTAGCGGTTGAGCGTGGCCGCCGCCGCGGAACAGGTGGCCAGGCCGCCGGCCCCCAGCTCCCGACCCCTGATCCTGTATCACGGGGACTGCCCGGACGGCTTCGGAGCCGCCTTCGCGGCCTGGAAGAAGTACGGGGACGGGGCCGACTACGTGGCTGTCAACCATGGCGATCCCCCTCCCGACCTGCGGGGGCGCGACGCCCTGGTGGCCGACTTCGCCTACGACCGCAAGACCACCCTGCAGCTCCTGCAGCAGGCCTCTCGGCTGGTCGTCCTGGACCATCACCGCTCCGCGGAGGGTGAGATCGGCGATCTGCCCGGGTGTGTGTTCGACATGCAGCGCAGCGGCGCGGTGATGACCTGGGAGCACCTGCACGAGGAGCCGGTCCCGCTGCTGCTCCAGTACGTCCAGGACCGCGACCTCTGGCGCAACCAGCTGCCCGAGAGCGACGAGGTGTCGGCCGCCCTGCGTTCCAAGCCGTTCGACTTTCTGGTGTGGGACTCGCTCGATGTCGACCAGCTCCGGCTGGAAGGGAGGATTCTGCTCAACTATCAGCGGCGCATGGTCGAACGCATCGCCGCCCACGCCAGCCCGGTGGAGATTTCCGGCATCAAGGTGCCCACCGTCAACAGCCCGGTGCTGCAGAGCGAGCTCGGGGATCGCCTGGCCCGCGGCAAGCCCTTCGCGGCCGTCTGGTGGCAGGGGGCCGGAGATGTGGCGCGCTGGTCCCTGCGGTCCACCCCCGAGGGCTTGGATGTGAGCGAGATCGCAGCTCGCTTCGGAGGTGGCGGCCACCGCACCGCGGCGGGGTTCAAGGGCTCGCCCCCGATCGGGGGGAAGCTGCCCGTTCCCGAGCGGCCGGCCTAGGGGAGCGACCGCCGGTCGAGGATCTCGCCCACCGCGATCGGGGGCAGGCCGGCCACCTCCAGTCCGTCGGCGGGATCCAGGTCCAGCAGGAACTGGCGGCAGCGGAGGTACTCCTCCTCCTCCCCGATGGCGGCGCTGGCGGCCATCAGCAGGTGCAGCGAGCGCAGGAAGCCGCGGTTGGTGGGCTCGCTCCAGCGCACCTGGCCGGTCCCACCCCAACCGTGGCGGCGCAGCCGGTCCAGCCCTCGGTGGTAGCCGACCCGGCTGTAGGCGTAGGCGCCGACCAGGTCACCGGCGAGGTAGGTGGCCTGGCCGAGCCGGGCCCAACCGTCGAGGAAGCCGGGATGGGCGCGGCAGACCTCGCGCAGGCGCTCAATCCGCTCCTCCCCAGCCCCGGCCAGGGCTTCCTCCAGCGCCCGCAGCGCCGGCTCCGGCTCGGGCGGCAGCACCGTCCGGTGAGCCTCCTCGATCCGATGCCCGTGAGCGGCCATGGGTACCGGGCGGAGCGGGGAGTCGTCGGTGGCCATCTGCCTCCTCAATCGACGGTCTGCGGTCGGCCGGCTGGTACCCCGTAGCGGATTCGAACCGCTGATCTCCGCCTTGAGAGGGCGGTGTCCTGGGCCACTAGACGAACGGGGCAGGTTGGATCAGACGGATCCAACTGGGGCCAGTGGCCAGTATAGGAGCGGGGCGGGCGGCCCAGACCGGTCAGGAGTCGCCGAAGAGCTCGAGGATTGCCTCCACCAGGGCGGCATGGCTCTGCACCTGGGGATAGTTGCCCAGCAGGGTGGGCGGGCTGGGCAGGGCGACCTCCGAGAGCTGGGCGGCCGGCCCGGCCAGCCCGACGATCGCGCGCAGGCGAGCCTCGGCCGCCTGACGACGGCCCAGCCGCGCCTCGGCTGACACGGCCCAGAGTGAGGGGAAGATGAAGGGAGCGCACGGTGACGCGTAGCCATCTCGCTCGGGACGGTGGCGCGCGAGCAGGAACTCCTCCCCCAGTTCGCGGTCGACCCGGTCCAGGGTGGCGGCAGCCGCCGGGGATCCCGGTCGCAGGTACCCGACCAGATATGCGGCCAGGGTCGACGAGTCCGCGGAGGGGTCGTCGAAGGCCATCGTGAGCGAACCCGCGGCGTCGGTCCCGTGGCGGCGGATCTCGCTGGCGATCTCGTCCCGCTGCCGGGACCAGCCCCCGGCGTCGCCGCCTGCGAGCCGGCCTGCGGCGTGCAGCCTCAGCGCCACCTCCAGGGCCGTCCAGGCCAGCAGCTTACTGTGCAGGTAGTGCCGGGGCGCGCCCCTGACCTCCCAGATCCCGTGATCCGGTTGCCGCCAGGCGGCGGCGGCCCGCTCGGCCAGCGCCGGCGCCAGCTGGAGAAGCCCGGGGGGGCACAGGTCCACCCGCGCCAGCGCCTCTATCAGGCGCATCACCTCACCGAGCGTGTCGACCTGGACCTGGCCCGCAGCGGCGTTGCCGATCCGCACCGCCCCACCCCCGTAGCCCTCCAGGTGGGTGAGGAGGTGTTCCGGGGGCAGCGGGCCCCCGTCAAGGCGGGCTACCGGAGACTCGGCCCCGGCGACCAGGCGCCGCTCCAGCCCCAGCGCCAGCCGCTCGGCTTCGGGCCAGGCCCCGGCACGCACCAGGGCCAGGCCCGCGTCGGCGCAGTCGCGCAGCCAGGCGTAGCGATAGTCCCAGGCCCGCTCGCTGCCGGGCCACTGAGGGACCGAGGTCAGCGGGGAGGCGACCACGAGTCCGGAGGCTCGATCCTGAAGGGAGCGGAGCGTGAGCAGGGAGCGAGTCAGCGCCTCCCGCGCCCACGCCGGCGCCGAGCGCAGCGCCGCCGCCAGGGGCGGCTTCTCGGCGAGGGCCACGAGCCATGCCGCGGACCGGTCCCCGTCCAGCCGCATCTCGGCCTGCGCCGCCGCCACCGCGGCGGCGGGATCGACCTCCACTCGCCGCGCTGACCCCGAGGGGCTGCGCTCGCCGCCGTTGAACTCCAGCCAGATCAAGCCAGCCCCCCGGCCGAGACGCATCCGAGCGCCGGTCCGATCCGGCGCCAGGGCATCCGAAGTGGACAGATGCAGCGGCCCTCCGGGACCGTCAGGCCAGGGAGAAGGAGGCAGTTCGGCGTGCCGGTCGAGGATCTGCCAGCCCGCCTCTGGCCCCACGCCTCCCAGCTGGAGCGAGAGCTCCGTGTCACAGGGCCCCTCGATCAGGAAGGCCAGAGCGCTGGCACCGCCGACCAGCCCCACGGTGACGCGGACCAAGCCGCTCCACTCCACCACCAGGGAGGCGCCCCCCAGCCAGCGGGTCGCGATCCGCCTGCCGGCGGAGGGGACCACCCCCACGTGGCCGCCCCGCTCGCGGTCCAGAAGACCCGCCAGGCGCAGCGGCGAATCGAACCTGGGGGCACACCAGAAGTCGCAGATCCCGGCGGGAGTGACGAGCGCGGCGGTCCGGCCGTCGGCCAAGCAGAAGTGCTGAGCCAGCGCGGGGACTTCAGGGCTGGGCAGGTGGGCCACGCCGGTCTAAGTTAAGGCGGGGCGGCGGCCCGCCGCCGGGATCAGCCTGGAGTCGACTGCAGGAGGTCCCCGATCCCGGCGATCTTGGTCGCCCACGTCGGATCACTGGCGTAGTCGACGCTCATGCCGGCGACGGTGGGGCCGTTGTAGAACTGCCCGGTGGCGACCGACCCCGGCTGCCCCGGGTAGTTGGGGACCTCGGAGCCCGGCGGGGTGAGGTAGTAGACCGACACGTACCAGGACACGAAGCTGATGCAGGCCTGGTCGCTGGGGAACGAGGCCCCGTCCCCGAAGGGGTTGGCATCGAAGGCGTTGAAGCCGAACAGGTTGTGCTTCTGCAGGTAGAGGTTGGAGGTGCCCCAACCGGTCTCCAGGACCGCATCGGAGACCAGGTAGATGGCGCTCACGTGGTTGGTCTGCTGCGCGGACAGGAAGTAGCTGGCGTCGGCCGCCAGCGGGGTGCCCTGGAGAAACGCCTGGATCTGCCCCAGGGTGATGCCGCTGGGTTGGGTGAGATTGGTGGTCACCGAGAACGTGCCTGAGGACGGGGTCGGCTGGGGCGCGGGCGGGGTGGGGGTCGGGGTGCTGACCGGGGTGGGCTTGGGGGTGGCGGCGGGGGTCGGGGTGGCGGCCGGGGTGCTCTTGGCAACCGGGGACTTGGCCTTCGGCTTGGCCGCGGGGG
>JAKABA010000379.1 GCA_021802115.1 bacterium | reverse complement strand
CTGCGCCGGCCTCGGGGGGGATCAGATGCCCAGCAACCGCTCCGCGTTGGAGTGGGCGATCTTCTCCAGATCGGTGGGGCTGAGGGGCGCGCCTCTCAGGAAAGCGGTGGCCACCGAGCTGTCGGAGAACGGGTGGTCGACCGAGAAGAGCATCCTGTCGGCGCCCACCACCATCAGCGCGCACAGCAGAGGAGGGCTGGTGGTGTAGCCGCAGGTGGTCACGTGCACGTGCTGGCGCACGGTCTCGGCCACCGTGGCGGAGAGGCCCTGGGCGACCGGGGTCAGCCGCTCATCGGCTCTGGCCAAGGAGAACGGCAGCATCTCTCCCATGTGGCCCACGATCACCTGCAGCCCGGGGAACCGCTCGAAGACGCCGTTGACCACCATCCTCAGCACGTGCAGACCACACTCGGAATGCCAGCCCCAGGCGGAGGTCGAAAGGGCGGCCGCCACCTTGGGCTCCAGGCCGGAATAGTAGGCCCGGAACACGGCTGGTGGCGGCGGGCCGGGATGGAGGTAGATCGGGACACCCAGTTCCTCGGCGGCCGCCAGCACCTCTCCCATCGCGGGTTCGTCCAGGAAGGCCCCGTGGGTCTGGCCATGGATCATGGCGCCCACCATCCCCAGCTCCAGCACCGCCCGCGACAGCTCCGTGGCGGCCGCGCCGGGGTCGGAGGTGGGCAGCGTGGCGAAGGCGCGGAAGCGGTCCGGATGGGCGGCCACGGTCGCCGCCATCAGGTCATTCAGGTCACGGGAAACGGCCAGCGACTGGGCCGGATCAAGCGCCTGTACCTCGTAGGCCAAGGCGGAGAGGACCTGGACCTCGATGCCGGCCGCGTCCATGATCCGCAGCCGGCCCTCGCCCAGGTCATCCAGGGCGTCGGCGGTGCCGCGGAGGCTGGCCGGGTCCAGGCCAAGGGTGGAGACCACGCTCTTGGGCAGCAGGTGCTCCTCCAGGGCGATGATCCGCACCCGTCCATCTTAGGGAGGCCACCAGCGTCCGGTCCCGGGCTCTGAGCGGGGCGCTCCACGAGTTGACGGAGTCGCCGAGAGGACGGACGGTCGGAGGGCTCGCGGTAGCCGTTCTGTGCGGACCGGAGCCGAGACCTGTACCTCTTGGCCCTGGGACTCGCGTTCGCCGTGGCCGCCCCCCTCCCTTCAGCAAGTTGATGACGTACCTGTGTCCGGACCCGGTGGTGGGCCGGAACGAATCCAGCGGACGTCCAGGCCGAGCCCACCGATCCCCGCTACCTGGGCCTCAACTCCTCGGCCAGCTCGTATCTCTCCCGGATGCGCATGGGCCCGGCCCCCTCACGGCCCATCCCCGGGGGCCGGTCTTCGGTGTCATTCCTCGGTGAGGGAACGATCGCCCCAGGGTGTGACTCTCGGTGAGTCAATGCGGTCTCTTGCGGCGGTCCGGCCCTCGGTGTATGCTCGCCGCACCTAGCCCCCGCGGAGGAGGTGACGTGCCAGCTCTCGACGCCCCTGAGGTCGACGCTCTGCCCCGCAACTTCATGCGGGCTCTCGTCCTGCTCTGGGTCGCCGCGGGGCCCGCCCACGGCTACGACCTTCTGGAGCGCTTCCGGGCGCTGGACCTCGCGATCGACCCCGGCGGCCTCTACCGGGGGCTGCGGGCGATGGAGCACGCCGGTCTGCTGCACTCCACCTGGGAGCCCTCTCCATCCGGGCCGGACCGGCGCCGGTATGAGCTGACCAAGGGCGGGGAGGAGCAGCTCGATGCCTGGGGCATCCGGCTCAGCAGGACCAGCTCACTGCTGGCGATGTTCCTGCGCCACTACGGAGCCATCTCCGAGGGGCGGGCGGTCGGCTCCGGGGAGGGGGACTGAGCGGTGTGCGTGGGGCTGCCGGCGACGGTGGTGGAGGTGACCGGTCCGGCCACGGTCCAGGTTGAGATGGGCGGGCGCCGCCGGCAGGTGAGCACCGCCTTGCTCGAGGGGCCGCCGCCGACGCTCGGGGAGCGTCTGGTGGTTCACGCCGGGCTCGCCGTGGACCGGATCGACGAGGCCACGGCCCGGGAGATAGAGGGGATCCTGGAGGGCTTCGGACGGGAGTTCGCGCAGTTCGGATCGAGCCCTGAGGGCGCAAACGGGGGTGGGCCTGGCCTGCCCCTGGATCAGCATGTGGACGAGGAGGTCGCGCCATGAGATTGGCAGTGGTGGGCAAGGGCGGCAGTGGCAAGACCACCATAACCGCCGCCCTGGCGCGCAACCTGAGCCGCCGCGGCAACCGGGTGGTCGCGATCGACGGGGACCCCAACCCCAACCTGGCGGTCGCCCTCGGGGTCGCGGCCGTCGACCGGGGCGGGATGGCCACGGTCCCCCGGGACCTGGTGCAGGAGGTGACCGAGCCCGACGGGCACCGTCACGTGACGCTCACGGCAACCCTGCACGAGATCGCCGACCGCTACGGGCTCGCCGCTCCGGATGGGGTCAGGCTGCTGCTCGGTTCACTGGTGGAGCAGGCTGGAGCTGGGTGACTGTGCGGAGCACATGCCACGGTCCGTGGCTTGGTCGGCGGAGCGGGACTCGGTGCCAAGGAGGTGATCGTGCTTGACATGGAGGCCTCGCTGGAGCACATGCGGCGGGGCACGGTGCGCCACGTGGACACCCTTCTGATCGTGACCGAGCCGTACTTCCGCTCCCTGGAGACGGCGGCCAGGCTCGCCGAGCTCGCGGCCGAGTTGGAGATCCCCAGGGTGGCGGCGGTCGCCAACCAGGTGCGGTCCCCGGGGGAGGAGACCGGCATCCGCGACTTCTGCGCTCACCATGGCCTCGAGGTGATGGCGACGGTGCCCTTCGATCCGGAGGTGACCCGGGCCGACAACCTGGGCTTGGCCCTGCTGGATGCCGCTCCGGATTGCCCGGCCGCCGGCCGTCTTGGCGAGCTGGCTGCCAACCTGGACCAGATGGCTGCGGCGGTGGGGGCATGAGCGTGGCCGAGACGGCGGGGCCGGCCGGGATCAGGGCCTTTGGGGTTCCCCTCGACCACGTGTCCGTCTACTGGTTCGCCGGCATGAGCTGCGATGGTTGTTCGATCGCGGTCACGGGCGCCACCAGCCCCCCGATCGAGAAGCTGCTGCTGGGCCAGATCCCTGGGCTGCCCCGCTTGATCCTGCACCACCCGGTGCTCTCCGTGGATGCCGGCGCCCAGTTCAT
>JAKABA010000069.1 GCA_021802115.1 bacterium | reverse complement strand
CCTGGTTCTCCAGCGCCTTCCCGGGCTCCCCCTGCCCTCAGCTCAGCACCGGCCATGCCTCACGCCTCACCTCCCACACCCAAGACCTGCCCTCAGCACCGGACTTTGACGTGGACCTGTGTGCGGAGGGCTCTAAGCTGGCGGAGGCTCCAAGTTCGGCGTAGGCTCCTCGGTCCGCGTTCCCCGGATGAAGAGGTCGGGTTGGGCGATGACTCAGGGGATCACGACCTGGCGATGGGGTTTGCCCGCTGCTCTCGGCGCCAGCGAGCGGTCGTGGTGCTCCACTTCTTCCATGGGTACACGTTGGATGAATGCGCACAGATCTTGGGGTGCCGACCGGGGACGGCTCGCAGTCATCTGGCACGCGCCCTTGGCACTATGAGGAGGAACATGTCGTGAAGAGCAGCGACGATGAGTTCAAGATCAGGCTTGGTTCCTTCCTCGCAAATCGAATGGATGCGGCCCTGGTGCGAGCCAGTTCCACGTCCAACCGACCGCGGGTGCTGGCGCGGCGCAAGGCGAGGTGGCACGCTCGGCTCGGTGTATCGATGGCCGTGGTGTTGGCAGCGCTCGTCGCCATTGGCGTCGTGGCCCGGCTCCAACCGGTGCGGCTGACCAGCAGCTCGGTGGTCGCACTGGGTGGTGTCCGGATCCAAGCCACCTCCGCGACCGACGGAATCCTGACGAGTGAGACGTTGCCGAACTGGGTCGCCGAGTTGGCTCTGCGGGCCCATTGGCCACCTGGCGATGGCAATCCGCCGGTTCGCGGCCTTCAGGTAACGGGTGGGTTCTACGTGGCCGGCGCGAGAACTGTGAAGATCGATGGCACCTCGGCGTACTCGTCGACGGGCCCCCAGAACCTGTGGGTCGTCGTCGTCTCGGGGCCGCCTCAAGGTGGGTGGGAATCTGTCGTGGGCTCAGCCGTAATCAATGCCGCGAGCCGGCGGGTAATGGCCCTCCAGCTGCTGGAGTCCAACCCCTCGCCTGGTCATTCCTCGCCTTCCGCCTGACGCTGCCGCCGTCTCTCGGTCATTTGGCCTCCTCCTGGTTAACCCGCCCATCATGCCAACCAGTTGTCCACCGAAATCGTGGACCGGGAGGCGGGTTTGCACCACGGCCCGGCCCGGGGAGCCAGGGCGTCGCGTCTCGGCAATGGAGCTCTCCCCTTCGGGGCCTCGTGACCCGCCCTGGCGGACTGCCAGAACTGCCACGAGATGATCCCATGGGTTGGACACGGTGCGAGAGCTCGTCCAATCGCGCCCGGTGCTACCCGACCGTGAGGTGGCCCGCAAGGTGCCAAACGCAATCTGCGTTGCTGAGACGACTACACTTCTGATATATACTGCGCGTGTGGAAAGTGCGGCGGTCGTTTGGGACGCGGCCAACCGTGACCACCTTGGTCGGGGTCACCCGGAGCGCAGCATCACCCTAACCGAGATCGAAGAGGCTATGAACGACCCAGACCGAGACGACGAGCCGGACCCGAAACGGGAACCAGTCCGGGTACTGCGGGGGCGAACAAATGCTGGGCGACTGCTCTATGTCGCCTACATTCCTGTGCCCGCGGGCCGATACCCGGTTCATGCGCATGCCATTGGGAGGCGAGGACGATGACGGTCGAGCGCACGATTGGACAACGGTTTGGGCCAGAGCCGCATCAATACGACCCGTACGAGGGGATGGGCGGCGATGAGTTCGTGGCTGAGGTGGAGGCAGCCATAGTGGCGGCGCGCAAGCATCAGCGGGCAATCTCTCTGAGGCTGCCGGAGGAGCTACTTGAACGCACTAAGGCCGAAGCGCTCCACCGCGGCCTCCCCTACCAGACGTTCATCAAGGTCGTGCTGGAGAAGAGCCTGGACCGCCTAGATCGGGGTGCTGTTCGGCACTGACGGCACTCTTCTCCGACGGAGGGCTGTCAGCAAGCCAACCCGACAACGATCACCTGGGCGGGCAGGGATAGGCGACGGCGGGTCCTGGCCGGCGAGGTGCCGCGCGGGCGCGGACCACTGCGGGCGCGGGCCGGGCCGCCCGCCGCGCCTATGAGGCAGCCGGTGGGCGGCCCGCTGCCACGGCCACACGGAAGCGCCGACGGGCACCCACCTCGGCGGAAACGGGATGCCACGATTGGAGCAGACTGCCGAACAGGGGCGACGGATGGGACGTGCTCACCGTGCTGCGCGTTCCGGTGAAGGGGAGGTAGCCGACCGGGCTGCTCGTGGCCCCACCAGAGCCGGCGCCCCGTACGCGAGCATCGGTGTACGCGGCCGTCGGCAGCTCCGCGATCTCTGTGCCATCCACGACATTGGCGGGCGGCCTGGCGTCCACGGAGGGCCCACGAAGGTCGTGGCGAGACCACATTCCCCTGTCTCACAGTGGTCTCAAAATACGGAGCGCAGAGATCGAAGTGAGATCAAGGGGGGGGTGCAAACCCAACCTCGGCCATTGACGTGGTCAGCCGGTCGGGCGTCGGTGGCGGGATGACCGCCATCGCTGGCCGCGACCGTTCCGGTCATCGTCAACCATCTCGGCTCGTACCTTGTTCCAGGTGCAGCGGTCGGCACTTCGGTCACTTGCTGATCGATCGGGGTCGCCTCCAGCACGACCGCTCAGTCGGCACGGCTCTCCTCGTGCCGAAACGTGGCGCCCCGGGCCGCCGCGGGGGCAGAGCCAGGCACGGATTCATCGTCCCGCAGCAGGTTGTCCATCTGGTCCGCCGCGTCCGAGAGGAGGCTCGGCAGTACGTGGCTGTAGGTGTCCATCGTCAGGCTGATCTGAGAGTGGCCCAGCATTTCCATGACTACCCTGGGACTCACCCCCCGGGACAGCAACAGGGACGCACAAGCGTGCCTCAAGTCGTGGAAACGCTGCCTTCTCAGCCCCGCCCGCACCAGGTGACGCTGCAGGGCACCCGTGACGCTGGTGGAGTCGAGCGGCCGGCCGATGGGGGTGGTGAAGACCAGGCCATGCTCCTGCCACATCTCCCCGGCCCGGGCTCGCTCCTCCTGCTGTTGGCGGCGGTGCCTCTCGAGTGAGGCTGTGGCTACCACGGGGAGCACGAGGGTGCGCCGGCTGCTGGCTGACTTCGGCTCGACGAGGTGGTACTCCCCGTCAAACCTCTGCAGCGCATGGCGGACCTGAAGGCGCCCGGAGACCAGGTCGACGTCGGACCAGCGCAACCCCAGAATCTCGCCCTGACGCAGACCCAGCGTGAGTGCCACCACGTACAGGGCCCCAAGGCGGTCGTCACGCACCTCCGACATGAGGTGCCGGACCTCATCGGGGCCGAGCGGCGAAACCTCGTAGCGGGGCCTTCTCGGCGGGCGGACCAGCGCCGCTACGTTACGACTCACCAGTCCAAACCGCATGGCGTCGTTGAGCGCCCTGCGGAGCACAGCGCGCAGGTAATCGACTCGCCGCGCCGAAAGGCCCTGAGCCAGCTTGCGGTTCATCATCGCCTGGACGTCGCCCGGTCCGAGCCGGGAGAGGCGGATCCGCCCCAACTCAGGGACCAAGTGGCGTCGAACGATGGCCTCGTAGCTGATGTAGGTCATCGGCCGGACAGTCGGCCTGGCGCTGACATCGAGCCAGCTCGCAAGGTAGGTGGCGACCGTTTCCCTCTCCGGCGGTAGGGGATTGCTCTCCTGGACGGACTTCAGCGCCGACGCCAGCTTGGCCGCAGCCTCGGCCCGGGTGCGAGCGTACCGGTACACACGACGGCCCGACGCCTCGGACACAGAAGCCACCCACCTTCCGTCGCTGCGCTGGTAGATGCTCCCCTCTCGATTGCCCCGGCGTCGGGCTCGCGCCCGTGGCCGTGCGCGCGATGCCTCCCGGCGCCGCTCCCAGCTGCTGTCAAAACTGCTGTCAACCGCATCCTGTGGGGCGTCGCGCACCGCCAGAGGGTAGCACCTGGAGTTCGAAATGTGGTGCCCGCACCAGGACTCGAACCTGGAACCTTGGGATTAAGAGTCCCCTGCTCTAACCAATTGAGCCATGCGGGCCGGACCAAGAGTTTAGCGCGGTTGGGCTTATCCCCTCGGCTTGCCGGCCGAGACTTGGGGAGATCAGGAAGCTCATGCGGAACACGTTCCCCCGCTCCGGGTCCCACTCGACGGAGAGACTTCCCCCGTGACCCCTGACCACGCTCTGGACGACGGCCAGGCCGAGCCCGCTCCCGGTGCTCGCGGGGCCCGGTCCCGGGTCCAGCCGGACGAACGGATCGAAGATCCTGGCGCGGTCCGCGGGGGCGACCCCCGCGCCGCGATCCCAGACCTCGACCACGGCGAGGGATCCGCGCCTGGCGATGACCAGCCGCACTGGGCCGGGAGCGGGAGAATATTTGAGGGCGTTGTCAACCAGGTTGGCGACGGCCCGGGCGAGTAGCGCACGCTCACCGCGAATCACGGCGGGGTCACCGTCTTCCACCAGCACCAGCTCGTGGCCGGTTGCCCCGGCGAGCAGTTCGAACGTCTCATGGACCTCGCGAGCGACCTCGCGCAGGCTGACCGAGGCCGCCGGTGCTGGTCCGCCGAGAAGCTCACCGGCCCTGACCAGATCTGACAGGCCGGCAAGCACGGAGAGGAGCCGGGCCACAGCTCGGGACTGGGCGGAGACCGCAGCCCTGAGGTCGGCTTCATCTCGCCCAAGGGCCTGGGTGAGGCGGTCAAGGGCTTGGCTCACGGCCAGCATTGGCGAGCGCAGCTCGTGCAACATCAGCGGGGCACTCGGCAGCTCCGACGTCTTGCCTGGAGGCGGTTCCGAGGCGGGGAACACGACAGCGGTCCAGCCGGGGACCTGGGTGAGTTCGAAGACCTCCGCGAGGCCGCCGGCCTGGTCGGAGTGCACGGCGCGTACCTTGAGCTCCGGCCCCCGGGAGTGCCTCAGCACCTCCTGGCGCAGCAGATCGATCTGGCGGTCCACCAGAAAGCCGCGGGTATCGAATATGGCCCTGACGAGCCCTCGATCCAGCAGCGCTGGGTTGGCGAACTCCAGGTGGCCCGAATGATCCAACACGGCCAGCGGTTGGCTCATCTGCCAGATGATGTCGCTGGCGAAGTCCGGAGTGCGCACCGGCGCAACCTGGCGCCCGCCGTGCCAGCCCGGGCTCACGGCCGGGGATCGAACTTGTAGCCCACCCCCCGCACCGTGTGGATGAAGCGGGGATGCTGGCTGCTGTCGCCCAGCAACTTGCGCAACTCGACGATCGCGTTGTCGACCGCGCGGTTGTACACGTCCGAGCTCACACCCCATACGCGGTAGACCAGCTGCTCCTTGCGCCACACCGCGCCCGGCTGGCCCGCGAGCGCCACCAGCAGGTTGAAGGCGCGCGGGGGCAGGGGGATGGCCCGCCCGTCGACCAGGCAGGTCCAGGTGGCGCGGTCGAGGACCAGTCCCCCGACCTCGATCCGGCTGGGCGCCTCCTGGCGCCGCCGCAGCAACCTCGCGACCGCGGCACGCAGCACGCTGGGGTCCTCCGACTTGCCCACGTAGACATCGGCGCCGCTGCTGTAGCCCGCCGCCCGGTCGAACGAGTCGTCCTTGGCGCTGAGCATGACGACCGGGGTCTCATCCCCGGAATCCCGCAGCGCCCGCAGCACCTCGAGGCCGCTCATTCCCGGCATGGCGTAGTCGAGGATCACGCAGTCGGGCTTGAACCTCGCCATCTGCGCCAACGCCTGGCGGCCGCTCCTGGCCTCCTCCAGACGATAGCCATCGGGTTTGAGCATGTCTACGACCGCCCCCAGGGTCAGGGGGTCGTCATCGACCACCAGCACGCGCGCACGCTCGGCTTCCATCGCCCCTCCAGCCTTAAGCCTACGCCCTGACAGGTCCCGACACAAACGGTGCAAAGACCGGGTGGTTTGGGAGCGGTCCATCGGCTGATTCGGGGCCGGAAGTGAGTTCTCGCGGGCCAAGACTCTTGGCGAAGGGGCCTTGCAGGGCCCCGCCGGGAGGAAGTGGGTTGAGCGAGGACGAGTTCGTGGCCAGGGTGGTGGCGCTGCGGCAGGGCCGACCGGACGCGGTGGAGTGGATGTTCCAGACCTTCAAGGACGACGTCGAACGATGCTTCCGGCGGCGGCCCCCGGAAGACCGGGCTGACCTGGTCCAGGACGTGTTCGTCACCGCGCTCACCAGGCTGCACTCGTTCCAGGGGGAGCGTGAGGCCGTGCTGCGCGCCTGGCTCCGCAGCATCGCCTTCCATCGTTGGCACCACCGCTGGGAGGCGGACCTGGTCCGGCAGCGCCACGCGGGCATGCCGCTGGAGCTGCTGCTGGACGTCAACCCCCGACACCGGGCGCTCGCGGACCAGGGGTCGGACCCCAGCCTGGGTCTGGTGCAGCGCGAGACGGTGGCTCGGGTCCTGAGCCACCTGACGCCGGGCCAGGCGGAAGTCGTGCGTGCCCACGTACTTGAGGGTAAGAGCACCGAGCAGATCGCGCGCGATTGGGGTGTGCCCAAGGAGAGGGTGCGGGGTCTCTACAAGCGCGGCATGGCCAAGCTGCGTCGATGCAGTGACGCGCGGGAGTTGCGCGGTGCGGCCTGAACTTCGGACCGCCGTTGAGGGGCGCGCTTGGCCGTCGATGTTACGGATGCGTAACACCGGGATGGGTTCCCATCCGTCGGCCAGGTGGAGCAAAATCCCATGCACCGGTGCGTGGGCGCCGGTGGTGCCCCGGGGGGAGGGGCTGCCGCGATGAGGGAGGCGGAGCGGTGAGGCGGAAGATGGCATTGGCCGTGGGGCTGATCACCTTCTGCGCCGCGCTGACCGCCTTCCTCCTGATCGCGGTTCAGCTTCAAACCGGGGAACAGCGAGTCCTGGTCGCGGCCCGCAACCTCCCGGCGGGGACCGCCCTCCAGGCCAACACCTATGATCTGGCCGCCGGGGGAGCGCTGGTCCACATGCAGCCGAGCGCGCTTGCCGACACCATTCCCGAACATGACTTCTCGTCGGTCCAGGGAGCGATCGCGTTGGTCGACATCCCCGCGGGGACCGTCATCCTGCGCAGCGATCTGGAGATGGGCGCAGCGGCCGGCCAGCGGGAGGTCACCCTGACGTTGGCATTCATGCCCAACGATCTCCAGCCGGGGAGCCTGGTGGATCTGCTGGCGGTGTCCGGGCCAGGCGCGTCGCCGAGCTCAAATCTCTGTGGAGGCGCGTCCACCGCCGGTTGCGTGATGCCGTTGGCCCAGTCGATCCGGGTGGTGGCGGTCAACTATCCAGCCCACCAGATAACCATCACCGTCTCGCCGACGCAGGTGGCCCCGTGGCTCCTGCTCGACACCACCCAGGCGATCTGGGCGGTTGCCGCCAACGGCCCCGCATGCCCTGGTTCAGAGAGCTCGGTCTCCAGCCCCCAGGGAGCGCTGCAGGCGATTGCGGGCTCGGGCCGAGAAGGAGCATGCCGGCCCCCCCTGGCGACTTCGGGATCCTGATGGCCTTCCCAGGACGCCTGCGGCGGGTGCAGGAGAGGTCCCACCCAGTCGACTCCCTCGACCCCAACGCTCTCGGGCCCCGACCACCTCGGGCCCTGGGCGTGCTCGGAGCGGGCGGGTCACCTGGGACGACGTTCGTCAGCCTGAACGTCGCCTGGGCGCTGGCTGCCAACGGGTTCAGGGTGGCGCTGATCGAAGCCGGTGGGGGGCTCGGCACCGTGGCGGTGCGCCTCAACCTGAAGGAGGACAGATCGCTGGCCTACCTCGCGCACGAGGCGAACGTGCGCCCCCTCGACCGTCAGCTCGTGGAGCGGCACCTGCAGAGGAGCGGCCCGCTGGATGTCCTCGGCGGCGCGTTTGAGCCGGCGGGAGCCGGCGCGGTCGCGCCCGAGGTGTTCGACGCCGTGACCACCCTGCTCAGCGAGGACCATGAGCTGATCGTCGTCGACCTGGGGCCGCTGGGGTCCCATCTGACCGCGGCCCATGCGCTGCGATGTCAGGCCCTCTGCTGGGTGGTCGCGCCCACTCCGGTCGGGGTGGATCTCTTTGATCGGGTGGTGCGGTCCCCCCTGGCCAATCCGCTGCGCGCCAAACCTAACCTGGCGATTCTCAATGGCGCGGGCCCGGGCACCCTGGCGACCTCGGAATCGGCGTTCCTGCGTCGCTACGGGATGCCTCTGGTCGCCACCATCCCCTTCAACCGCCTGGCCTCCCTGAGAGCCGAAGCGGCGCAGCGGCCGGCGGTTGCGGAGGGGCAGCTGCGGGCCCCGCTGCGAGCGGCTGCCAAGGCGGTGCTGGCGCACCTGGCCGTGGAGACCGAGGTGAGGTCCGCTTCGGACCTGAGCCGCAGGGCACCCACCGGGGTGATGGAGCGGACCGGAGCGAGCTCGTGAGCGTGACCGCCCCCGATCTGCCCGAGCCGGGGCTGGACGCCCTCAGTGCGGTGGAGGGCGAGCTGCTGACCGCGTTGCGGGCGAGGGTCGCCGCCGAGCTGGAGCGGCGCTCCGACACCGAACTCAAGCCAGACGATCGCAGCTGGATCGCAGAGTTGGTGCAGGGCGAGATCCGCAACTACCACTCGGTCGCCCCCCATCGGCGGCGTCCGATCCTGACCGCGCAGGGATACGAGGAGGTGCGTCGGCGTCTGCTGGCTCA
Organism: bacterium; assembly: GCA_021802115.1. Next base: position 8,364 of record JAKABA010000069.1, on the reverse strand, counting down.
GGTCTCGCCGCTCGGCCCGCTGGCGGAATTGCTGGCCGACCCCCTGGTTGAGGAGGTGATCGTCAACGGCCCGGACGAGGTGCTGGTGGTCAGGGACGGGAGCCAGCAGACCTCCAGCATCCACTTCGAGAGCGAGGAGGCCCTGTTGGCCACGGTCCAGCGCCTGTTGGGCTCGGGCTCCGCGCATCTGGACCGGGCCAGTCCGATGGTCACCGCCACCATGGAGGACGGCTCCCGTCTCAACGCCGTCCTGCCCCCGGTGGCGACGCCCATGGCGGTCACCATCCGCCGCCACCAGCTCGCCCGCTTCGGTCGGCTGGCTGACCTGGCCCAGGTGGCGACCCTGCCCTGGGAGCTGATACCGCTGCTCCAGGCGGCGGTGCGGGCCCGGTTCAACGTGATCGTCTCCGGCAGCACCGGCTCCGGCAAGACCACGCTGCTGCGCCTGCTCATCGGCGAGGTGCCGGCGTGGGAGCGGGTCATCACCATCGAGGACCAGCGCGAGCTGCATCTCCGCACCGCTCAGGGAGGGCGCAAGAACACGATCTCCCTGGAGGCGCGCGATGCCAACACTGAGGGCCGCGGGGAGGTCACCATCCAGCAGCTGGTCCGCAACGCGCTGCGCCAGCGCCCGGACCGGATCTTTGTTGGCGAGTGCCGCGGCGCTGAGGCGCTCGACGTGGTGGACGCCATGGGGACGGGCCACGATGGGAGCGGCACCACCCTGCATGCGAACAGCGCGCGCGACGCGCTGCTGCGCTTGGCGGGGCTGATCCGCCGTCATCCAGCCCAGGCGCGGGCCGACCCCAGCGCCATCGCCCGCGAGCTGGCCGCCAAGGTGGATCTGGTGATCCATCTGGGACGGATGCGGCGGCCGGACGGCGTCGACCAGCGCGTGATCCAGGCGGTGGGATTGGTCACCGGACAGGTCGAGGGTGATCTGCCGCTGCTCGAGAGCGTGTGCCACTACCAGCGGGCGCGCGGCACCTGGGCGTGGGATCTGACCCGGCTCGACGACCTGCCACCCAAGATCCAGGACAAACTCGACGGAGCCGGGATCGCGGTCAACAGCCTGCTGGGCCGGCTGCTCGACTCTCCGAGTGTGTGATGACGAGCGTCTCCGTCGCGATCCTGCTGGTGTTGCTGGCCGTGGTGGCGGCGCTGGCGGCCGCCCTGATGATCTGGAACATCGGAGCCCCCGATGTCGATGCCCCCGCCGCCCGGGCACCCCGGAGGTGGTACCTGCCGGCGGCGCGCGACCTGGCGGCGGCGGGCGGGCCCAGTCTCTTGGCCGCTGCCGCGGTGGGTTTGGCGGCCTGGGCGATCCTCGGCCTTCCGATCCCCGCTCTGATCATGGCCGGGCTCGGCGCCGTGATGGAGCAGGCGCTCGAGGGCTGGCGCCGGGCGGTCGCGCGTGCCCGCGTCCGAGACCAGCTGGTGGCGGCGGTCGACCTGCTGGCACAGCTGCTCCCCGCCGGCCACGGCGTGCGCCAGGCGCTCAAGGCGCTCGCTGAGAGCGGACCGGTGGACCTCCGGCCTGAGCTCGCGCTGGTGGTGGCGAGGTCGCAGCAGGTCTCACTTGAGCGGGCGCTGCTGGAGGCCGACCTCCGGATGCGACAGCCCCTCTTCACCCTGATCGCCACGACGCTGACGGTGGGTGGGCGCTCGGGGGGGCGGATCGCCCCGCTGCTGGATGAGCTTGCGCGCGCCGCCCATCAGATCCAGGCCGCCGAGGACCAGATGCGCGCGGAGCAGGCCCAGGGGCGGCTGGGGGCGCTGGTGATCGCGGTCATGCCGTTGCTGCTGATCGCCGTGCTGAGGGTGGTGAATCCCGCCTATCTGCAGCCCTATCACTCGCTCGGCGGCCAGCTGGTCCTCGGTGGCCTGCTGGCGCTCATCGTGGTCGGATACCTATGGATGACCAGGATCCTGAGGCTCAACGACCTCGACCAGATAGTTCCCGCCCCGGAAGGGGGAGCGAACACGGTCGAGGACGGCGCCAGCTCGGAGCTGGCAGCGGCTCGGAGAACTTCGTGACCCCGCCTGGTGCCGGTCTGATGCTGCCGAATGCGATGCCGGCCGTCCCGCTCCTCTATGGGGTGGCGGGGGCGGCGCTGCTGGGGCTCGCCACCGTGGCCATATTCGCGGGCTGGCCGCACCGCCGGAGGCTGGATGACTGGCTCGACACTCGGGCGTCCACCCGCATGACGCCAGCCGCGGTTGGGCCCCGGGGGCCCCTGGGGGCGCTGACCGCGGCCCTTGGCCGGGCCGTCGGCGTCGCGGTTCCTCCAAGCGCGGCCGCCTGGCTCTCGGTCAGGCTGCGAGCCGCCGGCCGGGAGAACCAGCCCGACGAGGTGATCGCGGGCTGGGTGCTGGTCTTCGCCCTGGTGGCATGCCTCCTCACCGCCCCGGTCATACTGGGACTCGTCCCCTGGTCGGTGATGCTCCTGGCGGGTCTCGCGCCGGGGCTGCTCGACCTGTCGCGCTTGCTCCGCGCCGGGGCACGGCGCCGGGCCGCGATCGCCGCGCAGATCCCGATCCTGGTGGACCTCATGTCCCTGGAGCAGAGCGGCGGCGGCGTCAGTTCCCGCCGGGCGATGGAGCTGGTGGTGAGCCGGGTCCGGGGCGAGGCGGCTCAGGTGCTCCGCGCCTGTCTGGCAGGGTCGGCCGCTCCCGGCACCCCGCCCCTGGACGTCCAGCTGGAACGGGCTGCAGACGAGCTCGCCACCCCGGCTCTGGCCGCGCTCGCCGCCGTGGTCAGACTCCAGCGTCAGGAGGGGATCTCCTCGTCGGCTCCACTGGGGAGGCTGGCCCGCGGACTCCGTGACCGCCAGCGCGACGACCTCACCGCCCGGGGGCGCCGGGCCCTGGTCACGATGCTGCTGCCGGTTGCCACCTGCATCCTGCTCCCCTTCGTGGTCATCGTGCTCTACCCGGCGCTGGAACGTTTGTCAGGGGCGCTGTCTTGAGGCGGCGGCAGGCGGGGCAGTCCATGGTCGAGATGGCCCTGGGGGTCACGGTCTTTCTGCTGGCGACCCTGGGGGCGGTCCAGCTCGGCCTCACCGCGCTCGCGGAGGAGGGGGTCCAGACGGCCACCCTCGCGGGCGCGAGGGTGGCCTCCGGGGCGTTGCTCAGCGCCAACCCGGCAGGGACCCTCATGAGCGGAGTGCTGGCGGCGCGGTCCGCGCTCTCGTCCGAGGTGGCGGGAATGGCGACCGTCGGCGTCTGTCAGCAGGCGGGCACCGGCTGCTGGAAGTCGCTCTACTGTGTGCGCTATCGGGCCGGCGTGCCGCAGCCCGGGACCGAGGAACCCTGTGACCAGGTCCCCAGCGGTGCCGGTTCCACCTTCGCCTTCGGCCCCATCCCCAGCGACCTGGACGGTCCCCAGAACCCCAACTGTCATGAGACGCGCTGCTTTGGGGTGGCGGCTGGCATGGCCGCTTGCCATGGCCCCGCCGTCGCCGGCCGGCTGGTCATCTGCGCCGCCTACACCTCCTGGCCGCCTCGCGCGGTGGATGTGTGGGTGGCCGGTGGGCTCAGGGCCATCGTCCCCTGGGTCGGCTCCGCCGGTCCGGGGACGATCCCGGTCGGGAGCCGGCTCCGATTGGCGGTGGAGGCCTTCTCATAGGCGGGCCGCGCGAGTGGGCTACTGGCCAGGCGATGCTGGAGCTGGCGCTGGTGCTGCCCCTGACCCTTCTCCTGGGGCTGGGTTCGGTGGCTGTCGTGCAGCTGGCGCGAACGCAGATGGCCCTGGAGACCGCCAGCTCCGCAGCCGCGCTGGTGGCAGCCCGCGCCATCGACTCTCAGCGCGCCTGCCAGGAGGCGACCCAAGAGCTCCAGGTGGTGGAGCAGGAGAGCTCCGGTCTGCTCGCTGGCCCGATCCGGCAGCTGAATGGCGGGCACTGTGTCGGCCCCGTCCCCGACAAACTCGCCATGCCGACCGCCCTGGGCGGCGGCTCTTCCGACATCTGGTTCGGATACGGCGCTGCCCTGGACAGCTTCTGCCGGATCGGTGGCCCGCCCGACCGGGCCGGGTTGACGGACGGAGATGTGGAGGTGGTGATCGCCTACCGTCCCAACCTCGATTGGATCCCCGTCGTGGGGAACTGGATGTCGCCTCGCCTCAGCGCCTCTTCGGTTCAGAAGATCGACCCGTTTCGAAGCCGCGATCCCGCGCAGGATCCGACCGGCGATGATTGCTGAGCGCCCGAGGGCCTGCCAGACGGGCCAGCTCCTGCCCCTGTTCGCGCTGCTGCTGCCGCTGCTTCTGCTCCCGGTCACCGCCCTGGCGGTGGATGGTGGAGTCCTGCTCCTGGATCACGCTCAGCTGGTCGCCACCGCACAGGCCGCGGCCGAGGCCGGATCACAGGCTGTGAACGTCAACCTCCTCAAGACCACCGGCGAATTCGCCGTGTGCGAGGCCCCTCTCGGTCGAGGTGACTGCGGCAACGGCATCGGGGGTGCCGCTGGGGTGGTCACCTCCGTGGTCTCCGCCCAGTTGTCGGGAGTCGCAGGCCGCTGCGTGACCGAGGCCTCGGTCCCGCTGCGCCCGCTCGCCGGCCGACCGCAGGGATGTGTGCTGGCCGTGCGTACCCGCTGCCAGCGGTTCCTGGGGGTGATCGGCGTGGAGCAGGGGATCGCGGTCCTGGTCTGGCGGAGCGGGCAGATGCCCCTGCTTGGTCTCGGCCCCTGGTCCCAGCTGCGGATCGAGGCTCAGGCCACCGCCTGGTTGGCTCATGGCTATGCGACTCCGGTTGTGACGGGAAGTCCCGCGGGGGCGACCTGCTGATGCAGGCCGGCACCCGAACCCCCCCACCACCGCCACCCGAGCCGGGCGGTCGCCTCACCTGGTACAACTCGACTTCACGTCCCCAGCGGCCTCTTCCCCGCCACCCGCTGCTCCTGCTCGCCGAACCGGCGCCGGCCCGAATGGTGGTCGGGCCCGCGGGGCCGCTCGGGCTGTGGCGCGGGGTGTCCACAGCCCTTCGTTCTCGGCGTCCAGGGATGCTCCGCCAGCACGTGGGTGAGGACCTGGCGGTGGCGACATTGGGTGCCCCGACACCTGGCCCTGACCCCCTGGTGGTGGCGGTCGTGGGCGGTAAGGGGGCAATCGGCGGATCCGCCCTGGCCCTCAACTGCGCCTGGGCGTTCGGGCGACGGCAGAGCCCCGCCAGGGCGCTGCTGGTCGACGGGGACTGGGCCAGCCCCGACCTCGACCTGCTCCTGGGGGGTTGCCGCGCAGGGCACGACCTCGCTCCCCTTGCCCGTCTGGACCAGCTGGTGCTCCACCTGGCGGAACTGTGTGAGGGTGCCGCCAATCTGGACAGCTACCTCTTCACGGCCCAGGCGCTCGACTTCCAGTGCCTCTTCGCAGCCCTCCGGGATCGCCGATCCGCTCCGGTCGGGCGCGAGCATCTGGACTATCTCTTCCAGCGCGTGCTGCAGCCGGCATTCCGGGTGATCGTGGTTGACCTCGGCCGTTGCCTCAGCCCGGAGTCGGTGATCCAGCGGTTCTGGCTGGAGAAGGCCTCGGCGGCCCTGATCCCGACCGGACCTGGAGAGAGCCAGCGCCGCAGCTGCGTCCGCACGGTGACCTTTGTCGAGCAGAACTCGGCCCTCACCCGGGGGGGCTGCCTGGCCGTCGCGCACGCGAAATCGGGGTGGCAGGAGCTGCGCGAGGAGCTGGCCCGGGAGGGGATCGAGGTGATGGGCATGCCCTGGGCCCCCGGCGCAGCGCAGGTCGCCGAGGCCCGGCGGGTTCCCATGGCGGTGGTCGACCGCAGGATGCGCGCGGCCAGCTTTGCCCTGGCGGAGCAGCTCACCCGACTGGGATCGGGCGTGGGTGGGCATGGCAGCTAGAGACCGGGTTGATCTTGGTTGGGGCAGGATCAGGCGGGCCAGGCAAGATGGCGAGATGCAGACCACCCAGCAGCTGCGTCAGCTGGCAGACGGCCTGGAGCGCGCGATCGCGCAGGCTGACGACCTCGCGCTGGCGCAGTTCCTCGCGCCCCCTCTGCTGGGCCAGATGCTGGCGGCCGCCGCGGCGATTCGGGAAGAGGGTGGGCGGCTGCTGCCGGCCCGGTCGGGACTGTCATGGATGCTCAGCCGGCGCCCGCCGGCCGGTCCCGGCCGGTGCTGGCTGCGGCTTCGATTTGAGGACCTGACCATCTGTCAGTATCCGGAGGCAGCGACCAGCGCCGGAGCCGGCCTGCACGAGCTGGAGGTGGATCTCGACACCAGGTCCTCCCCCTGGCGCGTGCACCGGCTGGTGGACGTCACGCCGACCTGAGCACGGCCGGTCGCAGGCTCCGGTGGCCCTGCTCGCGATGCCTTTGGCTCCCGCAGCAGACTCAGATGTCCTCGAAGCACCAGGGGGCAGGGTCCCAGCTCAGGATCCTGTCCGCCTCCCGGACCACCGCGGCTTCGGTAACCCGGACTCGACCGGCCGCGACCAGCTGGGAAAAACAGGGCATCCCCAGGCTGAGAGATCCCAGCTCGGACCAACCCAGGTGAATGTCCGCGGGCCCGGCCGCGGGACGGCACCGTCCCACCCCGCCGCTCACCTCCAGACGGTAGCCGGCCGAGGGGCCGCCGTCACCTGCTTCGACGGCCAGGGTGAGCCCGCCGTCGCAGCGGTAGCGGCGGGCCTCGAAGAGCCCGGGCACGTCCAGGACACTCGCCCAAAGGGTGATGGTTGCGGTCGCGACCAGCGCCTGGGGGTCGGCCAGCAGCCACCAGATCGGGTCATCGACCGGCCTGGCGCCCCGCCCCTTGGCCTCGATCCGGCGCACTAGGTCCACCTCGGTGCAGTAGCGCCAGAGTTCGGCGGTGGCGTGGGGGTTCTCCGCCACCATCTCGACCACGATCAAGGTGTTCTCCGGACCCCGGGGGGTCCAGTCCCCCCGGACGCGGTAGACCAGATACCCATCGACACCGCCCGCGCTCTCGTGCACCACCGTGAAGAGTCGGCTCTCGCCGGGAGCCAGGTGGGGGTCGTCGTTGGAGAGCGCATACCGCCACCCGATCTGGTCGCGGGAGATCATGGCGGGGCGCTGACGTACAACCTTCTCATGCACCGCGGGCAGGATCTGGCGGGCCTGCTCCAGCGAGACCATCCGGATCCGCCCGATCCGCGGCCGGGGCAAAAGGGACGCCTTCGGGTGCTGTAGCTCCATCCCCAGGGAGCGGGCGGCCGGCCCGAACCCGAACCTGGAGTAGATGCCGCCCTCACTGGCCCAGAGCACCGCCAGCGGCAGCCCTTGGGCGCGGGCTTCCCCCAACAGCCGGTCGATTATCCGGCGGAGGATCCCCTGGCGCCGGTGGGTGGGTAGAACTCCAACGGCGGTGACGCCGGCGGCGGCGACGGTGGCCCCGGGGACCCCGACCGTGACCGGCAGGCTCATCGAGCTGCCCACCATCACCCCGTCATCGAAGGCGGCCATGGTCAGCGCGCCCTCGAAGTGGCTCTCGAACCACCCCGTGTGCCAGGGATCCAGATTCTCCCCGAACGCGGTCAGGTTGACCTCGGCCAGAAGCGGGAGCTCTTCTGGCCGGATCGGGCGGAACTCAAGACCCATCAGCAGAGGATATCGGGCAGCTCAGGCCAGGGCCCGCAGCCCGGGCCGGGTCGCGGTCCAGAGCAGCACCACCCCCACCACCACGGCCCCCGCCGCGATGGCGGAGAACAGGGGGACGATCCGGCTCAGCGCGGCGTACAGCAGGGTCCCCAGGGGGCCGCCACCAGCGTAGGCGAGGCTGTACAGGGACATCACCCGGGCCCGGATCTCGGCCGGAGCCGCCGCCTGCAGACTGGTCAGCATGGCGGTGTTGGCAGCCATGAAGCCGAGGCTGATCCCGGCCAGACAGGGGAGCGCCAGCCCCAGGTAGGGAGCCCGGGTGAGCCCGAACAGGCTGGCCGCGTAGAAGGGGGCGGCGAAGAGCAGCAGCTGACGCCGCTGGACGCGCCGGCTGAACAGGCTGAGCGCCAGGCCCCCTGCCAGGGCCCCGATCCCGCCCACGCTGTACATGAGACCCAGAACCTGGCCCCCGCCGTGCAGCTGGTCGCGGGCGAACACCGGCAGGTACGGCATGTAGCCGATTCCCAGGACCCCCAGCGTCAGGCTGCCCAGCAGCACCGACCGCACCAGGGGGTTGGATCGGCTCCAGCTAATCCCCTCCCAGACCCTTCCCAGTGCTCCCATCTCGGTGGAGGTGGTCTTGGCAGCCGGCCAGCGCCCACGGCCGAGGGCGATCAGGAGCGGCAGCACGCTGGCCGCCATGGCCAGAAAGCAGCTGGCCGCCCCCAGGGTTCCCAGCAGCACCCCCGCCACCGCGGGTCCCACGATCCGGGCGGCGCTGCCCACA
>JAKABA010000378.1 GCA_021802115.1 bacterium | reverse complement strand
CTCGCGACTCTCGCTGTAGGGGTCGGCCACCAGGGGCCGATCAAACCGCCATCGGAGCCGCCCGATCGAGTTCGCGGCCAGCTCCTGAACCGGCAGTAGCCGCAGTGAGCCCAGGTCGAGCGCCGCCTCCACCGCGACCACCTCCGCGCCGGTGACCAGGGTGGTGTGCTTGATCGCAAACCGGTCCGTGGCCCGGGCGGGAGACTCGGCCAGCCAGCAGACGGTGGTCACCGCCTCCCGCCACATGGGAGGGGCGCTGTCCTGATTGGCCACAAGGTCGCCCCTGGCAACCTCGGGGTCGCCCGCCAACCCGACCCGCAGGGAGAGCCCGGGAGGGGCGACTTCGACGGGACCGGAGGGTGCCTCCAGGGTGAGGACACGGGTGCGCACCCCACTGGGCAGCACCACCACCTCATCCCCTCGGCGCAGCGGCCCCCCGCTCAACCTCCCCGCACACCGGCGGCCGCCGTCGGGCCCGGGCAGCGCCATCTGCACCGCCAGGCGGGCCCCCGGGCCCGGTGGCGCGGCGCCGTCGGCAGCCTCTTCCAGCGCCCCCAGCAGGGTCTGCCCGCTGTACCAGGGGCCGGCCTTGGTCCGGCGCACCACGTGGTCGCCGTGGGCGGCGGAGATGGGGACCGCTGCCACCCGGGCGCCGCCCAACCTCTCGGCCAGCATGGTCACCTCCGCCGTCACCTCGAGGAACACCTCGCGGTCCCAGCCCACCAGGTCCATCTTGTTCACCGCCACCACCAGCCGGCGCACGCCGAAGGTCATCGCGATCGCCAGGTGCCGGCGAGTCTGCTCCCGCAGCCCCCTGGTGGCGTCCACCACCACCAGGGCCAGATCCGCCGTCGAAGCCCCGGTCGCGGTGTTCCTGGTGTACTCGAGGTGACCGGGACAGTCGGCGATCACCAGCTTGTGGCGTGCGGTCAGGGCGTAACGGTACGCGACGTCGATCGTGATGCCCTGTTCTCGCTCGGCCCGCAGCCCATCGGTGGCGAAGCTGAGGTTGAGCGCGGGCCGACCATCGGCAGGGGAGGCTTCCCGCAGGGCCAGCACCTGATCCGAGGTCAGCATCTGGGCGTCGTGCAGGAGCCGCCCGATGACGGTCGACTTGCCGTCGTCCACGGCCCCGATCGCGGCCACACGCAGGACACGGCGTTGGGGAGGGCGCGGGCCGGAGCTTGCGGGGGGCGCGCTCAGAAGTAGCCCTCCCGCTTGCGATCCTCCATCGCGGCGTCCGAGAAGCGGTCGTCGCCCCGGGTGCCCCCCCGCTCACTGATGGAGGCCGAGGAGATCTCCTGGATGACCTGGTCGACGCTGGTCGCCAGCGATTCCACGGCCCCGGTTGTGGTCGCGTCTCCAACCGTGCGGAAGCGCACCCAGAGGTGTTCGACGCGCTCTCCCGCGCCCGGCCGGACCCAATCGGACACAGCCAGCAACATCCCCTCGCGACGGACCACCGGGCGCGGGTGGGCGAAGTAGATTGAAGGCAGGCTGATCCGCTCGCGGCGGATGTAGTGCCACACATCGAGCTCGGTCCAGTCCGAGATGGGGAAGACTCGCAGGTGCTCTCCCTCGGACACCCGGAAGCTGTACAGATCCCACAGCTCCGCCCGCTGCCGGCCGGGGTCCCAGCGCCCGTGCGCGTCGCGGAGCGAGATGATGCGCTCCTTGGCGCGAGCCTTGTCCTCGTCGCGGCGCGCGCCACCGAGACAGGCGTCGAACCGGTGGGCCTGGATCGCTCGCAGCAGAACCGGGCTCTGCAGGCGGTTGCGGGAGAGCTCGGGCCCCTCAGGGGAGCGGTCGTAGGAACCGGCCAGCTCGTCGACCAGGGCGACCTTCAGGTCGAGATGGTGGGCACCGACCACCTCATCTCTGAACCTGATGGTCTCCGGAAAGTTGCGCCCCGTGTCGACGTGGAGCACCGAGAAGGGGACGGGGTGTGGATGGAAGGCCTTCTCGGCCAGGCGCAGGACGACTGCCGAGTCCTTGCCTCCACTGAACAGGATCGCGGGCCGCTGGCACTCGGCCGCCACCTCCCGGATCACGAAGATGGCGTGACTCTCAAGGTCGTCGAGGTAATCGCCGTAGCAGTCCTGGGCACCGGTTCGGTCGGTCGGCGCCTCCAGTTCGGTCGTCGAGAACAATTTGGTCTCCGCGAGCCTTCCGGCTGGGCCGGGAAGCGCGCTGTGGCCTGGTGAGGTGACGGCATCCCGCTGGGCGCCGCCGCTATTGTAGGGTACTAATAGACCTATTTGTACGGTGCGCAGCAGCGAGGAGGTGGGAGATGCTCGACCAAGGGGTGGTGGACCCGGCGGCCGTGCCGTCGATCTCGGAGGAGTTGGAGGCGCAGGGGCCGGCAGCCGCCATCGCCTGGGTGGTGGACCGGTTCCCGGACCGGGTGGCGCTGGCCTGCTCCTTTCAGGACTGTGTCATAGTCGACCTGGCCGTCAAGGTCGCTCCCCGGATCCCGGTGCTGTTCCTGGACACCGGGTTTCACTTTCCCGAGACCCTCGAGTTCGTGGAGCTGGTGCGCGAGCGCTACGAACTCAATCTGACCATCACCCAGCCCGCAGCGGAGGCCGAGCTCTGGCCGTGCGGCACCGCCCGCTGCTGCGAGCTCCGCAAGGTGCGGCCTCTGGCCTCGGCGCTGGCCGGGCGCCGGGCCTGGATCACCGGGCTGAAGCGGGTGGACGCTCCCACCAGGGCCGCGACGCCGGTGCTGGCCTGGGACCAGGCTCGCCAGATGCTCAAGCTGAACCCGCTGGCGGGCTGGACCGACGACGACCTCGAGCGTTACATCGCGGAGCACGGTCTGCCCACCCATCCGCTGATGGCTCAGGGCTACCGCTCGATCGGGTGCGCTCCCACGACCCAGCCGGTCGCCCCGGGCGCCGATCCCCGCTCCGGCCGCTGGGCCGGGACCGGCAAGACCGAGTGCGGTCTGCACGTCTGAGAGGGCCGGTGATCGTCCCCACCGAGAGGTTGACGCTCAGGGACTTTCGTCCCGGCGACCGCGCTCCGTTCGCGGCCATGAACGCGGATCCGGAGGTCATGGAGTTCCTGGACGGGCCGCTGTCCCGGGCCGAGAGCGACCGGCTCGCGGACCGCATCGAAGCGCACTGGCGGGCGAGGGGCTTCGGCCTCTGGGCCCTGGAGGTCACCGCAACCGGCTCCTTC
>JAKABA010000377.1 GCA_021802115.1 bacterium | reverse complement strand
GGCCGCGGCGGGCGGGTGGCTCGGCAGCGGCAACCGGGATCTCCTGGAGCCCACCGGCTGGATCGGTGGTCCGGCATCGGCGCAGGCATCTCGCCTCCCGTGCCTACCCCGGGAACGGCCGAACCTGCGTGGAGTGGACGCAGCTGGCGCAGTGGCGGCGGTGGGTCGTGCCGCAGCAGCGATCGGAGGACGTGGAAGTAGGAAACCCGGGGTCACGCCCGGGATTCTGCGAGAATGTCCGCGTCACTACTGGGGGCGGGCGGGGAGGCCCACCCGGTTTCGGCCAATTTGGGGGTGGTGTCGGCGCTGTCTCCAGGGAGAGCAAGCCTTGTCTTTGGTTCTGATCCTGACCGAGGAGCGCTACCGCGAGGAGCTGGAGGAGCTGGCGGTCGCGGCCGGGTTCGCTGTGGGGGAAGTGGGCGGCGCGGCTGGAACCCTTGAGGCCGAGGTGAGCGGGATGCTGGCGACGAGCCCAGACCTCGCCTTCTTGGTCACCGAGAGGACGAACCCGACGCTCGGCAGAGTACTCGACGACCGTCAGGTCCGCTATTGGCTGGTGCAGGTCGGCAGCCCCCGGGGCGCCGCCCTCAAGCCGCCGGTCCGCCAGCCCCACCGCCACCTCCTGGGGCTGGATCGGTCGACCACGGCCTACCTCTCCCAGCTGCTCGATGACTGGAGGGACCGCGAGCAGGTGCGGGTGGATTGCTTCACCTTCGGGTTCCGAGATGGTCTCCCGGAGGAGTCCGACTGGGTGCTGGACACCCGCTTTCTGGACAGCCCCTACTGGATCCCCGATATGCGCCAGCGCTCCGGCAAGGACCCGATGGTCCGCCGCCACATCATGGCGCAGCCCGGCGCCCAGCGGCTCGTCGAGTGCTTTCTGCCGATGCTGCTGGACCTGCTCGACCTGTATCAGGCCCAGCGGCGCTCGGTGCTGAGGGTCGCCATCGGGTGCACCGGGGGGAAGCACCGCTCGGTCGCCATCGCGTGTGAGCTCGTCGATCTCATCAATTCCTCGGGCAGGGCCACCGCCCGCCTGCTGGACCAGCCGCCCCTGCACCTGCCTCAAGCGCTGGACTGACGACGGGGCGGCCCCGTGATCAGGAACCCATGGATTGCAGGAAACGTCCGCCGCCGCCGGCGGTCGACGGCGCGGCCGGCAGCACCGACCGCAGGAGGTCCTCGTATGCGGTCCGCACCTCCGGGTGACGCAGGAGGAGCAGGTGGGCGTACTCCTGGACCACCGGTCGGGGAGGCCGCGCCAGCCGCAGGTGGACCTCCTCGGGGAGATGGTTGGCCTTACGGCCGTTGCATCGCTTGCACGCGACCACCTGGTTCTCCCAGCTGTTGGCGTCCCCGCCCCGTGACACCGGGACCACGTGGTCGATGGTCAGCTCGGCTGGTCCGGCCCGGACCCCGCAGTACTGGCAGGTGTGGTCGTCGCGCAGCAGCAGGTTGCGCCGGTTGGCCCGGATGAGGCGCCGTGGCACCACCACGTTGCGCAGCAGCCGCACCACGATCACGCCCTCTCCGAGGCGGCGATGGGCCAACTCCCACTCCACCGCGAGCCGGTCTGAGTCATCGAAGAACGCCACCCTCTCCTTGGTCAAAAGCACCACCAGGCGGCGGCGACTGATGACGTTGAGCGGCTGCATCGAGGCACTGAGCAATAGCACCGGCATGCTGCCATTGTGCACGCTCGCACCCGACTACGACGGGCGCAACCCCAAGGCGGCTCGGAAGCCGTGCAGCGTGCCGGGCATCGCGGCTCCCAGCAGGTAAAGCACCAGCAGCACCGCCGCCGCCACCAGCACGCAAAGCACCAGGTAGCTGGCGACGGAAGGGCCCGACGTGGGCGCCGGAAGCTTTGGGGCGGACAAAGGTTAGCGCTCCGCCACAGGGGTCAGCATCCAGACCGCCTCTCCCGGGCGCGCCTGAACCGAGCACCACTCCAACTGGAGGGTCGACCGCCAGGTGAGCAGCCGCGGCAGCCGGCGCGCGACCTCCTCTCTCAGGGGCTTGGGGTCACCCGGCGCCACCCGCTCCTGAAGGAGACGGTGGCAGCGCTCCAGAGCGGCCTCCGGAGAGGCCGACTCCAAGACGACCACGGTTCCCCCTGCCGTCCTGGGTAGGGCAGCGAGGACCGCTCCCAGCTCTCTGTCGTCGGCACCAAGGACCACCAGCGGATCACCCTCGAGGGCGGCAGTGGTCGCCTCTGGCTCCCCGGCGGGCAGTTCCACCCAGCCGCTCGACATCCAGGTGGCATCGCCTGCACACAGAGCCCACGGGCGCGGGCCGGCCCTGAGCAGGGCGGGCTCCAGCTCCTTCATGACCCGCCCCGGGCCCCGGCCCGCCAGCAGCAGCCCTCCACCCGCGGCCACCCAGGAAGCGGCGGCAGCCAAGGTCCCAGGTGCCACCGCCGGCGTCGAGCACCGAGTGACCCCGAGGCTGGCCCTGCGTGCCGGCGGCGTGGCGACAAAATCGATCTCGAGATCTCCCGAGTAGCCCCAACCAAAGCCGGCATCCTGGGGCAATTGGAGGGACGCTCGGGCGGCCGCGAGTGCCTCCTCCACAACCGCCGCCGAGACGGGCTGTCCCCGGCTCACCATAGAACCGGACTGGCCCACCAGCAGCGGAGAGCCCTCGACGATGCGCACGGACTCGGCCCCCTCCTCCAAATGGGGCCGCACCAGCGAAGGCGCGGCACTGAGGTCAGGATTCCCACTGGGCCGGAGCTGGGTGATGAATGGCGCGTCCGGGCTCCGGGCCGACGGGGGAAGTGGCACTCCCGTCAAGGGAGAGGCTTCGCGCCAGTCCGAGGGCGCTGGGGACGCGTCCGCCGACGGCACCTGGCGACGAGGCGGCGCGGGCACCAGGACCAGCTCCACTCCCGCGATGCGCAGTCGGCCGCCCACGGGCAGCAGGGCGCTTTCCCCAGGGCTTAGTCGGTGGCCTTCGACCCAGGTGCCGTTGGGAGCGCCGAGATCGTGCACCTCGATGCCGTCGGGGTCGGGGAAGAGCTCGCAGTGACGGCCGTCCACCGCTCCCCGGGGGTCAAACTCGGTTAGGTCAACATCCGGGACTCCTTGCTCAGGAGTGATCCTGCCCACGATGATGGGGAAGCGTTCCAGGGTGACCGTGGCGCCGTCCGCAGCCCTCAGCGCAAGTTGGCCGCTCAGCCCCCCC
>JAKABA010000068.1 GCA_021802115.1 bacterium | reverse complement strand
CGCTTACTCACCGATCCAGGTCTGAGAACAACCGCGCCCACCGGCGCGAACGCCTGCGGGAACGAAGGGGTGCCTTCGCAAGAGAACCGGGGCGTTGCTGCACCGACACTTTCCCCCGCCGCCAGCGACCGCACTTGACGTGGCGGCGGACCGGGCGCCCACGAGAGCTCGCTCGCCAACTCCAGCGATCCCATATTGGCGCCTGTAGCCGCCCATGCGCCCGGCAAACGCCATGGGTGAACCGCGAAGCCCGGCCGACGGGTTCGCCGCCAAAGCCTACGACAGCCCGCCGGACCTCGCGCTTGGAGGGGTCGACCGACCCGTCCCCGGAAGGCGGAACGGCCAACGATGCGGCAGGCGGCACACTGGGAAACCACCTCTCCCCATCGTAAAATGGGACGGGTCAGTAGTCAGGTCCCAAATGACCAAGGCAGGCGGCTCGGGATTCGAAGTTGGAGTATCTGGTCCTTGGTTTCATCCGAAGCTGATGTCACGGTAGCGGCGAAGGGAGACTGCGCATGCTTGCCGGGGCCCTGACGAACGTACGCAAGCCGACTTCCGTATCTGCAAGTAGGAGGCGGGACAGTTGTGAATAAACTTGAAGGCCGAGTGGCCTTGGTCACCGGCGCCAGCCGCGGTATTGGAAAGGAGATCGCCAACAGGTTGGCGCAAGACGGCGCCTCTCTCGCAATCAGCTACGTAACGCATGTTGGGGAGGCGGAGGCGACTATAGCAGCCATAAAAACACAGCACCAAGTTGATGCGATCGCCGTTCAGGCCGACTCAGGCGACGTGTCACAGATCAGGGATCTGGTCGGTCAGGTCGTACAGCATTACGGCAAGCTTGATATCTTGGTAAGCAATGCTGGCGTGGAACACTTCGGTGCTCTCGAGGAGGTCGATGAGCAAGACTTCGATCGGGTGTTTGCGGTCAACACGCGGGGGCAGTTTTTTGTCGTCCAACAGGCGGTCAAACACATGCAGCGAGGCGGACGCATTGTGTGCAGCTCATCCGTAAGTGCAACGGTGCCCTTCGCCCGCCACGCGATATACGCCTCTAGCAAAGCGGCTATTGAAGCCATGGTCAGCAATCTTGCGCTGGACCTGGGTCCACTGGGTATCACGATCAATGCCGTCGCGCCGGGACCGGTAGCGACCGACATGGCAATGGAACATACCAAGAATTACTTGACTGGTTACCCGAAGCTGTCTCTAGAGGAGATCATCAAACTAAGGACCGCAACGGGTCGCCTCGGGACTCCGAACGACATTGCCCAAGTTGTCGGCTTCCTCGTTTCCGAGGAGGCCGAGTGGATCACGGGGCAGACGATCCATATCGACGGAGGAACTCACTAACCTACATTTCTCACGTTGAGGTCTCTTTCCGCAGGTCACCTGACGGCATCTCCTAATTACTAACATGAGTGTTTGTAAACCGATCGGCCCAAACGCGGGGCGAGGAGGCACCCCGCGACGCGGCGCAGCCCACCCGGGGCTTGGGAGTTCGGATGGAGCTGGCAGACACTGAAGCGGGAGGTCAAGAGCAGCGGCGTAGCGACGAAGCGATCGCGACCGAGCGAGTCGTCGCTACTCGTACCAGTTTGGTGAGTGTCGGAGCGCTCGCCACTGGTCGGCGTCGTGGCCGTAGAAGACCCTGGCCCTCAGCGCCCGTGCGCGCTCGACCAGGTCACCGGCGCTCCGCCTCGCCAGCTCCGGATCCGCGTGCCCGGTCCAACAGTCGTGCCGGAGATTGTCCTCTTCGTAGATGGCGTCGCCGCAGATGATGACGGTGTCACCATCGTCCAAATGCACCACCACCGACTGGTGCCCGGGCACATGTCCGGGAGTCGGGAAGACCGTGATCCCATCCCCAAGGTCGCTCTCGCCATCGAGCAGGTTGTAGTCGAGACCGTCCAGCCTCCAGTACTGGTTCGGAAAGGAGGGATTGTCGAGGGCAGCGTGGTAATGCTCCCGCTGCACGTGAAAGGTGGCTTTCGCAAACGCGTCATTGTTGCCGGCATGGTCGAAGTGCAGGTGCGTGTTGATCACATCCGTGATGTCGCTGCTTCGCAGCCCCAGTTGAGCCAGACGGAAATCCACGGTGTCCTCCACCCGCATCACAGGTCGAAGTTCCCTGGCGAAAGGGGTGCCACGCCATGTCCGGTCGGGGTCTTCGATGTGGCTGCGATGGATGCCGCTGTCCACAAGCACCCGGCGCCCTGAATCGGTGGTCAACAGGTAGCCGACGATCGGGATGTGTATGCGCAGCCCGTCATCCATCCCCGGCGACAGCACCGCCTTGTCGCAGCAGGCCTCGCCCAGTCCCAGCGGATACAGTCGCTTCATGTCCTCACCCAACCTCGATCTTAGCGGCCCTTCCCCCGGCTTGTCCCCGGTGCCGCCCTCACGACCTGCGCAGGGTGCCGTGCCGCGCCACAATGAGCTGATGCCGGAGTTGATCGCGTACCAGGGAGAGCCCGGCGCCAACTCCGACGAGGCCGCCCGCCTCCTCTTCCCCGAGTCTCAGACCCTGGGTCTGCCGACCTTTGCCGCGGTCTTTGCGGCCCTGCTGCAGAAGGTGGCCCAGACCGCGGTCTTGCCGGTCGAAAACAGCCGCGCTGGGGTGGTTCAGGAGGTCAGCGACCAGCTCTGGGCCCACCCCGAGCTGGCGGTGGTGGGCGAGCATGTCATGCCGATCCGCCACCACCTGCTCTCGCCGGGAGGGCATCGCGTGGAACGGGCGCTGTCCCACCCCCAGGCACTGGCCCAGTGCGCCACCTGGCTCCAGGAGCACGGCATCGTGGCGGTTCCCCACCCCGACACCGCGGGTGCGGCGCGGCACGTTGCCGAGGCCGGAGTCCCTGGGGACGGCGCCATCGCCTCCTTGGCCGCAGCCCGCCTGTACGGGCTGGAGGTGGTCGCCCAGGACATCGCCGATGAACCATCCAACCAGACCAGATTCGTCGTGGTCACCGACCGCGCTCGGGCCACCCGCCCAATCGGCGGTCGTGCCAAGTCGTCCATGGGCCTGATCGCCCCCCACCGTCCCGGCGGGTTGGTGCAGGTTCTGGAGGTCTTCGCCGCTCTCAAGCTCAACTTGACCCGGCTGGACGCGCGCCCCATTCCCCACCAGCCGTTCCACTACCGCTTCTACCTGGATGCGGAGCTGGACCAGGTCGGGCAGTTGGATGAGCTGCTGAGCAGGTTGGCGGGGGTCAGCCAGGAACTCAGGCTCTTCGGCGTCTACCCGCCCCCGGATCAGCCGGCGGCACATCTGCGAGAACCGCTACCTGAGCGGCGGTGATCCCTGCCGCGGACTCTCGGCCCCCGCCCAGTCCGGTCTCGACCGTCCTCTTCCCACGGGCGTCTCCTGATCGCATGTACGCCGACCCGGGAGGACCGCAACGGGAGGGGTGGGAGGCACGCCGTTAGACCCACGCGCGGAGCGGACCCCGGATCCTTCAGAGGGGTAGTCGGCGGCGGAGCGGTGGTCAAGGACCCGCGATCGGATTCTCTTCGCCCAACTGCCGTTAACGCGGTCCGGGATGACGGGGCTGCGACGGCCGAACGCCTCGCGGTGCGGTCCCGGCCACCCCCGACGACTGGCTGCCCGGGCGGACCGACACCTCCGCGGGCGCGCCGGAGGACGGTCGCCTGCTTTTCTGTCGCACCCACCAGATCGACCGCCCGGACGACCCCGCAACCGCCGTGCCGGCCTGCCTGGGCCCAGCCGGAGGTTCCGGCTCCGGTACCGGTGATCCGTTCCCGTCGGGTGTACGTACCCCCCGATACCGCGCTGGACTCAATGAACCGACCGTCACCGCGCGGGGTGCCGGCAAGCGACAAGGAGGGCATCAAGCCCATGCGGATCTACCAGGCGATCAAGGACAGACCCCGGACGCTGGGGGCCGTGTTGGTGGCCGCCACCTTCGGTCTCTCGGCACTATTCGTGGGCGGGACCGCCATGGCGGCGAGCAGTGGACCATCCGGTGTGCTCCCCGTCTCGCAGGCGACAACCGCCGCGTACGTGAACGGCCAAACGGTGCAGATCCAGTACCCGCAGGAGTACTTCTGCGGTCAGAGCGGCACCTACAGCGCGGTGTCCAGCTCGGGCTGCGAGGTGGGAGTCGCCCCGACCCAGGGGCCGGACGGGCAGAGCGTCGCCGGCATGCAGGTCCTGTACGTCATCGTCCCGCTGTTTGCGAACCCGAGCCCGACCCCGCAGTGCGACACCGTCGGGTTCTGTGTCAACCACCCCACCACCCTGGACCTGACGCCGGTGTTCGGG
Source organism: bacterium (assembly GCA_021802115.1). The sequence continues at coordinate 12,764 of JAKABA010000068.1, read as the reverse complement.
GCCGGCTACGGCGACATCCCCCTGCCGGCGCACAGCCACATTCTCGACGGCACCGGGGGCGGCTGGTGGAAGATCGATGTGGTCGCGGTCAGCAACGAAGCTGCCTGGCAGCAGCTGACCTCGGGCGCGAGTCTGACCACCCTGCAGGCGATGCAGACCGCCGGCCTGGTCTCGGGATCGATCCCATCCAACCTCTTCCTCTTCTTCAACGTGGTCGGTCACTGATCTCATCCTGAGATCCCCGGGGCGGCCCGCCGGCCGCCCCGGCCCGGCCGACCGAAGTACCAGCCCACCCCCCAATGAGGTTTCAGGAGATGCTCAACCCAACGACGATCTCATCGGCCCCAGCGAGGCCGCACCCCCAGGCCCGGGACGCGGCGGCCCTGCTCCTTATCGCGCTCGGCGCCGCGGCGGTGGTGGTGGGGGTCGCCATCCCGTGGATCAGCCTCTTCAACGGCCTCACCGAGGTCAGCGGTATGGGAGCCGATGGATTCTACCTCCTCGGTGTCACCCTGTCCATGGTGCTCCTGACCGCATTCCACCTTCGGCAGGGACGGCCGCTCGCGGTCCAGCGCGTGCTCGTGGGCTTGGGCTCGGTGGTGGTCGCGGTGGCAGCCTTCGACGCCTGGCGGATCATGGCCTTCGTGAACTCACCGGGCGCCCTCAGGCCGCTGGCGATGCCTCAGGTAGGTCCGGGGACCTTCGTGACCGCCGCCGGGGGAACCCTCTTGGTTGCCGGCGCGCTCACCGTCCGCTCGCAGCGTCGCGCAAGCCTGCCCCGGGGATTCTGGCCGCGGCTCTTGCTCGCCGGGCTGCTGGCGGTACCGGCCTGGATCCATTTCGCCATCATCGGGGAGCACCTGGGCCAGACGCTGCTGCTCGGGCTCGGCACCGCCGGTTTCGGCGTCGTGCAGGCGGTGCTCGCGATCCTGATCGTGGCCAGGCCGCGCCGGGAGTACTACTCGGCCGCCATCGTGATGGACGCGGCCCTCATCTTCTTCTACGCGTACAACGTCATGATCGGGCTGCCCTTCGCCAAACCTGAGCTGTTCAGCCCCGGCCTGCTGCTGGGCCACGGGGAGGCGGTTGGTCTGCGCGGAGGGGTCGCCCTCAGCCTGGAACTGCTGGGGCTCGGGCTCGCCTTCTGGCTGAGCGGCCGCAGGCAGACCAGGGCTGTGGCGCGAGCGTGATCGGGGCGGGCCGCGGCACCAGCCGCGGCCCGCAGGGGAGTCCGCCGCTCGGCCGGAGGGCTCGGTCTGATATCCTGCCCCTGTAGTTGCAATAAGTCGACTACAGCCTCTTGGTGATACCTCGCCCCGCTGACATGCGGCGTCCTCGAGAAGCGTGACCACAGCGAAGCCGGCGAGGGCGAAATCGGGCCCAGAGCCCAGGGACATCAAGTTGAACTCATTTCAGGACTTGGGTGTGCGACCGCGCACCCTGGAGAGCCTTTCCCGCCAGCGGCTGCTGACTCCGACTCCGGTTCAGGAGGAGGCGTTACCCCTTTTGATCTCCGGCCGGGATTGCGTGATCCAGTCGCCGACCGGCTCGGGCAAGACCCTGGCCTTCCTCATCCCCCTGTCGGAGAAGTTGGACGGGCATCAGCAGAGTCCTCCCCGGGCCCTCATCATCACCCCCACCAGGGAGCTCGCCACCCAGATCGGCGGGGTCCTGAACCGGCTGGATCCCAGACTCAGAGTCTCCCTGGTCTTCGGAGGGGTCGGCTACCAGGGGCAGATCAACCAACTGCGGACGGCTGATGTCATCATCGGCTGCCCGGGCCGACTGGTCGACATGGCCCAGCGGGGCGCGGCCCGGCTCGGAGCGGTGCAGTACCTGGTCCTGGACGAGGCCGATGAGATGCTCGACGCCGGATTCGCCAAGGACGTGGAGAATCTGACTGAGCGCACCAATCAACGCTTCACGCCGATCGGACGCCAGACCGTGCTGGCTTCCGCGACGATGCCCGATTGGGTGACCAAGATGGCGCAAAAGCACCTCACCAACCCCGGCCGGGTCACCGTCGCCCCCCCCGAGGAGGCGGACCTGGAGCATGGCCTCATCTCCATGCCCAGGGCGCAAAAGGTGGGGTACCTGAGCCAGCTGCTCCAGCAATCGGCATCCACCATCGTCTTCCACCGCACCAAGCATGGAGCCCGCAAGCTCGCCCACGACTTGACTCTGCTCGGGCACACCACCGCCGAGCTCCAGGGCAACCTGTCCCAGGCCGCCCGCGACCGCTCCATCGCCGCGTTTCGCAAGCGCGAGGCCACGGTTCTGGTGGCGACCAACGTCGCCGCCCGGGGGATCGATGTCAAGGACGTCAACCTGGTGGTCAACTTCGAGCTTCCCGACACCGCCCAGTGGCTCACCCACCGGGTGGGACGCACCGCCCGCAACGGAGCCAAGGGCAGAGCCCTCACCTTCCTGTCCGAGGAGGACAGCGAGAAGTGGCGCAAGCTGCGACGCGAGGGCGCACCCGAACTGCGCTTCGTCGACGCGGGCAGGCTGCTCTCCACCGGGTCGATGCACTACGTGGCGGACGTGCCGGGTCTGGTCACGGTCGGGGCCCAGAGGTTCCGACCCCAGGATGGGCGGGGCCCCAGCCACCGCCCAGGCCAGCGGCCGCCGAGGCCCTGGGGAGGCTCGCGCCAGGGACGGTCCTTGGGGGGACCCCGCTCGGGCCCGCGCCGATCAGTCTGACCAAGCAGTCCACTCGCAGTGGCGCGTCCGGAGCCAATAGCCGGTCAGCCGAGTAGGGAGAGCAGGTCCGCTGCCTCCAGCGCCAGGACGAGACGGCTCGCCCCCAACGGGGTCACCGGGTCGTACCCGGTGAGCTCGCGGATCCGACTGAGTCGATTGAGCACGGTGTTGCGATGGCAGGGCACCCGCCGGGCCGCGTCCGCGGGTGAGCCCGCCCCAGCCAGGTAGATCGCCAGCGTGCGCAAGAGGACGCGACGCTCCTGGGGCGGCAGCACCAGGACTCGCCCCAGCACCGCGACCGCCAGCCTCCGGGCGAGCTCCGGGGAGGTCACCAGCAGGGCCCCGGTCAGACGGTCGTCCAGCGAGGCCACCGCGTGCTGGTGGACCGGGATCGATCTGAGAGCCAGCTCCGCCTGCCGATAGGCCACGCCCGCCTGGGACAGGTCCGCAAACTCCGGGCTCAGCCCTGCCCGGAGCGGCACCACCGTCTCCAGCCCGGACCGGACCACATCGGTGCCGCCCGCTGGCAGCGCCAGCAAACCGCAGTCGCGAGCCTCCTGCACCACCCACTCGGACTTGACCCCCAGGTCCGAAAGCGCCTCCCGCGCCGGCGACTGGTGCGGCTCGACCACCACGACCAGGTAGGGCCCCTGCTCCGGCAGGCCCAGGGTCTCGGCGACGAACACCAGGTCCTTCTCCGCCAGCAGGCCCGAGAGGAGTCCGCGCAGGACTCCCTGCCGCCTGGTCTCGTCCCGGCCCACCAGCCCGGCCTCCGAGTGGCGGTAGGCGGTGCCGACGGCGGCTGACAGGTCATCGGTCAGCTGCCAGACCAGATACGCCGCCTCCATCAGGTCGTCGGTCGGCCGGTCCGGCCGCCGGCGCGCCTCCTCCAGGAGCTCCTCCCAGATCACGCTGCCGCCGAGCCGGTAAGCGCGCAGGACGCTCTCCAAGGGGACGCCGAGCTCGGCCCGGCTGCGCCCGGTGGCCCAGGCCTGCTGCCTCGATGGCGGAGCGCCCTGGGGCAGGTCGGCCAGGGCTCCCAGGTACTCCGCCAGGCTGTCCCTCACCGAGCGCCGCAGCTCGTCCAAGGCTAAGAACCGCTCCTGGCGGTAGCCGGGCTCGCGCTCCAGAATCGCCTGCACGGTGCGCTCGACGATCCCGTCGAGCCGAAGCAACAGGCTCCTGGCGAGTCCGGCCAGGACGGCGACGCTCGCCGGTGAAGGATCGCGCAGGGGCTCCACCGGGGTCCCAGCGGCGCACATGGAGCACCTCCAACGGGTCTATCGGGATAGGGCGGCAGCGCACCCCAGGATGACTAGAGGCCAGCCGGACACCACCCGGCGAGCTATGTTAACCGCAGCCGGCAAACGCCCCAACCGAGCCGTGCGGCCGGCTACTGGGGGGCCGGGCTCTGGGCTCCGTAGCGAGCGCGGATCACCTTCTTGTCGAACTTGCCGACCCCGGTCTTTGGAACCGAATCCAGGATCTCCAGACGGTCCGGCAGCTGCCACCTCTCCCAGCCGCGGGAGACCAGATGCTGCCTGACCTGCTCGAGCGTGATCTCGACCCCCGGCCGGGGGACGACCGCGGCCAGCGGGCGCTCCTGCCACTTCTCATCGGGGATGGCCACCACCGCGGCCTCCAGGACCCCCTCCAAGGCCATGATGTCCCCCTCCATGTCGACTGAGGAGATCCACTCCCCTCCCGACTTGATAAGGTCCTTGGTCCTGTCCACGATCACGAAGTAGCCCTCGGGGGTCATGGTGGCGACGTCGCCGGTGCGGAACCAGCCGTCCTCGGTGAACCGCTCCGGAGTTGCCCCGCCACGGTAGGAGTCGATCACCCAGGGTCCCCTCACCAGCAGCTCGCCGATCGTGCTGCCGTCGCGCGGGACCTCCCGCTCGCTCTCGTCCACGATCTTGACGTCGATCCCGGGCAGGGGCAGTCCCGCCTTGATCCGCACCTCGGACCGCAGCCCCTCCCCCGCCCATCCGAGCATCTTGTGCTTGGGCCAGGCCATACTCGCCACGGGCGAGGTCTCGGTCATCCCCCATCCCTGAACCATGGTGATGCCGAACTCCCTCTCGTAGCGCTCGATCAAAGCCATCGGGGGCTGGCTTCCCCCGGCCATGACGAACCGCAGATGGGGGAGCTGGACCTGGCGCCGGCTGAGCTCCTCCGCCACGCCGGCCCAGATCGTGGGCACCCCTGTCGCCAGGGTCACCTGCTCCTCCTCCAGCAGGCTCACGATCGTCGCCGGGTCCATGAAGGGACCGGTGAAGACCTGCTTGGCCCCCACCATGGTGGCGGCGTACGGCGATCCCCAGGCGTTGACGTGGAACATCGGCACGACGGCGAGACCGCAGTCCTGGGGCCCCATCCCGGTGGCGGCCCCGGAGGTGGTGGTGAGAGCGTGCAGGTAGGTCGAGCGGTGGGTGTACTCCACCCCCTTGGGCCGGCCCGTGGTGCCCGAGGTGTAACAGATCCCCAGGACCGTGTCCTCAGGGATGTCGGAACGGGGATAGCTGGAGGGCTGGGCGGAGAGCAGCTGCTCGTAGCTCAGCACGTTGGCCAGATCGGTGGTGGGCAGATCCTGGGAGAAGACCACGATGTGCTTGACCGTGGTCAGCGCGCCCTTCACCCGCTCCAGTACCGGGAGCAGGCTCTCCTCGACGAAGATCGCCTCGTCCTGAGCGTCCCGGATTATGAACTCGAGATCTTGAGTCGGCAGGCGAGGGTTCAGGGTGTGCAGCACCCGGCCCGTGCAGGGAATGCCGAAGTAGCACTCCAGATGGCGGTAGCCATTCCATGCCAGGGTGGCGACCGGCGCCCCCCGCGGCAGCCCCAGACCGTCGAGGGCGTTCATCAACCGCTGGGCCCGCTCGGTGAACTCAGAGTAGGTGTAGCGGTGTCTGGCGTCGGGCGCCACCTGGGTCACGACCTCGGTGTCCGCAAAGTAACGTCCGGCGTGGTCGAACATCATCCAACTGTTGAGCGACGCCTTCATCATGCCCATGGCCGCGTTCCTCCTTGCAACACCCCGGGCGCGGCTCCCGATGCCGACGGCCGGGATTCGGACGAGAGCATAAGTTGCCGCGCCACCCGGGCTCGGTGGAGGTCGGGCGGGCCGCCGAAGTGCTGTATCCACAGCGCCCGCTTGTAATAGCGGTGCAGCGGGCTCTCCCAGGTGAAGCCCATCCCCCCATGGACCTGGATCACCCGCTCACAGGTGGCGACCGCAGCCTCCGCAGCCGCCGCGTAGGCCGCCGGCGCCCCCACCTGGCCATCCTCCCGGCCCCCCGCCAGGAGCCAGGCGGCCCAGTAGGCGAGGGAGCGCGCCAGCTCGATCTCGACGAAGCTGTTCACCAGTGGGTGGGAGACCGCCTGGTATGACCCGATCTTCTTCTCGAACTGCTCCCTGGTCCGGGCATGCTCGACCCCCCACTCCAACACCTGTTGGGCGAGCCCGACCGCCTCCAGCGCCAGGGCGCTCAGCTTGCGCAGGCGCAACCGCATCAGGAGCTCCGCCGCCGGTGCGCCGCTCGCGAGCAGCTCCCGGTCGGGCCCGAGCTCGAGCCGGCCCATGGGCCTGGTGGCGTCAATCGATGCCAGCGGCTGGCCAACGGCCGCCACTGAGAAGACCTCGTCCTCTCCGGCGACCACCACGCGGTCCACTGCCATGAGGTTGGGGACCAGCCTGGAGCCGACACTGTCGCAGAGCGACCAGCGGACGCGGCCCTGGGCCAGGTCCGGGAGCTGGTCCTCCGGGATCGCCGGCCGGGCGAGCCCCACCGCGGCCAGGTACGGCCCGGGGTAGAGCCGGCGCCCGAACTCCTCGATGAGGATCGCCTCCTCCAGGTAGCCGAGGCCGGCTCCTCCCCGCTCCTCTGGCACCGACACCCCGAGCCAACCCAGGTCGGCGATCTCCCGCCAGGTGGAGGGATCCCAGCCCGGCTCCGAGTCGACCGTGGGGCCCAGCGCCGACGGCGGGAAACGCCGTTCCAGGAACGCCCGGGCCTGGCGTCGCAGCTCCTCCTGCTCCTCGCTGAAACGGAAGTCCATCAGCGGGACCTCGGCAGTTGCAGCACCCGTTCGGCCACGATGTTCCGCAGGATCTCCGAGGTTCCGGCCTCGATAGTGTTGGCGCGGCTGCGCAGCTGCTGATAGTTCCAGAAGCCGTCATCCAGGACCGCCTGCTCGCCCAGCAGTTGGCGTGCCAGCTTGGTCGTCCTCTGGCTGGACTCAGACCACGCCAGCTTGATCACCGATCCCTCGGGACCGGGCATCCCGGTGCGGTCCAGCTGCCCCAGGGAGCGGTGAGCGGTGAGCTTGAGCGCCTGGAGCTGGATCCACTCGTGGGCGATCTGAGCCAGCCAGGGCTCGGCAGCCTCCTGGTCGGCGGCGGCCAGGGCCAGCAACCTGCGGATTCCACTGTCCAGCAAGCCGGTGAGGGCGAAGCCCAGGGTGGCCCGCTCATGCAGCAGGGTCGTCATCGCCACCTGCCAGCCACCGCCGACCTCTCCGAGCACGTTCGCGACCGGGACCTCGACATCGGTGAAGAAGATCTCGTTGAAGTCCGCATCACCGGTCATCTGCCGCAGTGGCCGCACCTCCACCCCCGGTGAGCGCATGTCGACCAGCAGATAGGTGAGTCCGCGATACCGGGGCGCCGCGGGATCGCTGAGAGTCACCAGGATGCACCAGTCGGCCAGGTGCGCGTAGGAGGACCACACCTTCTGCCCATTGACCAAGAAGACATCGCCCCGGCGCTCGGCCCGGGTGCGGACCGAGGCCAGGTCGGACCCGGCCCCCGGCTCCGAGAACCCCTGGCACCAGATCTCCTCCGCCTGCAGGATGCGCCTGAGATGAGCCGCCTTCTGCTCCTGGGTGCCGTGGACCATGATCGTCGGCCCGGCCATCCCCAGGCCGATCGCCCCCAGGTGCTGGGGCGCGTCAGCCCGGGCCAGCTCCTCCAGGACGATGCCCTCCAGGGCGTGGCGCCCGCCACCGCCACCGTACTCCTTCGGCCAGGTGAGGCCGACATAGCCGGCATCTGACAGTTCCCGGCTCCACCGACGCAGCAGGTCCACGTGGCCGGTGCGTGTACCCAAACCGACCAGCTCCGCCGGCAGATGGGCAGCGATCCAGGCGCGGAGCCCGCTGCGGAACTCGGCCTCCTCCGCCGTGTCCCTCAACTCCAAGGCGTCCCTCCTGTCGCTGGGCGTGGCTCGCCCGCCGCCGCTGTCGCCCGGATTATTTCCCGCCGACCGGATTCTGCGCAATGTCCCGGGCCACACATCCAGCCCGGCCCGGCTGTGCAACTGCCCAATCCGTGATGGGCGGCGTCACAGCCCCGGTCCGCTGCTGTAGCCGGCATCAACCGGGACCACGGCACCATTGACGTAGGAGGATGGATCCGAGACCAAAAAGACGATCACCCGAGCCACATCTTCGGGCTCGGCGAATCGCCCCAGGGGATTGTGCTGCTCGGTGGCGGCTTGGATGTAGGGACTCTCCAGCAGCGGCCGCGCAAACGCGGTGCGGACGACTCCGGGAGCCACCGCGTTCACCAGCACGCCATCCCGGCCGAGCTCCAGAGCCAGCTGCCTGGTCAGCATGTTGAGGGCGGCCTTGGTCAGGTTGTAGACGCCGAGCCCGGGGGCGGGCGACGCCCCCCCGACGCTGGAGACGTTGACGATCCGGCCGCCGTGCTCTCGCATCCAGACGCGATGGGCCTCCCTGATCAAGAGCAGGGGCCCCTGGAGGTTGACGGCGAAGGTCTTCTCCCAGGCCCCGGGCTCCACCTCCAGCAGGGGACCGAAATGAGGGTTGGTGGCTGCGTTGTTGACCAGGACGTCCAGCCGGGAGAAGGTCTCCATCACCTCCTCCACCAGGCGCCGGCAGTCCTCCGGGCTGCCGGCATTGGCGCGGATCCCGATCACCTCACCACCCGGATCCGCCCGCAGCTCCGAGCACGCCGCCTCCAGCTCCTCGGGCTTGCGCGCCGAGATGGCGACACGGCATCCCGCGGCGAGCAGGAGGCGCGCGGTGGCGAGCCCAATCCCCCTGGTTCCCCCGGTCACCAGGGCACTCCGGCCCGCCAGCTCGCCCGGTGCTTCGGTCACCGCACGCTCAGGGAGCGCCTCGGACGTACAGGGTCTGGCCGGTGACGTAGGCGGCGTCGTCGCTGGCGAAGAAGGCGATCGCCGCCGCCACGTCCTCCGGCTGCCCGATCCGAGCGATCGGGTTGGTGGCGGCGAAGCCCTCGCTCATCTGCTCGAAACTGATCCCCATGCGCGCGGCGGTGGCCTCGGTCATCCGGGTGGCGATGAAGCCCGGAGCGACCACGTTGACCGTTATCTCGTAGCGGCCCAGTTCCAGGGCGAGCGTCCGGGCCAGCCCCTGGATGCCCATCTTGGCCGCCGAGTAGTTGGCCTGTCCGCGGTTTCCCAGGGCCGAGGTTGATGAGATCAGGATGATCCGCCCGGCGCGCTGCTTCACCATCACCGTCTGGGCCGCCTGGGCGCACAGGAAGCTGCCCTTGAGGTGAGTGTCGATCACCAGGTCCCAGTCCTCCTCACTCATCTTGTGCACCAGGTTGTCGCGGATCAGCCCGGCGCAGGTGACCAGGATGTCCAGGCGGGAGAGCTCGGTGGCGGTCCTGGCGACCATCTCCTCCACCTCTTGCTTGCGGCTCACGTCACAGCCGATGCCGATCGCTCGACCGCCAGCCTGGCAAAGGTCGGCCGCGGCCGCCTGCGCCACGTCCTGGTCGATGTCCGCGATGGCGACGGCGGCTCCCTCGGCCATCAGGCGCTTGGCGGTCGCCAGGCCGATGCCCCTGGCTCCACCCGTGACCAGCGCGACTCTGTCCTGCAGTCTCAAAAACTCACCTCCATTCATGCTCATCCTGCTCAGGCTGCCGCCGGGTAGAGCCTGGAGATGGTCTCGGCCACACAGGCGGGCTTGTCCTCCCCCTCGATCTCCACTGTCACCTCCAGCACCACCTGCAACCCCCCGGGCACGTCCCGCACCTCCTTGAGCCCGGCGATGGCTCGCACCCGCGACCCCACCGCCACCGGCGACGTGAAGCGCACTCGATTGAGTCCATAGTTGACCGCCATCGCCACCCCCGGTCCCCGCACCAGGTCCTGCAGCATCATCGGCAGCATGGCCAGGGTGAGATAGCCATGGGCGATGGGACCCCCGAAGGGACCCCGCCGGGCCCGCTCCGGATCGACGTGGATCCACTGGTGATCGCCGGTGGCCTCTGCGAAAAGGTTGACCCGCTCCTGGGTGATCTCATGCCAGGCGCTGACTCCGAGCCGCTCCCCCACCCGGTCCCGCCACGGCTGCCACGGATCCTGGCTCAACCTGGTCTCACTCCCTGCTCACGACCGCGGCGCTCTCGCAGCTGACCGCACCCGACTATCCTCGCCCCCGGCCAGCCGTCGCCGCAATGTGCCATCTCCCAAGATATTGATGCCGGAGCTGGGCACCGGCCAGCTCCATCCGGCGGCCGCATGGTCGCTCACAGAAACAGCTCGGCGGCCACGCGGAGGTTTTCCACCGGACCGCTGACCAGCAGCAGGGTCGGCAGCCCCTGCTGCCAGAGCCGGGCCTCCTCCGCTACCTTGCCCAGCGGGCCCACCAAGCCGATGGCCTCCACCATCGCCAGCGGCACAGCCCGGGCGGCGGCACGATGGTCGCCGCCCAGGTAGAGCTCCTGGATACGCTGCGCCTCCACCTCGAAGCCCATCCGGCAGAACAGATCGAAGTGAAAGTTGTGACGACGGCTGCCCATGCCCCCGACGTAGAGGGCGACCAGCGGCCGGAGGCGGTCGGCGGCCTCCTCGGCGCTGCCCGCGACCACCAGCGGCAGGTTGGCGGCTATCTCGAAGTCAGAGGGGCGGCCCGGCGGTTCCCGGCGAGCGAAGCCCTCGCTCAGAGCGTCAACCTGCCACTCCGCCCGGCGGGGAGCGTGGAACCCGGCCAGCCAGCCGTCGGCTATCTCCGCCGCCAAGGCGATGTTGCGAGGACCCTCCGCCCCCAGCCAGATCGGCACGTGCGGGCGCAGGGGGTGCACGGTCAGGCGCAGCTCCTTGCCCCCGCCCCCCGGCAAAGGCAGCTGGTAGCGCTGACCGGAGAAGGCGAGCGGTCGCTCCCGACGCAGCGCCTCACGCACGATCTGGAAGTACTCGCGGGTGGACTGGAGCTGAGGCGCGAAGCGAGCTCCGTACCAGCCCTCGACCACCTGAGGTCCCGAAACGCCCAACCCCAGCACCACCCGGCCCTGGGAGAGGTGGTCGAGGGTGGCCACCGCCATCGCGGTCGCGGTGGGGGCCCGGGCGTGCATCTGCGCGACCGCCGTCCCCAAGCGGACCCTTGAGGTGGCACTGCCCCACCAGGCCAGCGGGGTCAGCGCATCCGACCCGTACGCCTCCGCGGTCCAGATGGAGTCGAAGCCGAGCCGCTCGGCCTCCGCCACCAAGGCCGCCGCGCCCGCGGGCGGCTCCGCCCCCCAGTATCCGAGGGCGAGGCCCAGGCGGATGCGGCCTCGGGTCCCGGATGGCGGCACGTGGTCCACGGCCACCAGGGTAGCCGCGGCGCGTCGGAGCGATCCATCCATGGCGCATAGTTGTCTGCTGTTGTGAGCAGGGTCGCCGGGCCGTCGCGGCTGGGCGGAGAGGAGGTGTCGGCATGGCGGAAGCGGTCATCGTCGCGGCCGGGCGATCGCCCATCGGGAGGGCGGGTAAGGGCTCGCTGGTGGACTGGCGCCCGGATGACCTCGGTGCCCACGTCGTAAAGCAGGTCCTGGCTAAGCTTCCCCAGCTCGACCCCTCCACGGTGGAGGACGTCATCTGCGGCTGCGGCCTGCCGGGCGGAGAGTCCGGCTTCAACCTGGCCCGGGCGATCAGCATCCTGGCCGGTGTCAACGCTCCCGGCGTCACCCTGACCCGCTACTGCAGCTCCTCCCTCCAGACCACCAGGATGGCCGCCCACGCGATCCGCGCCGGGGAGGGCGACGTCTTCGTGTCCATGGGAGTGGAGACGGTGAGCCGTTACGGCTACGGCACCTCCGACCCCCCCGACGCCCGCAACCCCCGCCTTCTGCCCGGCAACGAGGAGGGGTTCCCGGACCTCTACATCCCCATGGGGATGACCGCCGAGAACGTGGCCGAGCGGGAGGGGATCACCCGGGAGGAGATGGACCGGTTCGCGACTCGCAGCCAGAACCTGGCGGTGGCATCCCAGGCAGATGGATTCTTCGCGCGGGAGATCGTCCCGGTGCCCCTGGGGGAGGGCCGGACCATGGATCGCGACGACGGGCCCCGCCCCAACACCACCGTCGAGGTGCTGAGCCAGCTCAAGCCCGTGTTCAAGGAGGGAGGCACGGTGACCGCTGGCAACGCCTGCCCCCTGAACGATGGCGCCGCGGCGGTGGTGGTGATGTCGCTGGACCGGGCCCGCGAGCTGGGAATACCCCCACTGGCCAGGATCGTCGCGACCGCAGTCGCGGCCCTGGAGCCGGAGTACATGGGACTCGGCCCGATCCCGGCCACCCAGCAGGTCTTGCGCCGCGCCGGGATGACCATGGACGACATCGACCTGGTCGAGATCAACGAGGCGTTCGCGGCCCAGGTCATACCCTCCGCCAGGGGCATCGGCATCGATCCCCTCGGCGACAAGTTGAACGTCTTCGGAGGGTCGATCGCCCTCGGCCATCCCTTCGGGATGACCGGCGCACGCATCACCTGCACCCTGCTCAACGCCCTCAAGACCAGGGACAAGACCCTCGGTCTGGAGACCATGTGCGTCGGGGGCGGGATGGGGATGGCGATGATCTTGGAGCGAATGTCCTGAGCCGCGGCGATCACGGCTCGCGAGACCCCGCCGGAGGCTGCGCCGCCACCGTGATCAGGGCTGCCGAGAGGATGAGGCCGAGGATGCAGACTCCAGCCCACCCAAATTTGGAGAAGACGACCCCGGCGAGCCCAGAACCGGCAGCGCCGCCCACGAAGTACGTGGTCATGTAGACGCTGTTCAGCCGGCTGCGCGCC
>JAKABA010000376.1 GCA_021802115.1 bacterium | reverse complement strand
GGCACCTGCACCACCCAGACCTGCATCGACCAGGAGCAGCTGGTGCCCAGCGCCTGCTTCCCGGCCAACCACCCCAAGCCGAGCTGCCAGTTCAAGAACCCGGCTGACTACCCGGTCTCCTCGAGCGGGATCCCCTACCACTGGAAGATCCTCAAGAACCTGCCCTCCTCGGACGTGACCGCGGCGGCGGTCGGGAGCAACCCCGGCGGAGGCTACTCGGTTGACATCACCTTCAACTCCCAGGGGGCGGCGATCTGGAGCAAGGTGACGACCGCGGCCTGCGAGAAGAACCCCGGGTGCAGCACCTCCGGGGCGGGCGGGACCACCGCGGGAGCCCCACCCACGGCCCAGGTGGCGATCTTCCTGGACAACCAGGTGCTGACCGCCCCGGTGGTGGCAGGGCCCAGCAGCAACCAGACCCAGATCACCGGCAACTTCAGCTTCAACTCGGCGCAGCAGCTGGTGGACGACATCAACGCGGGCTCCCTGCCCGCCCAGATCGGGGTCCTGCAGTCCACCACCGTCTCCTCCAGCCTGGGCAAGCAGTCGGTGCGGCAGAGCCTGAACGCCGGCGCCCTGGGGCTGATCCTGGTGGTCCTGTTCATGCTGCTGTACTACCGCTTCCCCGGATTTTTGGCCAGCATCGCCTTGATCTGCTACGCCCTGATCGTTTTGGCGATCTACCAGCTGATCCCGGTGGTGATCACCCTGCCGGGCCTGGCCGGCTTCATCCTCAGCGTGGGGATGGCGGTCGACGCCAACGTCCTGATATTCGAGAGAACCAAGGAGGAGCTGCGCCAGGGCCGGCCCCTGGAGCTGGCGGTGGAGTACGGCTTCCGGCGCGCCTGGCCGGCGATCCGCGACTCCAACATCGCCACCATGATCACCTGCACCATCCTGTTCTTCTTCGGGGCGTCCGACGTCCAGGGATTCGCCCTGACCCTGTTCATCGGGGTCGCGGTCAGCATGTTCTCGGCGATCGTGATCACCCACTCCCTGCTGCACTACGTGGGCCGCTGGTTCGAGTTCGCCCGCCGCCCCACCCTCTACACCAGGATCCTGCCCTCGGAGCGGCTGGCGCAGCAGTTCCGCTCAGGGCGGCGGTTCGACGTGATCAGCCACCGCAACTGGTACTTCGCCGCCTCCCTGATCGTGATCGTGCCCGGGATCATCACCATCATGGTCGCCGGGTTCAACCTGGGGATCGACTTCACCGGGGGTGACACCCTGGCGATGCAGCTGCGGCAGCCGACCACCCAGGCCCAGGTCCTCAAGGTGGTCAACCAGGTGGCGCCGAAGGCGCACGCCCAGGTCCTGGCCCAGGCCAACCACTACTACGACGTCCAGACCCAGCCGATCCCGGCCGGGGAGGTGTCGTCGATCTCCCAGGCGCTGGACCACAAGTTCGGGATCACCAGGGCCAAGGATGGGAGCCTCAACCTCAACGAGAGCACGGTGGGGCCGACCATCGCCAGCAGCCTGGTGGTGAGCTCCGTCTTCCTGGTCATAATCTCGGCCGTCCTGATCTCCCTGTATCTCGGCTTCCGCTTCTCCCAGACGATGATCAGCGCCCGCCGCTTCGCGATCGCGGCCATGGTGGCGCTCATGCACGACGTCTTCGTGCTGGTGGGGCTGTGGGCGATCCTGGGGCACTTCTCGGAGCTGGGCCAGGTCAACGCTCTGTTCGTGAGCGCGGTCCTCACCGTGGTCGGTTTCTCCGTGCATGACACGATCGTGGTCTTCGACCGGATCAGGGAGAACCTGCGCCTGCAGGGGTCCCGGATGAGCTTCGACCAGGTCGTGAACCTCTCCATCGCCCAGACCATGACCCGGTCTCTGAACACCTCTCTGACCGTGATCTTCGTGCTGCTCACCCTGGTTCTCTTGGGCGGCGCCTCGATCCAGGGATTCGCTCTGGCCCTGCTGCTGGGAATCGCCTCGGGGACTTACTCCTCGATCTTCAATGCCGCGGCCCTGCTCACCGCCTGGCGGCACATGGACAGCCGGGCCGCGGTGCGGCGCGGCGGTGGCGTCCCCTCGAGCGCCGCCGCCGCCACCACCCGCCGGTGACGTGCCGGCGGCTTAGAATCAAGGTCTGGAGGCGGCCTGCGGATCTCGTCTGAACGGGAGAGCCGTTCCTCGCGCCACGAAGGCAGGTTGTGTATTCGATGCCCGAGCACTCTTTGGAGGAGGTGGCGCGCGAGCTGGTGGCCCCGGTCCTGGCCCGGGCCGGGATCAGCCTCCTGGACGTGAGCTGGCACCCGGGCCGGCGCGCCTCCGTGCTGCGCCTGACCGTGGACCGCGCCGGCGGTGTCACCCTTGACGACTGCGGCCGGGCCAGCGAGCTCGCCTCCGAGGTCCTGGACCGGTACGAGTCGCTCACCCCCGGCCCCTACAACCTGGAGGTGTCCTCCCCCGGGGCGGAGCGGCAGCTCGAGGAGGAGGCGGACTACCAGGCCGCGATCGGCCATCGGATCAGGGTTCACCTGGAGATTGGTGATGGTGAGCAGGTGGTGGAGGGGCGCCTGGTGACCATCTCGCCGGCGGAGCTGGGACTTCTGGCGCGGCGCAGCCGGAGCGGGCGGCTGGTGCCCCTCACGGTGGAGCGCTCCCTCGTCCGCCGGGCCCAGGTGGTGGTGGACCTTTGAGCGGCCGGCGGACCGCACCCGCCCCCGAGGTCTCGCTGAGCGACTCCCTGCGCCTGATCCAGGCCGAGTCAGAGCTCTCGGCCGAAGCGCTGCTCGAGGTGGTGGGGGCCGCGGTCGCCCAGGCCTGGTTCGAGGAGAGGGGCTGGGAGCCGCTGGTCAGGGCGAGCCTGGAGGGAGGGGCCGGCACCATCCTGATCGAACTGGGCGGCCCAGCCGATCGGGATGGGGCGCTGCCGGCTCCAGTCGATGACGGCCCGGGCCGCTCACTGGCGGTCGCGCCCGGCCCCAGGCCGCTGTCCGACCTGCCTCCCGAGGTGTTCCACCGAGCCTCGCGGCTGGCCCGCGCCAGGCTCTCCCGGCTCGTGCGGGAGATCCGCGAGCGCAGGCTCACCGGTGCGGCCGAGGAGCACCGCGGCCAGCTGGTCGACTCCATCGTGGAGCGCCTGCAGGAGCAGACCTGGTATCTGCGCGCCGGCGACCTCCAGGCGGTGCTGGCCCCGGTGGAGCAGATCCCGGGCGAGCGTTTGCGCCGCGGCCAGCACCTCAAGGTAGTGCTCA
>JAKABA010000067.1 GCA_021802115.1 bacterium | reverse complement strand
AGCGTCTCGTCGCAGAACCGCACCACCTCGTCGAAGAGTTCGTCTTGCCGGTCGGCCATGCCCAGAGTCATCTTCACCCCCAGTCAGGAACTACCTGCTGGTCATTCTCCGGACCCGACTCCTCCTCCCGCCACCTCACCCACCGAAAAACACCAGCTACCTAGGCGATGGGCGCCGGGTCCGGCTCGATGGGGTGCAGCGACCCGCCGCCGGTAGAGGGCGATGCAGGCGGCGGAGGCGAATGGCCGTGGCCCGGCAAGCGGCGATACCCGAATCCCGGTGGGCGGGCGTCGGCTCGAGTACGGTTGGGCAGCCAGGCACCCGTTGTGGGCAGGTCCCAAGCTCCCTCGAACGAGTAGCATGATGCGCAACCGCATCGGGTGGGCTGCGCTCAGGGAGGGACCTGGATGGATGACGGTGCGCTCGGCTCGGAAGCGCTCCTTGCGTTCCGCGAATCCTTCGCGGCTGATTCGACGTCACGCATGGCCCAGAATGCGGTCACGCGAGCCTCCATTGAGCAAGTTGCGCTGGTCCGAGACAAAATCAGCAGCACCGGGCACACTTTCTCGACCCTGCTCGACGACTGGAAAGTGACCAACCAACGGCAGAGCGGGCGGTGCTGGCTCTTTGCGGGCTTGAATCTTCTCCGGATGCCCGCCATGAAGAAGATGGGCCTGAAGAACTTCGAGTTCTCCCAAAACCACGCCATGTTCTGGGACAAGATCGAGCGGGCCAATTACGCCTTGGAAGCGCTCCTCGCCACCTGCGACCGGGACTTGGACGACCGCACGGTGGCCTACCTGCTCGACTCCCTCGCCGATGACGGCGGCCAGTGGAACATGTTTGTCGCGCTCATCAGGAAGCACGGACTGGTCCCCAAGGAGGTGATGCCGGAGACGGAGAGCTCGTCCAACACCCGGCGGATGAATGAGGTGTTGCGGACCGTGCTGCGCCAAGGCGCCAGAGTGGTTCGGGAGGCAGGACTCCGCAGTCAGGCTGAGGCGCGGGCAGAGAAAGAAGCGGTGCTCCGGACCATCTACCGAGTGCTATGCATCCATCTCGGGACTCCTCCCGACCGCTTCCTCTGGCAGTGGACGGACCGGCATCGGACCTTCCACCGCGATGGAGAACTCACCCCGACCGAATTCGCGGCTCGCTACATAGACCTTCCCCTGGACGACTACGTCTGCCTGGTCAATGACCCAAGGCCCACCAGTGCCCTGGGCCGCACCTTCACCGTCGAGCACCTGGGGAACGTGGTCGGGGCGCCACCCGTCCGCTACCTCAACGTCGAAGTGAGCCTGATGAAGGAGATCACCTCCCGCCAACTGCTGGCCGGGGAGCCGGTCTGGTTCGGTTGTGACGTTGGCAAGATGATGAGCACCGAGTACGGAATCTGGGACGCGGACCTGTATGCGCTATCCGCCGTCTACGGAGTCGACTTCACCTTGAACAAGGGCGAGCGCCTTCTATATCACGAGTCGGCCATGACCCACGCCATGCTCTTCACCGGAGTCGATATCGTCGACGGGGTGCCCCGCCGCTGGCGGGTGGAGAACAGTTGGGGCGCCGACAAGGGACGCAAAGGCTTCTATGCCATGAATGACTCGTGGTTCGACGAGTACGTGTTCGAGATCGCGGCGCGCCGGGAGTCGCTGCCCGCTCAGCTCCAGCAGGCGTTGCAACTCGAGCCCATCACCCTGCCTGCCTGGGATCCCATGGGCGCTCTCGCGCGCGGCCACTCGCGTCAATTCTGACCACGGCCCTGGTGGGGCCGGCTCCTCGGAATAGCCAGGGAGTCGGCTCAACCTTCTAGAGGCAGAGGTTGGAATGGACGGCAGGCGGATGGGAGTTGGCGCTGGAATACCCCTTGTCGCTGCCGCTGGCCGGACCCCACCGCGGTCAGACCGGCCGCGCCCTACCGATGCGCCACGCCCATACCAGCAGGGCCAACCCAGCAAGGAGACATAGGCAGCCGATGCCGAGCCACACCACTTGCCCGCTCATGAACGAACCCCCGATCAGGTTCAGTCCCTGGCCGACCCAGACTATGCCCACCAGCAGTAGGACGACGCCGCCGATCCCACGGGCCCACATCCTCAGCTCCCCCCCACCAAACCCCTCCCCTCCGATGTACCTTCCTGCCAGGTATGGCCTCCAGATACCCCGGAAGCGCCCCGTTCCCCAAGTGCCGAGCTCGAACGTAACCCAATTGAGGCCACCTCAAGTTGGCCGGACGGCGCCGAGCCGGAACGGCTGTGGGCTGATCTCCAGCAATTGCTGAGTCGGCTGGCACGCGGTTCAGATTGGCAGCCTTCCGGAAAGAGTGTCAACCGGCCCGCAGCTCCGCGTGCAGGGCCTGACTGGCCGACGCGAAGCCAGCCCCGACACGTTCGATCAGGGGGGCCCAGTCCGCGGGGGTTCCCGCCAAGGCCCGTTCCTGGAGCTCGGCACAGAGCTGGGCCAGGGCGCCAGCGCCAAACGTGGCGGCGCTTCCCCTCAAACTATGCGCGATCTTTGCGATGGCGGAGCCGTCGCCGTCGCCCTCCGCGAAACGGAGCGCCGCCACCCGCTCCGCTCCATCGCTCAGGAACAGCTCGACGAGATTCCGAAATTCATGGGTGCCGAGCCCTCGCAGACCCGAGATCAGGGCGCTGTCGAGCGGGGCCCCTGCGGCCGGACCGACTTGTGGTCCAGATTGGTAGCCGGCGCCTCGTCCACTCCAGCGCTCCATCATCAGGGCCAGACTGTCGGCCGTGATCGGCTTGCTGAGGTAAGCGTCCATGCCGGCCTCGAGACACTTCGCCTCGTCTCCCATCATCGCGCCCGCCGTCATCGCGATGATCGGAGTGTGCCGCTCCTCGCCCTCGCGGAGGCGAATCTCGCGGGTGGCTTCGAATCCGTCCATGGCTGGCATCTGGCAGTCCATCAGCACCGCGTCGTAGTCGCCGGCCGCAACCCGCTCGAGGGCAAGCACGCCATTGTCTGCGACATCCACCGCGTGCCCCATCTTCTGCAGCATCCTCAGCGCCACCAACTGGTTCACGGGGTTGTCGTCGACCACCAGCACCCGGCCGCGCGCCGACGAGGGCGCCAGCGACCTGATGCCGTGAAGGGACTTCCCTCCCGGGGTCTCCCGATCCCCCGGGGCCAACAAGGGAGCCAGGCGCGCCAGCAGTTGACGCGCGCTCACCGGCCTGGAGAGAACCACGTCGATGCCGGCCTCACGGGCGCGAACCGCGTCAGCAGGCAACGCCGAGGAGGTCAGCAGGACGAGCGGAATGGGGTGCAGGCTTGAAGTCTGCGCAATCGCCTCCGCCAGTCCGATTCCGTCCATGACGGGCATCTGGTGATCAAGGACTGCCAGCCTATAGGGATCCCCGCGTTCGGCCGCCTTGAGCAAGCCCGCGAAGGCCTGCCCGCCCCCCTCGAAGCACTCCGGCCGCGCGCCCCACTCCCGCAAGTGTTGTTCGAGGACGATCCGATTGGCCTGGTTGTCATCGACCACTATGACATGGACGCCATCGAGCATCTGTGCAGGCGGCCCCGAACGTACCGAGCGAGCCCTCGTCTTCGGGAAAGTAAGCGAGAACCAGAATGTACTGCCCTGGCCTTCGACGCTGTCAACTCCGATATCGCCACCCATCAACTCCACCAGCTGCTTGCAGATGGCCAGGCCCAGCCCGGTGCCACCGAAGCGACGCGTGGTAGACGCATCGGCCTGAGTGAAGCTCTCAAAGAGGCGGTCAAGGTGCTGCGGATTGATGCCGATGCCGGTGTCAGTCACCTCGAAGCGAACCAGAATCGAATCCGCTTCCCTGTCCGTCGCCCGAACCCGCAGCACCACCTCGCCGGAGTCGGTGAACTTGACCGCGTTGGTGAGCATATTGATCAACACTTGGCGAAGCCGGCCGGGATCGCCGCGCACCGCGCGGCACATCTCAGGGGCCACATCCACCTTCATGGCAAGGTGCTTGTCCCCGATCCTGTAAGCCACCAGCTTGGCCGCATCATCGACCACCACCCGGATATCAAAATCGATGGCCTCGATGTCGATTCTGCCGGCCTCGATCTTTGAGAAGTCGAGAATGTCGTTGATGATCGTCATCAAGGCCTCGGCCGAGTCGCCGATCGCCTCCGTATACTCGCGCTGCTCAGCGTCAATATCGGTGGTGAGCAGCAGCCCAGTCATACCTATGATGCCGTTCATCGGGGTGCGGATCTCGTGACTCATGTTCGCCAAGAACTCCGACTTCAGCCGAGAGGCCTCCATCGCCTGGGCATGAGCCGCGGCCAGAGCGCCCTCACTGCGCTTCCGGTCGGTGATGTCGTTGAACGTTACCACCGCACCGGTGATGGCCTGCCCGTCAGCGATCGGGAAGGCGGAGTACTCCGCCGCGAAGGTGGTCCCGTCGGCGCGGGACATCATCTCCGAAGCCACCCGGGCGCTCCCCTCCCCCCGAAGCACGCTGTAGATCGGTCCTTGGCCCGCCAGGTAGGGAGTGCCATCGGAGCGGGTGTGGTGGAAGATGGGGTGCATCACCTCTCCGATCACGGCGGTGGCGTCCACCCGGAGCGCCTGGGCGGCGGTCGTGTTGATGACGCTGCAGCGGCCCTCCGCGTCGATCCCGTAGATGCCTTCACCGGCCGATTCCAGCAGCAGCCGCAAGCTGTCCGACAGGCGCGCCGTCTCGATCTCGGCGGCCTTGTTGACGCTGCGCAGCTGGTCGGACAGGCTGCTGATCCGGACCGCTCCGGCCAAGGGGGGCACCAGGATGAGGGCGCGACCCGCTTCGGAACTCGTGAAAGGCGGTTGGCCCTTGGTGCGAGCTACCGTAACCGCCCCGATGGTCTCGCCCCCGCTCACCATGGGGATCGCCATCACCGGGCCGCTACCGTGGCGGTCGCGCCACTCCGTGGTCGACTGGCCCCAACTCCTCTCCTGCAGGTCGCCGATAAAGATCTCCCCTGAGTCGACGGCGCGCTTGCCCGGGGAGTCGCCCACGAGTATCTCCGCCTCTATCATCGGGTGCCCATCGACCACGCGAAGTCCGTTGGGCTCAACCAGGCTGACGATGATCCGCTCCGATCCGACCAGCCTGGCGACGTGAGCCAGGATCCCCTCGTCGAGAACCTCAGAGACCTCGACCCGGCCACTCAGCCGCTCGACCGTAACGCGCTGCCAGGAGGCGAGGAACTGCGCCAGCTCGTCGACTTCATTCTGGCGCTCCGCCCGCTGGTTCACCGACATGTCGTAGTCGGCATTTCTGCGCGCCTCCGCATCGCCGCGGTGACGCGGCTGACCAGGTCGCGCGGGCTGAAAGGCTTGACCATGTAGTCATCAGCCTGGAAGGAGAAGGCCCGGACCTTCTCGGAGGGCTGGGCGGCGACGGTCAACATCACGATCGCTGTGGGGTCGTTGATGGGCTCCTCGCGGAGGATGCGGCAGACCTCAAGGCCGCTCATTCCGGGCAGGTTGACATCCAGCACCACGCAGTCCGGCTCGAACTGCCGAGCCATGGCGAGCGCCTCCTCGCCGCTTCCCGCCTCCCTGACATCGAACCCGGCGGGAACGAGGCTGGCGCGGGCCAGCCCCCGCACGTCGGGGGCGTCATCGACCACGAGCACCCTTCCCGAGCTCAGCCGTCGGCCGGTGACGTTCGCAGAGGCGTCACCACGTCCAAACACTCTCGACGTGCGAGCGGCCACCAAGGCCTCAATCGCATCGACAGTCATCGGCCGGGCGAAGTAGTAACCCTGAGCTTCGTCGCAGCCGAGGGTACGCAACCGAGAGACCTGATCGGACGTCTCGACGCCCTCGGCCACCACGTGGAGGCCAAGCGCATGGGCCATGCCCATGACGGCGGCCACAATCGCGGTGGCGTCAGGATCCGTGCCGAGCCCATCGACGAAGGACTTGTCGATCTTGAGTTCGTCGAGCGGGAAGCGCTTCAGGTAGGCGAGCGAAGAAAACCCGGTTCCGAAGTCATCGATGGAGATCCGGACCCCAATCGACTTCAGCTTCCCCAAAACGGCGACGGCCAGCTCAGCGTCCTGCATGAGTACGCCCTCGGTCACCTCGATGCAGAGCTTGGCGGGATCGAACCCGGACTGCTTGATGATGGTGTGAAACTCCTCCGCCAGCCCGGGTTCGAACTGCCGCGGAGAGACGTTCACGGCGACGGAGAGGGGCTCCAGTGCAGGCAGGGCCGTCGCCCACTGCTTGGCGTCCCGGCACGCCTGCTCCATGACCCAACGCCCAATCGGCACGATAAGGCCGGATTCCTCGGCAGCCGGAATGAAATCCATGGGCGGGATCATGCCTCGAACGGGGTGCTGCCACCGCACCAGCGCCTCGACGCCGCTGATGGTGTCAGTCAACAGCGAAATCTTGGGCTGGTATGCCACCCGCAACTCTCCCCTGTCGAGGGCGTCACGCAGGGCGTCTTCGTTGTCCATCCGCGCCTGCAGACGGGCTTGCATCTCGGGCGCGAAGTGCTGGTGGCGGTCTCCTCCCACCAGATTGGCGGCACGCATCGCGGTCTGGGCCTCAAGGATCAGCGCCTCGGGGTTCTTGGTGGGATCGGCCGCCAGCGCGATCCCGATGCCAGCCGTGATGGCCAAGGTGGTGCCCGCCACCTGCATCGGCGCGCGCAGGGCGATTTGCACCCGGCCGGCGGTGGTCTCCGCGGCAACGTCGTCGGCGATGCCTTCGCGAAGAAGGAGGAACTGGTCGCCGCCCAACCTGGCCGCGATACCCCGCGTGCCCGACGCGTGGTCGTACGGCTGGAGCGTATCGGTCAGCCTCCTCGCGACCTGAACCAGCACCTGGTCTCCGGCACTCTGGCCGAGGCGGTTGGAGAGAAGCGAGAAGTGGTCAAGGTTGATCGCCAGCACTGCGAGGGCATCGTGGTGGGCCGAGGTGCGCGCGAGGGCGCTCGTCAGGTACTCAAGGAATAGATCACGGTTGGGCAGCCGGGTCAGCGAATCATGGAGACTATGGAACGAATGGTGGGCGGAAAGCCCGCCGTGGTGAAGACGCTCACGCCACACCACCACCGCCCCAAGCACCACGCCGGTGACGCTGGTCAGTTGTTGCCCGGAGGCGGACATGACGCGGCGGACGCCGGTCGTGGACTGGAGAGTGACCTCAAGATCCGTCACCGTCTCGCCACCAAGAACCCGCATCAGGACCGTGGCCTCTCCACGGAGATCGGGGTCGGGGGAGACGCTGGCGATCCCGTAGGCTCCCCAGCGCCTGGGGGGTGGGCCGGCCATGGCCAGGCCGGCGAACCGCCTCAGCGCCGAGTTCGCCATGGTGATGGTCCCTGCAGCGTCGCAGCCGACGACCAGGTCCTGGGAAGTGGCGACCGCAGCCCGGAGGAAGTCCTGTTCGCGGGGGCGCCGGCGACCCTCGCCAGGGATCGTGCGCTCGGAGACATCGTTCCTGTTGCCTGCCACCTGAGCACGAGGGAGCTGTGGTTCGATCGCCCTCGAGCTTACGGTCACCTAGGCGCGATGTCCCACTGGTCAGCCATCCGGGCACAGTAGCACCGATTGCGCCAAGTGGCCCTCAAGTGAACTGGAGAACTGTGGATGGGGCTATCGGCAAGCCCATCTGACCGCGATCTGCCGTCACCCACCGAGCCACGCCAAGCGTGGGGGCTGAATCCAAGCGCTGGCGGCGGATGGATCCCAGCTGGTCGAAGCGGAGCACCGAGCTCGGTCCCGGCGTCGCACTCGTGAAGGAGCCGTCCCGTAGGCTGGCCGACCTGGCCGCGATTCACCGGCCCGCAACAAGGGCGATCCGGTCCTCCGCCTTGGCGGCCCCCACCTGGCTGCCGCCACGCCAGCGCCGAATCCTTCGAGCGGCACAAATCCAGGGGTGACCGGATGGCCCATGAAGAACCTGAGACTACCCGGGCCACACAGGGGCCGCCTACACCGCGGTCAGCTTAACTCCCATGGCTCGCAGGGCGTCCACATGGTGCGCCGGGGTCTCGCTGCCGGTGATGACTTCCTCGATTTCTTCCCAGCCGGCAAAGGTGAACAAGCGCTCTACCTCGAACTTGCTGTGATCGGCCAACACCACAACCTTTCGTGCTGCCCGCACGATCGCTTGCTTGTAGGAGGCGTCACTGCTATCTGGCACCTGCAGGCCGAGGTCGGCGCTGACGCCCTCAGTACCGACGAAGGCGACGTCGATTCGCAGCACCGACAGGGCCTCCACCGCCCTTGGGCCGAGGAAGGCCTGAGAAACGGCGCGGAATTCTCCACCGATCACCAAAAATGGTACCGACCCGCGTCTGGCCAGAATGTTGATCACGTTGAGGGCGTTGCTGATGACCGTCAGCTGACTATTGGGCAAATGAGCGGCCATCGCGCCGACGGTGGTGCCCGCGTCGAGCAAGACCGTCTCCCCTGGTTGGCAGCGCTCGCAAGCCGCCCGAGCAATCCGAACCTTCTCGTCCTTGTGCTCTCCCAGCTTGGCCGCGTATGGAACTTCGAACCCGGTGCCTCGACTCACCAGGGCTCCGCCCCGGACGTTGACCAAGACACCCTGCCGGTCGAGCTCGCGCAGATCGCGCCGAATGGTGACCTCCGACACGCCCAGCAACTGGCTCAGCTGGCGCACCTCTGCCCGGCCTTGGTTCTCCAAGACCGACAAGATGCTAAGGTGCCGCTCCCCCTTGAGCTGAGCGGCACCCTCCTCGAGAGGCACATCACGTCCCATGGCCGTCGTCTCCGCGGGTTAACGCACTGCGGGCAGGCCAGCCCATGCGGGCTGGCCTGCCGCTCTAGGATTGACTGTCGGCGGCCCGATCAGCCGCGCTCAGCATACCTGCTCGCGCCAGCAGCTCGGGGTGGCGGCGGCCCACCGAGCGCACCACGAATACGCCCGCCACGAGCCAGACCAGTGCCACAAATGGAGCCACCATCACCGGGAAAGCTGGCAGGGGAACCACGGAGAAGTAGATCGGAAGGAGGATTAGGAGCGCACCGAGAATGGGGATGACGAAGTGAAGGAAGAAGCTGAACGAGTGGATCTTGCGAAAGTAGGCAGGGACGCTGACATTGACTGCGAAGTGCACCGCCAACGCGCCCAGAGTGGCAATCGTGCCGAACAGGAAGAACCCCTCTAGGGGGCCGAGCAGGACACCAGCGATACTCACGCCGACCACCGTGACGATAGCGGACAGGTGGATGGCACGGTAGGGCGTCTGGTACTCGGGATGGGTTACGCCCAGAGGTCGGGGAATGATGAGGCTGTCTCGCCCCAAGGAGAAGAGCATCCGTGCTTGGGCATTGTGGATGGCGAGGGCACAGGCCAGGCTACCATTGAGCGTCAGGATGGTCAGCAGCCACACCCACACCGAACTGAGATTGTGCTGCACCAAGGTCACGAACGGCACGGTGGAGGCCGCGTAGGTTGACATGTGGTGGGGGCCCCAAGCCACCACCGACACGAAGCCAAGGAAGATGTAGAAGGCACCGATGCCGACAATCGCGATGATCACGGAACGCGTGATTGTCTTGAGGGGATTGCGAGCTTCTTCTCCGAGTGTCACCGCGGCACCAAAGCCGGTCAGGCTGAGGAAGGAGAAGATCACCCCTAGAGCTACCCCACCCAGACCCGTAGGGGACAATTTGGGAGTGAAGACGACCCCACTGCTCTGGTGAGCGTGCAGGGCGAGTAACCAAATCGCGACCACTACGAAGATGAGGACCTCAAGTCCTCCCATAACGTATGAGTAGTTGAGGGAGATGCGGATACCCCGGTAAGACATGAACCAGATGAAGCCAGCTGAAATCATCGCGGCGGGCCACCACATCCAATTGGCCACATGCATACCGAAGTCAATATGGAGCAAGCCCGGCAACAAGTAGCCGAAGAAGAGCACGGTGCCGGCCAGGCTGGCGGCCTCATAGAGAAGATAAATCCAACCGGTGTACAGACCCGCCCGGGGGTTGAGGCCGCGTGTCACATAAGTGTAGTAACCGCCCGCGCTGGCGACCCGGCGCGCGTACTGGATAACCGGAATCACCAGCAGGGCGGCCAGTAGGACGCCCAGGACCAGCGCCAATGGCATAGCACCCCCGGCGAAGGCGGCGACACCGGTTAGGCCCGCGACCACCGATAGCCCGGGGGCCATGTTGGAAATGGACTGGAAGATCACCTGAGGCATCCCCAGGGAGTCCGTGGCCAGGGTACCGCCAGGTGGAGTTATGTCCGCGCTCATGTGTCCCTCCCCAACAATTCGTCCACCCAAGGCTCCTTGGGCACTCCCTCGTAGTCGTGACCGACCACGACGCTGCAACTGGACAGAAAGACCAGCGGAACGGGCCCGAGGTTGGATACCCGGTGGGCCCAACCGGGTGGCACCTGCGCCCAAGTGAGCGGGTCGATGGCCACCTGCCGAACCTCTCCCTGCCGCGAGAGCAGGTGGAGGCGTCCTGTGCCCTCCAAGCCAACCACTAGTTCCCCTCCGTCGGGATCTCGGTGAAAGTGCCCTCGAGTGTGGAAGGGCTGCTCTGGGTCCGGACTGCTGTACAGCACCGTGACTGCACAGAGCAGATCCGTCGGGGTCGATCCAGTGGTCCACTCGAAGACCTCGTAGACGACCGGGTCGTCCGCCCCATCTCGACTCCCGGGGTGGCTGGGGCCATGACCTGGAGACACCTCACTCAGTCGCCTCAACGACCGGCTAGGGGCGCTCGTACGAAGCTGATCGATATCGACCAAATGCCCGGACGGACCTCGTATCTCCATAATCATCCTGTCCCCCAAGTGATCTATCACGATCAGTATTGCCTGATCGGAAGTGAGCGTATTCTGAGAAACTCAGACTCGATTTGTCAAGGGGCCAGAAGTGGCGTACAGGATCTCGATTGACCAGGGCCCCGATCGCCTTGGACGGTCCGCGCTGGCTCGAGAGGGGAGTGATGGATCGCTGGGGCTCCGGACGGGACGATCGGATGGTACAAATGTTGGTGGCCGAGGCTGATTGGATGTGGGAACCCTGACACGGCCGCTCGATGAGCGTATCGGAGCCCGGCCGGTACGGCGGCCAGCTTTCACGACGCCATCCCGCCCCACGGACGGCGGCCGAGTCGTTGGCGTCGACCTAGGTGGGACCTGGGTGCGGGCAGGGCAGTTTGCAGCAAATGGCTTAATTGCCCGAAGGGCCACCGAGAGGACCCAACATGGAGGCGGCCCTCAGCTGCTGGTGCGTCAAATCGGCTCCCTGGTTCGCGAAGTGAGCATGCCTACGTTGGACGCGGAGACAGGTCCGATGACAGTCGCCATCGGTGTACCAGGCCCGGTGGACCCGGCGGCGGGAGTCGTCCACGCGGCGTCCAATCTCCCCGGCTGGTATGAGGTCCCACTTCGAGAGCTCCTGGAGGCGAACCTGGGATGTCGTTGCCTGGTGGAACACGACGCGACCCTGGCAGCGCTTGGCGAACATCGCCGTGGGGCAGGACGCGGTGTAGCCAACTTTGCCTATATCACGGTGAGCACTGGAATTGGCGCAGGCCTCATCCTCCACAACCGCATCTATCGGGGGGGGACCGGGGGATCAGGCGAGTTCGGTCACGTCGTCGTGGCCCCGGACGGGCCCCTATGCGATTGCGGAAATCGTGGATGTCTCGACGCGGTGGCCTCCGGGCGTGCGATTGCGCGGGATGCCGCAGCGGCTAGCACGGCTGACGTAGGCTTCGCCGCCGCCGCTGGGGACCAGTTCGCCCAAGCAGTGCTGGACGCCGCGGCCCGTCACCTGGGTCTCGCACTCGGTGGACTGGTCAACTTGCTCAACCTAGAGATGATCGCAGTAGGCGGCGGAGTCTTGGGCGCCGGTGCCCACTTCTGGGACCGCATGGTGTCTGGTGTGGCGCAGGGGAGCTTTGAGAGAGTACGGCAGGATTGCCGAATTGAGCGAGCCCAACTTGACGATGACCAAGGATTGATTGGTGCGTTTGAGCTAGCCTCCGATATCTTGGCGGAGGCGGCGAGCCGCTCCACCGGTGAGCCTGGCGTGACGCCCGGCGACAGTGTCGCGCAGGGCCACTGGCCACCTGAGTAGGGCGATCCTGAGACCAGGAGCCATTCCAGTCCCTTCCCCCGGGGGAAACTTGGAGCAAGGGATTTGGGGCAGTTCATCAGGCAGCCAGCGCTGCGGTAAAGAGAGGGTGGGCGAGGCGTTTGAGAGGTCGCCTCGAAGCCGCAACTAAGAGGCTCGCACGCTGTGGCGCGGACCATCGTGCTGCTCTAGGAGGTCGGCGATGGCCAGCCGGAGCAGCGAGCCTGAGTTGGGGAAGGGCTCCGACACCTTGGCTCTGGGATCCACCGCGGCATCGACGGGCTCGGTTGCGTTGGCTGAACGCATGAGGCCGCGGTGTTCCCGATGAAGGGCGAGGCAGGCGAGGATCTCGGCCTCAGCCTGTCGCAGCATGGCAGCCGCATGGGCAACTGTGGCGTCGAGCCGCTCCAACTGGTGTGGTTCCTTCTCGCCCGCCTCACGGCCAGATCGGGTCCCGCTGTGGACACCAACATACGGGGCCTGCCCGCGTCCCCCTTGTGATAGGGTCCGAGATGGCCAGGCGCCATTGGATGCGAGGTCGACACCTGGACACAGGTAGGGGATCCCTGTAGTGAGGTATTCCAAGTGACGGCTGGCGGCCGGGAGAAGGCTCAGACGGCTCGACTCGTCTCGGTAGCCCTCGGGCTGTTGGCGATCGCCTTCGCCGCACGGACCGCAGTCGTCATTGGCCAGGAGTGGCGGGAGCCCAATTACGCAATGCCCATCTGG
The DNA here is from genome assembly GCA_021802115.1 of bacterium. The sequence continues at coordinate 4,303 of JAKABA010000067.1, read as the reverse complement.
GTGGTGGCCATCGCTTCCTTCTGTGGTGCGCTGACGCTAGTTGGTGCGGGAGCTGCCAGCCGAGGCGGTAGAGGACTACGAGCCTGGTTGACGGTCCTGACGGCGGAGCTCCTCTTGTGGGGATTGCTCACGATATTCTCGGTCGGGCTGGGCCTTCTTCTTGCTGGCATCGCCTGCTTGGTGGTCCGCCTGCGGCTCTCCGTGCACCGGCCCTTGGTCCGACGGCACCTCGTGGTTGGAGCAGGCATTCTTCTCTCCGTCGGCCTCATCCCCCTCAGCGCACTGTCCATCAGCGGGCCTGTCGTCGAGTGCCTTCCGGGCGGCGTGGAGAGCAGTGTTCCGGTATGGACTCTGTTCGGGTCTGGCGGCGGCAGCAGCCCGATGACCAGCAGCGGGACCTCGGTTTCCTCCCAGCAATCGGCTGGGCACGTGACCATCGGCGCCACCACGTACGGGTACACATGCACGAAGGGCAGACTCACCAGCTTTCAGCCCGGGTGAGCTGGAGAGCCGGGAGCGGGGTGCCCCGGCTTGGTCGGCCCGCTCGGGGATGAGTCGGTTCAGGCGAGGCTCCCCAGACCAATGATCGCGGCGAGGGCTCGACCCTAGACCCGTCCGTGGTTAGATACCGGGGCGGCGAAGCCCTGACACGGCTGTAAGATCAGCTCCTCCCTGGGTCGGGAACCACCTTGAGGGGCGGCGTACCAAACCGCCGGACCCCGCGGACCCCCAAGTTGGCCAGAGGCAACACCAGCGCGGCCGCCGCTGCCCCCCACAGCATGGCCCGTGGCCCGATCGCGATCACCAGGGGCCCGGCAACGGCGTACCCGATCGGCAGGATGGCGACGGATCCGAAGTAGTCGTAGGAGCTGACCTGGGATAGGACGTGCGATGGCACGTCGCGCTGAATGCTGGTGTCCCAGATGACTGTGAACAGCGCCGGGCCCAACCCGATGAGTGGTGAGACGATCAGGACCGCGGCCACCGGAGCTTGAGCGGAGAGCACCACCGGCACCGGCACAAACCCCAGCATTCCAGCGAGCGCAACTATCAGAGGGCGGCGTGGCCGGAGGCGCATGCCCAGGATCGAGCCCAAGATCGCTCCCGCGCCGCCCAGGCTCTGCATCCAAGCCCAAGTGGAAGCGCCACCGAGATGAGCGATCGCCAATATAGGGCCGGCGATGAAAAACGGAGCCCACACCAGCAAGTGCCAAAGCGAAGCTTGGCTGACCACGCTCCATAGCCAGCTCCGGGAAGAGAACTCCTTCCATCCCGCTCGAAGCTGGTGCAACAAGGGCGACGGCGCGGCCGCCGGGGTCCTCCCAGCGTTCATGCGCAAGAGGAGAACAGAGGAGATAGCGTAAGTAACGCCAGCGCTGAGCACAGCCCAACCCGGTGAACCCAGCGCCACCGCAAGGCCGGCGAGCGCCGGCCCGATGACTGAACTCAATGATATGTAGAGGCCGCGCAGGGCATTGGCCGCCTGGAGGTGTTGCGGCGACACGGTCTCTGGGATCAGCCCGGTCATGGCTGGATGGAAGAACGCGGTCGAGGCACCGACCAGGGCATACGCGATGGCGAGCTCCCAGATTGAACCGTGCCTTGTCAGGAGCAGAGCGCCTGTGCAGAGGAGGGCCAGCGCCCGGGTGACGTCGCTCACAATCACCACGGTTCGACGCGGGATGCGGTCCGAGGATGCGCCGCCAAATAGCACCAGGACGATCTCCACCACCGTTCCGCCCGCCAGCACCGCCCCGAGTGCCGCCGCCGAGCCCAGTCCCTCCAAGACCGCGAAGGTGATCGCAATCGGGGTCATGGATGTGCCAATCGAGGCCAGCGACCGGGCTCCGAACAGGATGCGAAAGTCTCGTTGTCGAAGTGGCCCTAACCGACTCCGCCACCCCGACATAGCTCGAATCACGGTCGGAGTCTCGCACAGGCCAAGCGACCGACTCTGACAGCGAGTCCCAGGTTGGCGACATTCAGGGGCCACCCCGACCCGACCCGACCCGACCGGAGGAAGGGTGAGCCCTGCCGCCGATGAAGAGGCTCTGTCTACACTCTTGGACGGTGTATCCCAAGCCTACTGAACAGCCCCTCTACGGCGGCAACGTTGCTGCCGGGGTGGTGCGCGTGGGTGACACCGTGCACCGCCCGGCAGGCCCGTGGTCGTCGAGCGTGGACGCCCTCCTCTTGCATCTGGAGCGGGCCGGATATGAGGGAGCGCCGCGGGCTCTCGGGTACGACCAAGCGGGGAGGCAGGTCCTCTCCTTCATCGCTGGATTCGTAGATCCGAATCCATCCGACCTGGACCGGGAGCGCCTGGCCGACACCGGCAGGGAGATCCGCGACTTCCACGATGCCATCAGCTCGTTCACGCCTCCGCCTGGATTCGTGTGGAACGTTGCCATTCGTCCTGACCGCGAGGATCTGATCTGCCATCACGACCTCGCCCCTTGGAATCTGGTGCGCAGCCCGTCCGGCCTCGTGTTCATCGATTGGGACGGAGCCGGCCCAGGATCGCGGCTCTGGGACCTCGCCTATGCGGCGCACGGCTTTGTGCCGCTCGGCGCGGGCTCCTCGGTCACCGATCTTGAGGCCGCCCATAGACTCGCCAGCCTGGTTGACGGCTACGGGCTAGCCGACAGAGACCGCCAGGAGTTCGTGGCGTTGCTCGTCCCCAGAATCCGCTCCATGTACAACCTCCTCAGACAGGGCCACAGGTCCGGGCGTCAGCCATGGAGCCGACTCTGGTCTGAGGGGCACGGAGCGATCTGGCTGGCAGACGCAGAATACGTCGAGGAACGCATGGGCCTCTGGAATTCCGCGGTCAACGCCTGAACAGTCGCACCGCCAGCCGCCTCCAGACTCTGGACCTCATGAGGTGGGACATCCTCTGGCGAGCACCTGGCGTCCAGTTCGTACCCAAGGCGGAAGTGCTTGGGGGGCCTCTGCCAGACGCTTCTGAAAGATCGGCTATGCCTTCGAGGGCAGTCCGCTTGTTCGGACCGCGCCCAGACGCCGTGGGTCGACGGGGATCCTTCCGCCCAGCGGGAAAGGCGACTCAGCTCTGCGGCCATGTGGCGCGCTGGGTTGCCGCCAAGCGCATCTGGATGGCGTCCAATCCGCTCGGCATCGAGGCTCCAATCGAGATCCTAATTGCCCCTGCGTCCAATTCTGGGGTGGCAATTTTGACCTTGCCAGAGGCCAGGTCAAAGGAACCATTGGTGGCCGACAAGAGTAAGCGCCCTCCACTGAAGCCCGTCGAGAGCCTCTTCACTAAATCCCCAGCAAACCAGGCGCGGCAGGCGGGCGGAGCTGCGATCTCCGAGCCTACTTTTACTGGCGCAGCAGGCGGCGCACCCGGGGTGCAGGGGTGGGACCGTGCCTCGTCAGCAACCAGAAGCTCGCCAAGCCGACCACCAAGTTAGACCACTAAGAAGACGGCGAAGCAGGCTGAGTCAGCCCGCAGGTAGCCCGAACACCGCAACCGGCGCGCAGACCCACCATCACTCCCACCAAGGGAGCAACACTGGCAAAGCAGATCACAAAGATGAGACTAGACTCGCGAGCACGATTGCTATGCATCCTGCAATATCACCTATGAGTTCCATATTGTGCGCGGAGCGGGCGAGTAGCCCCCAGTAACTATCTGCCCAAAACTGGGGCCTTAGTTATGGTTGTACTTCCGATGTCGCCTCTTGGAGATCTCCGCCCCGACCACGCCGATCAGAAAGGGGACAAGAATAGCCCAGATGCTCATGGGACGACGAACTCCACGATGCCACCCCAGACGCAGGTAGCCGCAGCGACGCCCGAGCCGATCCAGCCGCCCACTTCTGTCGAGCGTAAACCGACCATTCGCCCATCCTAGAAGCGTTGCCCCGCAAACACAAGCGGGCGTTGGCGTCGAGCTGCGGATGAATGGCCGCAGCCTGGGCTGGAGGAGGCCGGAGTCCTCTGGCCTGCTCCATCCCAGATGAGTGGGCGCCCAGCCGATGAACTCAAATGCATGGCGAACCACCGTCCTCCATGCCGCGTTCGCCATGGACCGGGCAAGTCGGGTGGTCGCAGGCTCTCCATATTCTCTTAGAGCCTCTCCAAAGGCAGCACCTAGAGGCGCCAAATCTCGAATAGCCTCTACGCTATCGAGCAGCCGAGTACGAGAAGTTAATAGGAGTCTCTGCCTACCGCCCCAGAATTGGACTCAGGGGGCATTATTGGCGGAGGGACGGGGATTCGAACCCCGGAATGCCTTGCAGCATTAGCGGTTTTCAAGATCTCACCCAGCCACTTCGTCAGG
>JAKABA010000375.1 GCA_021802115.1 bacterium | reverse complement strand
CAGAAGACCAGGTCCACGAAATCGAGCTGGAAGCGCTCCAAGGACTCGCCCATCGCCTGGAGCAGGTACTTGCGATTCAAGGTGTTCTGCTGGTTCACCCCTTCATGGAGGCCCCAGTAGAACTTGGTGGAGATCACATAGGAGCGGCGGGGCCAGCCGGCCCGGGCCAGCACCCGCCCCATGATCCGCTCGGACTCGCCACCGGCATAGACCTCGGCGTTGTCGAAGAAGTTCACCCCGGCGTCGTACGCCGCCTGCATGCAGGCCAGCGCCAGGTCCTCGTCCATCTGGTTCCCGAACGTGACCCAGGAGCCCAGGGAGAGCAGGCTGAGCTTGAGACCCGCGCGACCGAGGCGCCGATACGGCATGAGCATGTGCGCACCACCTCCGAGAATCCGAGTTGCATCGAGGGCGCCAGCCCGGCCGCACCCAAGGCGCCTCCCCGATCCATCCTATCCGAAGGCGGTCCCCCGGTCTCTGCAGGGCACCGGTCGCGGGCCGTCTCAGAGTCGTGGGCGGTAGCTCAGAGACTGGCCCCCAGGATGGACGTGTCGTAACCGGGCAGCGACGACAGCTGCCGCTCCAGGAGGGGGTGTGCGAGCGCGTTGAGCAGGGCGGTCAGCTCCCCGCTGCCGAGCCGGTCATCCGCGACCAGGAGGAACGACGTTTCCTCCGACAGTCCGATGAATCCAAGCCCCAGGGCGAGGGCGGCAGGCTCGGTCGCAACCCCGAAGTCGGCACCGTAATCGGCGATGGCGGAGGCCACGGGCAGGTGGCCCCGGTAGTGGCTCTCGTAGCCGGGGACGGCTCGTGCTCCCAGTCCCTGCAGGTGGCGATCGAGGAGTTGGCGGGCCTCGGATCCCTCCTCGCGGTTCGCCAGCCGGAGCCCACGGTCGAGGGCCTCACCCAGGCTCGCCACCGGCTGGTCCCGGCGGTGGGCGATCCCCTCCCTCCAGCCGGCGAACCCGAAGGCGGCCTGGCCGGCGTGGGCGGGCAGGCAACCGGTCTGCGCGTGCACCCCCGCCGCGTGGACCAGACCAGCCCGCATCAGCGCCAGCGCGCGACCGCTGCCGCACGGCCACCAGATCAGGCGCAGCTCGGAGCCGGTCGCGGCCAGCCCCTCGGCCAGCAGCGGCAGGGCGGGGTCGCAGCCGGCCACCAGCAGGCACCGGTCGTGGGGAACCGCGCCGCGCGCCGAACCCGCTCCCTGCAGGCGACAGCTGGCGGGACCGAACCCCGCCACCGCCGCCAGCGACCCCTCCTGGGGGACCGCCACCAATCTCCCGAACACCTCCGCCAGCAGAGCCCGGCCCGAGGGTCCTGCGGGCTCGTCCAACTCCTGAACCCGGAGCTCGCGGTCAAGCTCAGCGTCTCCAAAGAGCTGTTCCACGCTGCGCTGGAGCGCTTCCCCCAGGCGGAGCGCCACCTTGAGAGAGGGGGTCCACTCTCCCGCCTCGATGCCGGCGACCGCCTGGCGACTGACCCCGCACCTGGACGCCAGCTCCGTCTGCGACATGCCCTGCGCCAGCCGAGCGAGCCGGACCCGCCGCCCGAGCGCGATGTCAATGGGTGGCATGGGAGCCCGCTGCGGCCGGCATGGTGACGGGGTCGGGGGTGACCACCTCGACCTCGGCGCCCACCTCGATGGGGTGGTGGTGGTGGAGGTGCACCCGGCCCGTCCATCCCGCCTGCGCCAGAAGCTCGAGATCGAAGCGCCCACCGAAGGGGCGGCAGCTCACAACCCGGCAGCTGACCCGCAGCCCTCCCGACCCGTCGATGCGGCTGAGGTCCGGGTGGATGGGCAGAGTCCTGTCCTTTGAGCGCAGCCAACCGCGGTACCCCATCATCCTGGCCACCTCCGGGGTCTGCGGATGGCGCAGCAGCTCCAGGGCGTGCCCGACCTGAGCCACCCGCCCGTGGTCCAAGACCGCGATCTCGTCCGCGAACGCCTGCGCCTCCTCCAGCCGGTGGGTGACCAGGATGGCTCCGGCTGGGAGCGCCTGCGTCAGCTCCCGCACCAGCGCCAGCAGCTCCTCGGCCAGCGGACGGTCCAGCGCGGCAAAGGGCTCGTCCAGGCACAGCGTCCGGCAGCCCGCGGCGAGCGCCCGCGCCAGCGCCACCCGCCGGCGCTCCCCCTCCGACAGGCCGGCTGGACGGCTGTCCAGCAGCCGGCCCCCCAGGCCCAGGGCGACCGCGTGGCGCCGGCCCGTCGCCAAGGTGGCCCGGGGGGAATAGCAGATGTTCTGGATCACGGTCAGATGTGGGAAGAGGGCCGCGCTCCCCCCCACCAGGGCCACCCCACGGTCGCGGGGCAGCACCGGCCGCGACCCTGCTCGCGACAGCAGGCGCCCGGCCATCCAGATCTCCCCGGCCGAGAGGGGGACGAAGCCGGCCAGGGCCTCGAGGATGGTCGTCTTGCCGGCCCCGGAGGCTCCCAGCAGCGCCAGCCGCTCCCCCGGGCCCAGCTGCATGGCGGCCGAGACCGGGAAGTCACGGCGTGACACCTCAAAGTCGGCGGCGAGCATGCGAGCTCCACAGATAGGCCAGCAGCGGCAGCGGCAAGGCTACCAGTAGCAGCACCAGCGCGTATGGGAGGGCGGAATAGAGGCCGGTCTCCTGCAGCGTCGTCCAGATTTGCAGGGGCAGGCCGAAAGGATGGTAGGCGATGATCAGGACCGCCCCAAACGCGCCCATGGCCCGAGCCCACGTCACCGCCAGGGCGGAGGCCAGGCCGGGAGCGGCCAGGGGCAGGGTCACCCGCCGCCAGGTGCGCGGGGAGCGGTCACCCAGGAGGCTGGCGGCGCGCTCCAGATCCGGGTCCACCGCGGCGAAGGCGGCCTCGGCGCCGAGCACGTAATAGGGGACCGCCTCGTAGATTTCGGCGACCACCAGGGCGAAGAAGGTGTCCGCCGCGGTGAGGTGAATCCCCGCCAGGAGATGGCCGACGGGGGTGGCCGGACCGATCATGAACACCAGCAACAGGCCGATCACCAGCGGCGGCGTGAGCAGCGGCAGCAGCAGCCCCGCCTCCCACGCCCGGCCCCAGGGCAGGCGGCCACGTGCCAGCATGTAGGCGAGCGGGGTTCCCAGCAGGAGGATGACCGCCACCGCCAGCGCCGAGGCCTCGACCGAGACCTGCAGGGGCTGCAGCGCTCCCGGCTGGCTGAGCGCGCTAGCGATCGCGCCCAAGGAGAGATGTGACACCAGGGTGATCACCGGGCCCAGCACCAGCACCC
>JAKABA010000374.1 GCA_021802115.1 bacterium | reverse complement strand
CCCGGTGGACCTGGTGGAGGAGGTCGGACGGATTCTGGGGTACGACCGCCTGCCATCGACCCTGCCGGCCCTGCGCCAGCCTCCGGTCGACCAGGAGGGTACCGCCCCGGCCCGGTTGGCGAGCGAGCTGCTGCTGGGTGCGGGCTACACGGAGTGCATCACCCTCAGCCTGTCCGACCCCACCCGGCCCAGTCCGGTTGTTGGGCTCGGCCAGGGCCAGCCGATGCAGCGGATAGCCAACCCGCTCTCGGCGGCGCTGGAGGGCCTACGGGTCTCCCTGCTGCCGGGCCTGCTCGCCAGCTGTCAGCTCAACCAGGCTAGAGGGGCGGAACGGACGCGCCTCTTCGAGCAGGGCCGGGCCTTCTGGTCTCCCGCCACCGCCGGCCGGCCCCAGGAGCCGGAGCTGCTGGCGATGGTGGACCACTGGATCGCGGCCGACGCGGCCGAGAGTGCCGCTGCGCTGCGGCACCTGATCAGGGTCTGTCAGGCCCTGGGCGACCGGCTCAGTCTCGATGACACCACCTTCAGGTCGGCCGTCCACCCCGGCTTTCACCCGGTGCGCTGCGCGGAGGTGATGAGCGGTGGTGAGGTGCGGGGCGTGGTGGGAGAGCTGGACCCGCGTTCCTGCGCCGCGCTGGACCTCCGGGGGCGGGTGGTGGCGGCGGAGCTGAGGGTGGACGGCTGGCTGCTCGCGGGCGGCAGGCCGGGCCGGGCGCGGGAGCTGTCGGCGACCCCCGCCCTCATCCTCGACCTCGCGGTCACCGTTCCCGAGAGCGCCCCGCTAGGGGATGCGATGGCCGCCATCGCGGCCTCGGGCCCGGAGGAGCTGGAAGCGATCCGGGTGCTGGACGAGTATCGGGGGATGCCGCTCGCCACCGGGCTGAAGAGCTGGACCTTCAGGCTGATCTTCCGCGACTCCAGGCGCACCCTCACCCACCGTGAGGGAGTGGAGCTCAGGGAGCGGGTCGGCGCGATTCTCCAGGAGGTGTCTGGAGCCCGGGTCCGCTGAGATGCCGGGCACCTCGGGTCCCACCGCTCGCCACAGCCGCCCGCGCCTCGGCCGCACGTTCTTCGCCCGTTCCAGCCCGGTCGTGGCCAGGGCGCTGCTGGGCTGCTGGCTGGTGCACCGGAGCGACGGCACCACCAGGGCGGTCCAGATCTGCGAGACGGAGGCCTATCTGGGTGAGGCCGACCCCGCCTCCCACGCAAGGATGGGGCCGACCCCGCGGAACCTGCCCATGTACGGCCCTGCCGGCTTCGCCTACGTCTATCTCATCTATGGGATGCATCACTGCCTCAACGTCGTGACCGGACCGAGCGGGCGGGCGGAGGCGGTGCTGCTGCGGGGAGCCCGCCCGAGCCCGTACCTCCCCGATCGGCGGCTCGACGGGCCGGCGCGTCTCTGCGCCGCGCTGGGGATCGACCTGCGTCACAACCGGCTCGACCTCTGCCGGCGCAGCGGTGCAGCCGTCTGGCTGGAGGCGGGAGAGGCGGTTGCCGACGAAGAGATCCTGATCGGACCCCGCATCGGGGTGACGGACCCCGCGCCGCTGCGGTTCCGGCTCCGGCAGCCCCCACCGGGGCTCCCCACGTAGCTCGCTGAGAAAAAAAGAAGGGCGGGCCCAAATGGCCCGCCCGCATATTTGCCGGTGCTTTGCACCGAGTCCGGCGGATAAGCCGGACTAGATTCGTGTCGTCAGTTAGCCCTGCGCCGAGGCCCGGCAAACCTGGCGGTGGCGCGGCCACCGTCGTGACACGGCCTCGGGGGGCCGATCACTCCGCCCGCGTCTGCCTCAGAAGTCTCCAGACGGTTCTCATGTCGATCACCTCCGTCTGACTCCGGTAACCTGCTCCCACCATAACACCGCCTCATTTCAGCTTGTCAAGAGGCAGTTACACAGGCCGTCTGAGGCAAACTTGCCGGCCGGTGGGGTTGGCAGCTGCTCCCTGCGAAGTGCGCGGGAGTGCCTATGAAGGGTGGTTGAGTGAGCAGGGAAGAGGCCGGCGAGTGGGACTGGTAGCTAAGGCGGTGGGCGATTGCTGCTGAGGCGCCCTCCCTGCGGCTGGCAATCGCGCATGCGCTTGCGGTTCGCCTGGCAGTGAGTCGCTGCCCCGTTGATCACTTCGGATCAACTTTCGGCGCAGTGGGCTTGCGCGGTGCTCTCTGCGAGCCGCCTCCAGATGGCCTCCGGGGTGTACGGAGGGTCGCCGGGATCGATCCCCAGAGGCCCGAGCGCGTCCGCGACCGCGTTGGCGACGGCGGCCGGCACGACGATGCACCCGGTCTCGGCGACTCCCTTGGTGCCGAGCGGGCTGAGCGGGGAGGGGGTGGCGCGGAACTCCGTGATCAGATCGAACTGGATGTCCGGCATGCTGGGAATCTCATAGCTCATGAAGCCCTCCGTCAGAGGGACTCCTTCGGGATCGTGGCGGACCTCCTCCAGCAGGGTGGCGGCGACCCCCTGGATCGAGGACCCCACCACCTGGCCCTCAGCCAGCAGGGGGTTGACGACCGGGCCGGCATCGTCGACGATCACCAGCCGCACCAGCCTGACCGCCCCGGTCTCCAGGTCGACGGTCACCCTGGCCACGGCGGCGCTGGAGCCGAAGACGAGCTTCTTGAGCTCGAAGCGTCCGTCTCCGCTCAGATGGGGAAGGTCGAAGCCGGGCGCCCCCGCGGCCGCAGCCTGCGCCAGGTCGGCCAGGCTCAGAGCCCGGCCGCTCGCCGGATCCACGATGGAACCGGCTGACCACTGCAGCTTCTCCTCCGGAACATCCAGAAGGTGCGCGCCCCAGGCCAGGCAGTGTGCCTGCAGCTGCTTGGCGGCAGCCAGCACGGCAGCTCCTCCCACGGTGACCGAGCGGCTTGCGAAGGTGCCCACCCCGGGCGGAACCTCCGCAGAGTCGCCGGACCTGACCTCCACCGTCTCCGGCGTCAATTCCAGGGCGTCCGCGGCGATCTGCGCGAAGGTGGTCCCGTGCCCCTGGCCGTGGTCGCTGGAGCCGGGCAGGATGAGGACGTGCCCGTCGGGCTCCAGGCGGGCACAAGCCGACTCCCAGTTGCCGTTCCCGCTCGACTCGACGGCCACCGCCATCCCCACTCCGGAGGCCGTGGTCTCGGAGTCTGGCTCCACGCCGGACACCGGGGCGTCGGCGAGCTCCAGGGCACGCTCCAGGAGGCCCGGGTAGTCTCCGGAGTCGTATTCGCTGCCGGTGGCCGCCAGGTACGGGAAGTCCT
>JAKABA010000373.1 GCA_021802115.1 bacterium | reverse complement strand
AACCTCGCCTCCGTGTACAACTCGGGGGCCGCCCTCGACGCCGCCGTGATCCTGGTCGGGATCGCCATGCTCTGTGTGGTGTGGGTGCGCCGTTCCCACTTCGGGATGTCCCTGCGGGCGATCCGGGCCGACCCCCTCTCCGCGCGCATGGCCGGGGTCAACGTGGTGAGGGCACGAACCATCGCGTGGCTGATCAGCGCCACCCTGGCGGGGCTGGCGGGAGCGATCTATGCGTGGGCGATCTCGGTGTTCTATCCCGACGCGGTCTTCGACCTCTCCATCAGCGTGTTCGCGATCGTGTTCGCCCTCTTCGGTGGCGTGGGCACGGTCCTGGGGCCGCTGCTGGGGGCGATCGTCCTCTACGGGGTCTACAACTACATCGGGGTCTCCCAACCCCAGGAGTTCCAGCTCATCTACGGCGTCCTGATCGTCCTGATCGTGCTGTTCCTGCCCAACGGGCTGCTCTCCATCCGGCTGAGAAGGCTGCGCCGTGGACGATAGCCCCGCCCTGCGCGTCACCGGGTTGACCCGAAGCTTCGGGGGGCTGCCGGCCCTGGCCGGAGTGGACCTCGAGCTGCGGCGCGGTGAGATCGTCGGCCTGCTGGGCCCCAACGGCTCCGGCAAGACCACCCTCATCAATGTCATCAGCGGGGTCTACCGGCCCACCGCGGGACGGGTGGAGGTTATGGGCCACGACGCCACCGGATCTGCCCCCGAGGGAATGGTGCGGCTGGGCCTGAACCGCACCTTCCAAACCCCCCGCCCCTTCCGATCGCTCACGCTCAGGGAGAACGTCTCGGTGGCGCTTCGGCACGGCCGCAACCCCGGCCAGAGTGAGGACGAGATCCTCCAACTCTGCGGGCTGGGGGGCAAGGGCAACCTGGTGGCCGAGAGCCTCAACTCCAGCGAGCAGAAGCGTCTCGACCTGGCCCGCGCCCTGGCCACCGGACCCGACGTCCTGCTGGTGGACGAGCTGGCGGCGGGAATGCGCCACGACGAACTGGACGGGGCCGCGGAGCTGCTGCGCGGGCTGGCCGCCGCCGGGCGAGCGCTGCTGGTGGTCGAGCATCTGATGGGCTTCGTGAGGCAGGTCACCCACCGGGTGGTGGTCCTCAACGCGGGGGCCACGATCTTCGCCGGCTCCCTCGAGGAGGCCTCCCAGGACCAGCGGGTGGTGGAGGTGTTCCTGGGTGCCTGAGCAGCTGGAGACGTGCCTCAAGGTGGAGGGGCTCGGTGCGGGCTATGGCTCGCTGCAGGTCCTCTGGGACTTCGACCTCGAGATCGGGGCTGAGGAGAGCGTGGTCGTCCTCGGCCCCAACGGCGCCGGCAAGTCGACCTTGCTGAGAACCGTGATGGGACTGCTGCCCGCTCGGACCGGCTCGATCTCCTACTTCGGCCGGCGGATCGAGGGCATGCGCACCAGCCAGCGGGTGCGCGCGGGCATCGCCTACATGAGCGAGGTCGGCATCTTCCCCGAGCTCTCCGTGGAGGAGAACCTGCTGATGGGTGGCTACAGCCTGCCTCGCGGCCGGGTGCGGCGCCGGATCGATGAGCTGTGCGAGCTGTTCCCCGAGGTGGCTCGCAACCGCCGCGGTCCCGCCTGGAAGTTGAGCGGTGGCCAGCGCAAGATGGTGGGAGTGGCCAAGGCACTGGTCGCCGAACCACGGCTGCTGGTGCTGGACGAGCCCTCGGCCGGGCTCTCCCCCGTGTACGTGAGCAGCGTGGTGGAGGCGTTGGCGAACACCCTGCGCCAGGCTGGGCCGGCCCTGCTGGTGGTGGAGCAGAACATGAAGTTCCTGGCGCTGGCCCAGCGGGTGTACGTCATCGAGGGCGGGCGCCGCCGCTTCCAGGGCACCGTCGACGAGCTGGAGGCCGACGACTCCCTGAGGCGAGCCTACTTCGGCCTCCAGGGCACCTGAGCCGGTCACGGTCGGCCGTTGGTCGATTCGAGCGTGCCCATGCCGGCGAGCCCGTTTCGGAACTCGACAGGAAGGATGATTGCCCAACCGAGCTCGCCCAGGCCCCGTGGGCTGGGTGGGACCAGCCCCCTCCCTGGGATCATTGAACGCCGGGGCGGCCCCGCCGCCGTCTGCAGGGAGGAGCTCAGGATGCCAATTTGGCCGGCGGCTCGGGGGGATGGCGAACTTTCACCGCGGCCACCCGGGTTTCCCCATCTTCGGGTGCCGTGGGGCGGCGGTCCCGGATCCACCAGCCGTGACTGAGGGCATCGGGTGAGAGTCGGAGTCGTCCTGCCGCAGACCGAGATCGGAGCGGATCCGGCGGCGATAACCGCCTATGCCCGCGGGGTGGAGGAGCTGGGCTTTGGGCACATCCTCGCCTATGACCACGTGCTCGGAGCCGACCCGGCGGTCCACCGTGAGCTCCGCGGGCCCTACAACCTCAGCCACACCTTCCATGAGCCGATGGTTCTGTTCGGCTACCTGGCGGCGATCACTTCTCTCGAGCTGGTCACCGGCATCATCATCCTGCCCCAGCGACAGACGGCCCTGGTCGCCAAGCAGGCGGCCGAGGTCGACATCCTGACCCGGGGGAACTTCCGGCTGGGGGTGGGACTGGGCTGGAATCCGGTCGAGTACGAGGCCCTCGGAAAGTCGTTCACGGACAGGGGCCGCCGGCTGGAGGAGCAGGTCCTGCTGCTGCGGCGGCTGTGGACCGAGACCGCGGTCACCCACCAAGGGGAGTACGAGCGGGTCACGGCGGCCGGCCTGGCCCCGCCGCCCCGGCAGCGCCCCATCCCGATCTGGTTCGGGGGCTCGAGTCCGGTCGCCCTGCGCCGCGCGGGCCGGCTCGCCGATGGGTGGTTTCCCCAGGCCGACCCCGGCCCCGAACTGGAGCGGGCCAGATCCCTGGTCCGAGAGGGAGCGCTCCAAGCCGGCCGGGACCCGGACCCCATCGGCATGGAGGGGGTGGTCAGCTGGACCAGGGAGGGAGCGGGTCCTGTGGCCCAGGAGGTGCAGGGGTGGCGGGAGGCGGGCGCCACCCATGTGGCCATCAGCACCATGCGAGCCGGTTTCGGAGGTGTCGAAGAGCACCTGGCAGCGCTGGCGGAGTGCGCTTCGGCGATCCACCTCGAACAACCCTAGCCGGGGCCGGACCATGGTGAGAGCGCAACGGCGACCACGGGTCCGCCCTCACGGCTCACGGGAATGGCGAGGGTGCCGATCCAAAAGACGGCAACCTGCCGGCGCGCGCCGCGGCGGCGGGGCCGCCGCGCCGCC
>JAKABA010000372.1 GCA_021802115.1 bacterium | reverse complement strand
ATCAGGCCGGTGATTATGTCGGCGGAGGGGCGCTGCGTCGCCACGATGAGGTGGATCCCGACCGCCCGGGCCAGCTGGGCGATCCGGCAGATCAGGTCCTCGATCTCGCTGGCGGCCACCATCATGAGGTCGGCGAGCTCGTCGATCACGATCACGATCTTGGGCAGGGTGCGCAGCCCCAGCTGGGGCGCCCGCTCGTTGAAGACCGTGATGTTGCGAGCGCCATGGCCGGCGAAGAGCTTGTAGCGCTGCTCCATCTCCACCACCGCCCACCGCAGAGCCGCGACCGCCGAGTCGGGCTCCACCACCACGGGCACCAAGAGATGCGGCAGCCCCGCGAATCCGCTCAGCTCGACCCGCTTGGGGTCGACCAGGATGAGGCGGAGCTCGCGGGGAGTGGACTGCAGCAGCAGCCCGGCCAGAACCGCATTGATGCAGACGCTCTTGCCGGAGCCGGTCGCTCCCGCGATCAGCAGGTGGGGCATGGCCGCCAGGTCCCCCAGGACCGGGTGCCCGCTCACATCCGCCCCCAGCGCCACCGCGAGCCGGCTCTTGAACTCGCCGAAGGAGGGCGCCTGGACGATCTCCTTCAGGGTCACCAGCTGAGCCGCCTTGTTGGGGACCTCTATCCCGATCGCGGACTTGCCCGGAATCGGGGCCTGCACCCGGATCGGGGCGGCCAACGCCAGCGACAGGTCGGTCTGATAGGCGAGCACCCGACGGACGGGGACGCCGGGACCGGGCTGGAGCTCGTACTGGGTCACCGTGGGCCCGGCGTTGACGCCCATCACCTTGGACTCGACGCCGAAGTTGCCGAGGGTGCCCTCTATGGTCCTGATCCTGGTCCGGATCTCATTCTGGAGCCGCTCCCGCTTGCCCTGAGCCGAGTCCAAAAGGTCGAGGCTGGGCAGCACCCAGTTGGGTTCGGGCTCCTCGCCGTCCACTTCGGCGGGATCCTCGTCCGCGGCGACCGGAACCGGCATCGGGATCACCACCTCGGGCACAGGCACGGTCTCCGGCGCCACCCCGGGCTCCGCCTCCTCCTCGTCGGCCTCCAGGTCGTCGAAGATCCGCTGGAACGGCTCCGGCAAGACCGCCGGCATCGAGGCGTCGTCGCGGGCCAGCGAACTCGGGGAGATGGCGATCGGGGTCGGGTCGTCCGTGGCATGGGACACCGGGACCGGCTGCTTTCCCCCACCGCCACCGGTTCGGGGCGCGAACAGAGCGCCTCCCACAGCCCCCAAGGTTGCGACCACGATCTCGCCAGAGCGAGACAGGGAAACCCCGAGGCCAACCACCAGCCCCGCCACCGCGACGGCTCCCAGGGCCACCATGGCAGCCGCGGGGCCCACCAGTCGGGCCAGGTGAAGTCCGACCTCCCGCCCCACGAAGCCACCGGCCGGAGCGCTGGCGACCGCCGCCATCGAGATCGCCGCGATCGCCGAGACGGCCACCGCCGCCAGCACCTGCCCCAGGCCGCGCTCGGCACGGGGCGCGGTCAGCAGCGCCAGGCCCCCCGCCACCAGCGCCAGCCCCAGGATCCAGCCGCCGATCCCCACCGCCCGGGACATGCCGGTCGCGAACTCGCGAGCCACCGGAGCGTCGTGGAAGCCGAGCAGGATGATCACGATCACGCCCAGAGCCAGCGCGCTCAGTCCCCCGAGCTCGCGGCGCTGCTGGGAGCTCAGCGCCAGCACGGGCACCTGCCGTCGGACAGCTGGCTTGGTCCGGGGACGAGCCGGGCGGCGCCTGGGAGCCCTGGGTCGTTGGGCCGGACGCCTCTTGGTTGTCGCCATCGCAAACTGCCTCACTGCCGGGCGGCGTGGATGAGACATGAAGTGGAGATGCCACCCGCTGTGCGCAGTTTAGCAGCGAGGTCGCACATCTGCTCGACCTGCTCAGAAGTAGGTGTCGAGCAGCCTCCACTCCGCAGTCGGGCCGGCGAGGCCTCCGCCCGCCACCACCGGGACGGAGAGGTCCCGGCCTCCAGAGACGGATGCCAGCACGCGCCCCACCACCTCGCCGGCGCGCACGGGTGCGCGGAGCCGGTCCGAGGCGCTCGAAAGCCGGACCTCCAGACCCGGCCAGCCCAGAAGGGTCAGCGGGCTCCCCGCCCGCAGCGTGGTCCGGGATCCCCACCTGCTGCTGACCTGGCCCAGCACCTCGCCTGCCTGGACCGGGGCAACCGGCTCCAGACGGGGCCAGGTGGTGGCCAGCAGGGCGACGCTGTCCTGCTCCGCCGCCTCTATCCCGGAGTAGGCATTCCCGGGCTGCGCCAGCACCGCGCCCAGAAGTTCCGCCTGGGCGCCGCCGGCGAGCTGGCGTCTGGCCGCGAACACAAAGCACCCCCCCGCCTGCTCGGTCCAGCCGGTCTTGATCCCCACAATGCCCTGCTGACCCAGCACGAAGTCGTAGTTGTGGACCACGCCCGCGATGGGCAGATCGGCCCGGGCCATCCCCACCACCTCGGCCAGCACCGGCTCCTCCATCACCCGCACCGCCAGCATGGTGAGGTCAGAGGCGGTGCTGATGCTCCCGGGGTCAAGGCCGCTGGCATCCGCGTACACGGTCTGGTCCATGCCCAGGAGTCGCGCCTTGTGGTTCATGGCCGCCACGAAGGCGGCCTCCGACCCGGACACCCACTGGGCGAGGACGCGGGCAATGTTGTCCCCGGAGGGCAGCAGCAGGCCCTCCAGGAGCTGCAGCTCCGACAGCGGCTCGCCTGCCCTCACCGGCACCACGGAGTCCCCGGCGGCGGCCTCCTGCCGGTAGACCGCCTGATCCTGGGCGGTCATGGTGAGCAGAGGGCCCGGCTGGCCCGGCTCCAGGGGATGGGCCTCCACCACCAGCAGCGCGGTCATCAGCTTGGTCACGCTGGCGATCGCAACCGGAGTCTGGCCCGGCGTGCGTCCCACCCACCCCGTGCCCTCGAGGTAGAGGGCCGCCTGCCCGGCGGCCGGGAAGGCGAGCTGCAGCGGCCGACCGGGAACCGTGTAGAGGCTCGCCAGCCTGAACGCGGCCTGGGGGCGGGGCACCGGCCGCAGCAGCTGCCCCGCGCCGGCGCCACCGAGCACCATCAGCCCGAGCAGAAAGACGGTGAGCTGGCGGCGCACCATCAGACCACGGACACGATGGGCAGAACCCTCAGGTGGTCGATGCGCTGCTGGGCCAGCGCCCGCTCGACCTCGGTCTCGACCAGCAGCCCGATCTCCGCCGGCCTGTAACCGTCAGCCCGAGCTCGGCGCACCGCCCGCTGGGCCGCC
>JAKABA010000066.1 GCA_021802115.1 bacterium | reverse complement strand
CGGGGTCGCGCGGCAGCAGCAGGAGTTGCAGCTGGCTCAGGATCTGGGCTTGGCGCTCCTGCTCCCGGCGAGCCTCCGCCTCCAAATACGAGCGCATCTCCAGGTCGGCCTCCTGGCTCGCCAGGCCGGCCGCCTCGGTGGAGGCACGGTCGGCCTGCTCAGCCTGGGTGAGCAGCTCCACCACCGGTCGGAGCTGGGCCTGCTCGCGGCTCAACGCCTCCAGGCGCTGGGGGTCGAAGGCCAGCCCGGGATCCTCCATCTGCGCCGAGAGCGTCTGAAACCGCTCCTGCACCTGGCGGAGCCGGCCCTGGAGGGCGGCGGGGATCAAGGCCGTTGACCGTGTCCGCGGGGAGACCCCGGGTGGCGCTCAGGCGCTACTGCTGAGCCTTCTGCGCCCGCCGGCGGAAGCGCTCCACCTGGCCACCGGTGTCGACTATCCGCTGCTGGCCGGTGAAGAAGGGGTGACAGACGCTGCAGACCTCGGTGCGCAGGCTCTGCTGGGTCGAGCCGGTGGTGAAGGTGTTGCCGCAGGAGCAGGTCACCACCGCGTCGTGGAAGTACTGGGGGTGTATGGAGGCTTTCATGGATTGATCTCAGTTTACCAGACCGCCCAGATGAACTCGGCGCGCGCCCCGGCGCAGATGGGGTCACCGCCGGGCGGACGCGACCAGCGGCCTGGTGAAGTTGCCCATCGCCAGGCCGGGCAAGGCGGCTCTCACCCTCTCCAGCAGCAGCTCCAACCCCACCCCTGCCTCCAGGGGGGGCAGGCGGTCCAGCAGCCAGAGCGGGTCCACATTGAGGCTGCGCCACTGGAGCTGGCGCACCCGCAGGTCGCGCAGGCAGGAGATGGTCAGCTCCATCTCCTCCGGCGTATCGGTGACCCCGGGGAAGGTGAGCAGGTTGACGGTCAGCTGCGCCCCGCAGGCGACGGCCGCCCGGCAAGAGGCCATCACATCCTCGATGGAGTACCCGCGGGGGCGGTAGTAGGCGGCGAAGAGGTCCTGCTTGAAGCTGAAGACGCTGATCCGGCAGCTGTTCACCCCGGCCTCGAACAGTCGGCGCAGGGTCTCGGGTCGGCTGCCGTTGGTGTTGATGTGGATGGTGGCCGAGCCGAACCTCTGCCTCAACTCGCTCGCCGCCTCCAGGAGCTGCCGCTCCCGCAGCAACGGCTCACCCTCGCACCCCTGGCCAAAACTCACCAGCCCAGGCTCTCCCGCGTCCTGGGCGCGGACGAGATGCTGGCTCGCGACCGCCACCAGGTCCGCGGCCGTGGGGGCGCGGACCATCCTGGGCTGGGAGGCCGGAGCGCCAGAGTCGGTCTGCAGGGATATGCACCCCAGGCAGTCGGCGTTGCAGGCCGCCGAGGTCGGCAGAGCGCCCTCTCCCCGACCCAGGAACGTGTTCTGGGCGGTCAGGCAGTTGTGCTCCAAGGCGCAGACGCTGAGCTGTGCCACCACCCGGCTGCGGGGCAACTCCCGTTGCAGACGGTCGACCTCCTGGAGCAGGCGAGTCCGGCTGGGCCGCGGCCCCATCCAGGGCGGGAAGTCGTCGCTGCGCACGGCCGCGACCACCACCTGGCCATCGCGATCTGCCACCGCCGCATAGCCGTAGAGGGGCAGGGTGCGCGCCGCCTTCCCGGGCTGCCGTTGGTGAGCGGGGAGCAGGAGCCGCAGGTACCCGACGGGAAGCACCGCCGCCACCGGCAGCCGGTGCCGCCCGGGCACCGCCGCCACCTGGCCCGAACTGGTCGAACGAGCCAGGGCGGAGCGATCCGGCAGATGCATCAGGGTCGACCCCGACGGCAGCGGGATCCACTGCGAGATTCTCCGGGTAAACCGTCCGCTCAGCCCGAGCGCCTCCCAGCCCCCGGGCGCGACCACCATCTCCCCAGAGTCGTCGCTGAGGAGCGGCCTCAGCGCCTCAGGGGATCTCACACCGGGGCGACCGCGGGGTCCTGAGGTAGCTCCGGCTCGATGGCCAGACCCGCTCGGGCCACGCAGGCCGCCATGAACCCCGCGAAGAGCGGATGGGGCCGGTGAGGGCGGGACCGGAACTCCGGATGAAACTGGCTGCCGACGAAGAAGGGGTGGTTCTTGAGCTCCATGATCTCCACCAGCCTGCCGGTGGGCGAGGTGCCGCTGAACACCACCCCAACCTCCTCCAACGCCTCGCGGTAGCGGTTGTTGAACTCGAAACGGTGGCGATGGCGCTCATACACGACCGGCTCGCCATAGGCCTGGCCCGCCTTGGAGTGGGCGTCCAACTTGCAGGGGTACAGCCCCAGGCGCATGGTGCCGCCCATATCAGCGACATCACGCTGCTCTGGCAGCAGGTCGATGATCGGGTGCTCGGTGAAGGCGTTGAACTCCGTGCTGTTGGCGTCGTCGGTGCCCAGCGCCTCCCGGGCGATGTCGATGCAGGCACACTGCATTCCCAGGCACAGCCCCAGGAACGGGACCTGGTGATGGCGGGCGTAGCGGGATGCCGCGATCTTGCCCTCGATCCCGCGGTGCCCGAACCCGCCTGGGATGACCAGCCCGTGCAGCGCCTCGAAGGGCGTCGAGTCGCCGGGCTCGAGGGTCTCGGTGTTGATCCAGCGGAGGTCAAGGCCGACCCCGTGGGCGACCGCCGCGTGCCGCAGCGACTCGGTCACGCTGAGGTAGGCGTCCGGCAGCGCCACGTACTTGCCGGCGATCCCCACCACCACGCGCTCGCCGGCGGAGAGGATGCGCGTGACCAGCTCCTCCCAGCGGTGCAGGTCGGCCGGGCCGGTCTCCAGGCCCAGCTCCTCGGTGATGAACCTCCCCAGGCCGCTGCTCTCGAGCACCAACGGGACCTGGTAAATGGTGCGAGCGTCGGGGACGCTGATGACGGCTCTGGTCTCGACATCGGCGAAGAGGGCGATCTTGTCCCTCACCCCGGCCCCGAGCGGCTGGCGGGACCGGCACACGATCGCGTCGGGCTGGATCCCGATCCCCCTGAGCGTCTGGACCGAGTGCTGGGTGGGCTTGCTCTTGAACTCCTCACTGGCGTCGACGTAGGGCACCAGGGTGACATGCACATAGAAGGTGTTGCGGCGACCCACATCGTTCTTGAGCTGACGGATAGCCTCCAAAAATGGCAGCGACTCGATGTCGCCCACCGTCCCGCCCACCTCGACGATGACGACCTCCGCCTCGGACTCATCGGCCACCCGGCGCACCCGGTCCTTGATCTCGTTGGTGATGTGGGGGATCACCTGGACGGTGGCGCCCAGGAAATCGCCGCGGCGCTCCTTGGCGATGACCTCGCTGTAGATCTTGCCGGTGGTGACGTTGCTGGCCTTGCTCAGGTTGGTGTCGACAAAGCGCTCGTAGTGCCCCAGGTCCAGGTCGGTCTCGGCGCCGTCGTCGGTCACGAAGACCTCCCCATGCTGGTACGGGGACATGGTTCCAGGGTCGATGTTGATGTAGGGGTCAAGCTTCTGCAGGGAAACACTGATCCCGCGGGCCTTGAGGATGGTCCCCAGGGAGGCGGCGGTGATCCCCTTGCCGATCCCGGAAACGACGCCCCCGGTGATGAAGATGAATTTAGCCATGGCCAACTCGGGCCTCACACGGGGGGGCATCACCCATGTGGCAAGATCCTAACACTTCGGGCTCAGCGTCGGGGCTCGAGGACGACCACGCGGGTGTCCTCGGCACTTCCCGAGGACCCGGAGAGAGTCAGTTTGGCCTGGGGGACCACCTGGGTCAACCCCATCTCGCGCACGAAGGCGGCCAGCTCTCCGGGGGCCGCATCCAGGGCCGACTGGTAACCCGTCGGGATCATCACCGCCGGTTGGACCTGCGCAACCAGCTGGGCGACCGCCAGGGCGCGGGCCGGAGACCCGCCCTGAAGTCCCACCGCCAAGGCGTCGATGAATCCCAACTGCTCGACCGCCTCGTCCGAGAGCCCCACTTCGAGGTCCCCCCAGCTGCAGACGGTGACGTCGTCCAGCTCGGTGACGAAGACGGTGGCGCTGCCGAGCTGGACTCCCCTGACACTGGTCCCCCGCAACTCGTACTCGCCCGGCCGCGCCACCACCTGGGGCCCGGAGTCGGGGCGCAGGACGTTCTCTGGGGAGCGTCCCCCGACCACGAGATCCGCGCCGATGCGCGCCGCGAGCTGGCCCACATCATCGGCGGGGGCGAGCAGCACCTTCACCTCCCGGCCCCTGAGCAAAAGGCTGTCCTCTCCCAACCAGGTTATGTCCAAGCGCGTGCCTCCCTCGGGGTCACCCCACCGCCCGGCCGGCGGGTTGGCTGACCCGCGGCGATGGACTCATGCCGAAGGAACTGTAAGCGATAGCTGCCGGGTGCTCCCCGCCCGATAGACGGTGAGGCTGAGGCGGGCGGCCGCGCCGAATGACTGCAGCTGATCGGCGAGATCTGGAAAGACGGGGTTGATGAGGCCCCGCAGGGGGTTGCCGTTGATGGCCGTCACCACGTCGCCGGCCCGCAAGCCCGCCTGGTATGCGGCGGACCCCGGGGTGACCTCGAGGATCTCGGCGCCGGCGGGAAGCCCGGCAACGGTGGCGGCGGCTGGGCCCAGCCAGGTGGTCACCAGCCCCATCGGCTGCGGGGGGCTCCCGGTGGTCGAGATAGCGCTGACCAACCCGGCTGCGTCCACCGCGTCGAGCGCGAAGCCGAAGGCAGCGGCACCGACTCCCTGAGCTTGGGGAGCCATCCGCTGCCCGGTGAGGATGCCGATGACCGCGCCTGAGGTGTTGACCAGGGGCCCGCCCGAGCTGCCGGGCGGCTCCGGAAGGTCGGTGCGGAGCATCCCGTCGATCACGGCGGAGCCTGAGGGCGCGGCTATGTCGGGCACGGAGGCGGTGATTCCCACCTGGCTCACGGTGCCGATCTCCATGGCGGTGGTTCCGTCGAAGGGCACCGAGATGGCGATGGCCGCCGCCCCCAGCCCGACCGAGGACGCGAACGGGAGCGGCTTCGGCAGCGAGGTCGAGTCCACCTGCAGCACCACCACCCCGGTGGACGGGTCGGCGGTCGCGATCGAGGCGGACAGCACCTGCCCCCCGGCCAGGATCACCTCGACGCCTGAGGCACCCGCGACCGCCCCCTCGCTGGTCACGATCAGGCCGCTGGAACTGGCCACGAACCCGTTGGAGGTGTCGGCTGCCGTGGGCGCCGATCCGGCCGCGGGCTCGCGCACCACCTCCACGATCGAGGCCGCGACGGTCGCCACCACCGAGCCGAGCGAGACCGTCGATGATCCGCCGCCGCCGGTGGGCGAGCGCACGGTCACGGTGGCGGGCGCGGTGGCGGTCAGATGACGCGACAGAAGGTAACCACCCGCACCGCCGACCAACACCCCCACCACCGCCGCGGTGAGCGCGACCGCTGCCAGCCGCAGCGCGATTGGGCGCTCGCCGGGGTTGGATTCGGCACTCACCGCGGATACCAGGTCAGCACCAGCTGGTCGGTGGGGGCGAAGCCGGCCCGCCGGTACGCTGCGACCGCAGCCCGGTTGTCAGCCCTCGTCCAGACGCAGGCGAAGGTCACCCGCCGGGAGCGGAACAGCCGAGTCGCCTCGGCGACCAGGCGAGCGGCCAGCCCCTGCCCACGCCATCTCGGCGCCACGTAGAGCTCGGCGACCTCACCCTCCAACCCGGTCCCCGGGTCGAAGAGCACGCACCAGCAGAAGCCCGCCACGACGCCCTCGTCCCGGGCGGCGAAGACGTGGTTCTCACCCCGAAACGAGCCCTTGGTCTCCGGCAACCAGGAGTCGAGAGCGTCCCTCGCCAAAGGCGCTTCGCCAGGCTGGTCCGACTCCAGCAGGTCGAGCAGCAGGGGACGGATGGAGGAGAGCTCCTCTGGCTCCAGTCGGACGATCTCCACCCGACCATCCTAAGCCGCCGCCGACCTCAGAGCGGCGAGGCCTCGGCCAGTTCGAAGTAATCCGGTGAGGGCTCGGTGCGGGCGACTCCGGTCAGGAGGGCGGCCCGGGCCACCGCCCGGGCCACCGCCATGTGGACCCGGCGATCCAGGGAGTCCGGCACCACCTCGCCGTCCTTGGCCTGGGCGGCGATCGCCAGCGCCGCCGCCACGTACATCTCGGTGTTGAACCGCCGAGCCCGGGTGTCGAGGGCGCCGCGGTAAAGGCCCGGGAAGCCGAGCAGATTGTTGACGACCGCCCCATCCACCGCGAGGGCGGCTCCGGCGGCCATCGCCCGATCCGGCTCGATCTCCGGGATGGGGTTGGAGATCGCGAAGATGATCTGCCCGGAGCGGATCTGCTCGGGCCGCAGCAGGCCCGGCTGAGCGGTGGCCGCGATCACCACGTCGCAGCGTGCCAAGAGCTCGTCCAGCTCCACCGCCAGGCCACCTGCCTGGCGCAGCCGCTCCAGGGAGTCCGGCGTCCGCCCGGTCCCCAAAACCGGTTTGCCCTGGTGGTGCATCAGCAGCTGCGCGATCGCGGATCCGGCCGCGCCCAGCCCGACCACGCCCGCGGTGAGGTCCTGGAGGCGATGGCCGGTCAGAGCGGCGGCCCGCAGCAGCGCGGCCAGCACCACGGTGGCGGTTCCGTGCTGGTCGTCGTGCATGACGGGGATCGCGACTCGCGCCTGGAGCGCCGGGGTGATCTCGAAACAGTGGGGAGCTGCGAAGTCCTCCAACTGGATGGCCCCGAAGGTGCCGCTGATGCGGACCAGGGCGTCCACGATCTCGCCCGGAGGCCCGGGCTCGATCAGCAGTGGGTAGGCGGAGATGCCGACCATCTGGGCCATCAGCGCGCATTTCCCCTCGATCACCGGCATCCCCGCCACCGGGCCGATGTTGCCCAGCCCCAGGACCGCGGTCCCGTCGGTCACCACGGCCACGGAGTTGGCGATGCCGGTGTAGCGATCGGCCACCGCGGGATCGCCCTCGATCAGGCGGCACACCTCCGCCACCCCGGGGGTGTAGACATGGCGCAGGTCGGCGACCGAGCGCACCGGGTAGCGGGGCTGGACCTGGAGCTTGCCCCCGAGATGGACCCGCAGCACCTCGTCGCGGACATCCAGGAGCTGGGTCTCGGGGATCTCCCGAATCGCCGCCAGCACCTGTTCCAGCATCTCCAGGTCGGTGGTGCTGACATCCATATCCCGCACCACGTTGCGAGAACCACGCTCCACGGTCCGGATGTCACCCAGGTTGCCGCCGGCACGCCCGATGGCGGTCGCGACCTCGCCCAGAACCCCCGGGTGGTTCTCGTTGCGAAGGCGCAGGGTCCGCACGATCCGGTAACGCGACCCCGACGACGAGGCCTGACCGGCCTCCGTGGGGAATGCTGGTCGGGTGACTTCTCCGCTCACCAGGTCCCTTGCCATCTTGACCGTTGCTCCCATCTGGCGGTGACTGGTGGCTGCCTGGGCACGCCATGAAGGTACCGCCTCAGATGGTACTGGCGCTCTGCCCCCGGGGACGCGAAGGTGGGGCGGCGGGGCCACCGCCCCACCTTCCCGGGTCACTTCTCGATGGGCGCTTTGACCAGGCTGCCCCACTCGGTCCAGGAGCCGTCGTAGTTGCGCACCCTGGGGTATCCGAGCAGCTCGCTCAGCACGAACCAGGTGTGCGCTGAGCGCTCCCCGATCCGGCAGTAGGCGACGATCTCCCGATCCGGGGTGATCCCCTCTGAGGCGTAGATCTCGGTGAGCCGGTCAGCGTCCAAGAAGGTCTCCTGCTCTGGGTCCACGGCCCGGCTCCAGGGAATGTTCCTGGCACCGGGAATGTGGCCACCCCGCTGAGCCCCCTCGCTGGGGAGGTTGTCGGGGGCCAGCTTTGCCCCCGAGTACTCCTCGGGGGAGCGGACGTCGACCAGGCCGGCCTCCGGCCGGCCCAGGAAGTCCGTCAGGATCTGGTCGCGGTAGGCCCGGATCTCCTCCCTCGGGGTGGGCACCGGGTATCCCGAGCCGGCTGGGACGACGGGCTGGTCGGTCACCAGGGGCCTGCCTTCGAGCTCCCACTTGCGGCGGCCTCCGTCGAGCAGCTGAACCGCGTCGTGTCCGTAGTACTTGAAGTACCAGTACGCGTAGGCGGCGAACCAGTTCTTGTTGCCGCCGTAGAGGACGACCCGGGTGCCGGTGGTGATCCCCAAGCGGTCCATGAGGGCGGCGAAGTCCTCTGGACTGACGATGTCGCGGGCGACGCGGGCCTGCAGATCGTCGCGCCAGTGCACCCCCACCGACCCGGGTATGTGCCCGCGCCGGTAGGCGTCGGTGTCCTCGTCGACATCGAGAACGCGGAGGTCAGGGTCTTGCAGATGCTCGGCGAGCCAGGCGGTGGTGACCAGGGCCTGGGGGTTGTGGTACGCGGTCATTGAAATAC
This sequence comes from bacterium, assembly GCA_021802115.1. The sequence goes on along the minus strand of JAKABA010000066.1, from coordinate 9,037 downwards.
TCCAAGTGCTACATGCCAGCGGGGGCCGACGCAAATTGTGGGTCGGCGTGTGAGGTCAGAGGGCGACGGGGCCGGGGCCGACCGGCTAGGGCTGGGGGCGCGAGCCGATCGGCAGCCCGGTACATCGCCGCCCAGCCGACCTGGTCGCTCTTCCAAGCCTCACGCTCACGCCGACCAGGATACCGCCTTCCCATACATAGCGGCAAGGTTGTACGGTCAACCGGCGAGCACCCTGGAGACCGCGGTCCGCAACTGTCCCGGCTGCAGCTGCCCCAGGACCAGGGAGGAGATCTCGCCGTTCGGCCTGATGAACACCGCGACCGGAAGCCCGGGCAGGCCGTATTCCTGGGCCACCCGGCCCGCGCTGTCCAGCAGGCTGGGGAGGTTGACTCCCAGCCCTCTGAGAAAGTTCCGCGCGGTTTGCGCCGACTGCTGGTCGTTGATCAGCACCACCCGCAGGCCCCGGCTCGAGTAGCGTCGAGCCGCGGCTGCGACCAGCCCCATGTCGGCCCGGCAATTGGTGCACCAGCTCGCCCAGAAGTCCAGCATCACCGGGTGTCCGCGCAGCTGGGTCAGGGTGACCCGCGATCCTGAGGTGGAGGTGAGGGTGAAGTTCGGCGCCGGCCGGCCGGGCAGGGCCTGCGAGGTCTTGGGAAAGGCGTTCACGTCCCGCTGCTGCTGGAGCAACGGGGCGATCGCCCGGTAGACGCTGACCGGGGTCCAGGCGCCGCCGCTCTTGAGCTCCGATCGGCCCTGGGCGTCCAGGTAACGGTACAGCGTGGTCGGGACCGTGGTCGGACTCAGGGTCGGCTGGGACTGCATGACCGTGACGATGTACCCCTGGGGGTTGATGACCTCCAGAACGGAGGCGTGGATCAGGTTGAACGGCTCCGGCCTGCCGGTGAACATGTCGGTCGGGGCGGGCCCATTCCAGGGGAGTGCCTTGACGGGCGGAACCCCCAGCGCCGACCAGAATGAGTTGATCGCAGCGGACGGTCCCGTCAGCAGCGGCCAGGGCAGGGAGAAGTAGCGCTGGTACTTGCGCAGGACAGCCGGGGTGTCGACGGCCGGGTCCTGGGTCACCTCCAGAATCTGCACCCGTCCCGCCAGGCCGTGCCGCTCCAGCATCCTGTGCAGCTGCAGGAGGGCGGCCGCCACCAGGGGGCAGGTCTCCTGGCACTCGGTGAGGAAGCTCGCCAGCACCACCACCTTGCCGCGGTACTGACCAAGGCGCACCGCCCTGCCCTGCTGGTTCACGAAGGTCGTGGCGGGAACCGTCCGAATCTCGCGGGACGCCAGGGCCAGCCCGAAGGTGACCTGGCTCCCTCCTCCATAAGCGGCCACGGCGGTCAGCCCCGACGATCCCACCCGGAAGGTGAAGAGCACCGGTGTCGTCTGGCCGCCGACAACGTGGAAGCCGACCGGGCGATCGACCCGGAGCTGACCGCGGTCGGTCAGCAGGTCGAGCCGGACACGGCTGTAGCTGCCCGCCGCGACATCGGTCTGCAGGATGGTGGTCGTGTCGGGCGCCGGGCGGGCGCCTGACAACTCCAGATCGACTCCTGTGAGCTCGACCGACTGCCAGCTCCCGCCGGTGGCTCCCCCCTCGATCTGGAGCCCCACCACCCGGGCGGTCACCGGCCTGCCACCGCTGGGAGCGGGCCGGGTCACGCTCGCCAGCAGCAGCAGCCGCCCGGAGGCGTCAGAACCCCTGGTGAAGACGAAGGCCAGGGCCGCGATCAGGACGAGGACCAGGCCACCCGCCAGCCACCCGCGCCTCCGGGGATGGGCTCTCAGCATGCCCGCGGAGGCCGCGCTGTCAGCGCTGCCCGAGGAGCCAAGGGCCGGGCCTCAGCCCCGCTTCCACTCCGCGTGCTTGCGGAACAGACCGCCCTCTCCCAGGTGGAACCAGCGCTCCTCCTGATATGGGGGCAGCAGCTCCACCGAAGCCGGGTCCAGATCCGTGTGCACCGCGGCCAGGGTGATCTTGGTGACGTGGTCGGCTGCGACCTCGGCGATCCGGCCACCGCTGGCCAGCTTCACCGCCAGGCCGTGGAAGATGTCCTCGGCCTCATCACCCAGCAGCGACTCGGTGGTCCCGAAGCTGTTGCCCTGGCTGTCGAGTATCGGGGCGTGGTAGGGCGTCCTGATCCAGGCCACCTGCTGCTCGTCGGGGCTCATGGGCGGCTGGTCGGGTGAGTTGTCCATCTCAGCGGTGCCTCCTGATGTTGGGCTCAGATCTCGATGCTACGGCACCGGTGGCCGGCCTGCCGTCGCGGTGTTGGCGCTCCAGGGCGGTCAGGGGGCGTTGGCCGGCAAATTGGCCAGGACTACAGAGACCGTGGTCCTGGTGCCGTCGGGCTCCTTGATCCCCAGCTTCACGGTCTGGCCCGGGCTCATGTTGGCGAGGTCGTCGGTGAGGTCCTGCACCGATGGGGTCGCCCTGCCGTCGATCGAGATGATGACGTCGTGAACTTTGAGGCCGGCCCGGCTGACGGCTGCGCGGGTGATCTTCACCACCAGGACTCCCGCCGGCTGCCCCTGGCTGTTGGTCACCTGCTCCACGTCGATGCCGATGAAGGCCCGGCCCGAACTGACCACCTTGCCGTACTTGACGATCTGGCCCGCGATGGTGGTTACCACGTTGCTGGGGATGGCGAACCCGATTCCCGGCGCCTGGGTGCTGCCGAACTCCGGGTCGAGCGCTGCCAGGGTCGGGATCCCGACCACCTGACCCTCCAGGTCGACCAGCGCTCCCCCGCTGTTCCCAGGGTTGATGGGTGCGCTGGTCTGGATCACGTCCGGCAAGGTCACCCCATTGGGCTCACTCACCGTCCGCCCGACTGCGGAGACGATCCCATCGGTGGCCGAACTCTGGAACCCGAGTGGGTTGCCGATCGCCATCACGATGTCCCCAACCTGCAGTTGGGATGAGTCGGCGAAGGTGGCCGGGTGCAGGCCACCGGCGTTGATGTGGATCACGGCCAGGTCGTCCCCGGGGAAGTTGTTGACCAGGGTGCCCCGGTAGTTCTTGCCGTCCGACAGGGTGACCGTGAAGGTCTTGAAGCCGTCGGCCACGTGGTTGTTGGTGACGATGTCTCCTTGAGCATTGAAGATGATCCCGGAGCCCAGATCCTGCGAGGTCGAGATCTGGACGACCGACGGGCTCACCTCCTTGTAGAGCTGGACGTAGTCGGCCTGCAGCGCCAGCAGGGCGCTCGAGAGACCGGCCTTGGAGATGGTCGGGGTGGGAATCTTGGCCACCCTGGGCGGGGCTCCCTTGCTGGTCACACCAGCGCAACCGGCCAGCACCAGCGCCATCACGGGCAGCGCCGCAGCTGCCATCCTCCAACGGGCACCCATGTCGCCGATCTTGCCTCCCGAACCGAGCCTGGCTGAGGCCCCGGCCGCGCCCGACACCTCAGTCCGAATCTACACGGTAACCCACTCAGATCAGAGGAGGCTGTGGGTGATCTGGGAGCCGGCTGTCAGCCGTGAGCGCGCGGCTCAGGCGGGCCGGCCACCGTTCACGTAGAGGACCTGGCCGCTGACGTACGAGGAGTCCTCCGAACACAGGAAGGCGATCACCGCGGCGATGTCCTGGGGTGTTCCCAGCCGGCCCAGGGGAATCCGCTCCCGGGACTGGCGGTGGAACTCCTCCAGGCTCAGATGGAGGCGCTCGGCGACGGCTCGGGTCATCGCGGTGTCGACGAATCCCGGCGCCACCGAGTTGACGTTGATGTTGAAGGGGCCGAGCTCCAGCGCCAGCGTGCGCGTCAGCCCCTGGATCCCGGCCTTGGCGGTCGCGTAGTTGGCCTGACCGCGGTTACCCAGGGCCGAGGTCGACGAGAGGAAGACCAGCTTGCCCCGCCTCTGCTGGACCATGGTGCGAGCCGCGGCGCGGGCGCACAGGAAGGCGCCGCGACAGTGGACCTGGAGCACCTGGTCCCAGTCCTCGAGGGGCATCTTGTGCAGGAGGTTGTCGCGGGTGAGGCCGGCGTTGCTGACCAGGATGTCGACCCTCCCGAAGGCGTCGAGAGTTCGTTCGAACAGCGCCTCGACGCTGGGCTCCTGCTGCACATCGCATCCCACCGCCAAGGTCCTTCTCCCCTCGCCGGCAAGCCTCGTGGCGACCCTGTGAGCGGAGGCCTCGACCAGGTCGGCGACCACCACCATCGCCCCCTCATCGACCAGGCGCTCACAGGTCGCCTCCCCTATTCCCTGCCCGCCGCCGGTTATGACCGCCACCTGCCCATCGAACCGCCCCATGCGACCACTCCTCCCTGTCCTACCGATCTGGCAGCGTCGAGTGTGACAGGGGACGCGGGAGTGAGGTCAGATCGGCCGTGAGCTCGGGCGACCAACGCCGCGATCTGAATTGCCCCGAGCGCAGGGCCGAGCCTCAGATCCTCGTGTGGGTCGCCCGGCTGCCGCGGCGGTCGAACCGGTGCAGGGCCGCCGCCGCCACTACCACCAGCAGGATCACGACCAGCCCGGGGACGACCGCCCTGGAGAGCAGGCCCAGGATGGTGATCGCGAACACCAGGAGTATCCCGAGGCGGAGCAGGCCATGGCCCAGCAGGACCGCCCAGACCACCACCCCGAGCGGCGGCAGCAAGATCAGGAAGAGACCGGTCAGGATGCGCTCCCGGAACGGCACCGAGCGGTGGAGAACGGTGTCGATGACGGCGTAGACCCACACCGCCAGGAAGATCAGGAAGGTGATCGAAAAAGGCATCGCAACCGCAGTTTACCCACAACCAGACGGCTCTCACCAAGCCTCGTCACCGGCCCGTGGTCGGATGGACACGACTTTGGATGAACCCGTTTGTTAACCTTGCTGGCCGTGGGCAAGCTCTACGATCTCTCCGAGATGAGCTTCGGGCCAGCTGACGGACTGGTCCGCGAGCATGGGCAGCGGGTCGTCCTGTTCAGCTTCGTGGGCCTGGTGGGGGCAGCCACCACGATCCTGGGGACCGCCCTGCTGTACCACCACCTGTTCTTCCTGCCCCTCTGGCTCGCCTCGGGGATAGCGATTCAGACGGCGATCGGAGTCACCTTCACCCTCAATTCGCTGCTCACCTGGCGCGACCGCGAGACCGAGAACCTCTGGCGCCGCGCCATCACCTTCGAGGCGGTCTCGGTGGTGGGTCTGGCGATCCAGGAGACGGCGCTGTTGGTCGGGACCGACAAGCTGCACCTCTTCTACCTGGTGGCGCTCACGGTGGGGATTGGGCTGGCGGCGATCTGGAACTACCTGGTCAACAACCGCGTCACCTTCGGCTGACCGCAGCGCGGCGCAGAGAACTCCTGAGCAGCAGTTCCGCCTCGCCGCAATTTGGCGGACGGCCCCTCCCGATGGGGATCCGCCTGGGTGAGCCCGCCCAGGCCCACGCTAAAGCCCTATCCGGTCGCCGACACCTGCATCTCACTGGGGTCGGCGGCGGGGACCTCCCACCTGTGCCCGATCAGGGCCAGCCCCGCCTCGAGGCGGTGGCCACCCTGCACACGGAAGGCCTGGGGCCGATCCACCTCGACGTATTGGCGGCTGCTGGTGATGTCCTCGATCTCCACCTTCAGGCCGTACACGCCGTCCAAGAGCGGCACCTGGGGGACGGTGAGGACCACGGTGCCCTCCGGGGGCAGGGTCATGCCACCCAGCTCGGCGTCATCGGTCCTGGTGCTGACCAGGATGTCCTGGCCGGCCGGATAGAAGGAGGCCCGGAAGCGCACCCCTCGCAGCGGCCGCGGGGCCTCGTAGCTGATGTGGATCGAAAGTTCCTCGCCGGTCCTGATGGAGTTGAAATCGCCCTCGCTGCCTCGGAGCTCGACCGCGGCGATCCGCACCCCCATCCAGCCGGGGCCGGAACCCCCAAGATTGGCGGAGATCGCCCGCAGCAGCTCGGTCTCATGCCGGTTGACCTCGCCGATGTAGGCGTCGACCACGTCCCCGGTGCGCCCGGCCGCCCGCTGCACCCCATGATCGATCCAGAGGCATTGGTCACAGAGCTTGCGCACGGTCTCCGCGGCGTGGGAGACGAAGACCAGGGTCCGGCCCTCCCGCCGCATTCCCTCGATGTGGTCCATGCAGCGACGCTGGAATGACTCGTCCCCGACCGCCAGGACCTCGTCGATCAACATTACATCGGGGTCCATGTGGATCGCGATCGAGAAGCCGAGCCGGGTGTACATCCCGGAGCTGTAGTTGCGCACCGGGTTGTCGATGAACTGCTCCAGCTCCGCGAACCCCACGATCTCGTCGATCACAGAGTTGATGTAGCGGCGCGGCAGCCCCAGGATCGCCCCGTTCAGGTAGATGTTCTCGCGTCCACTGTAGTCAGGGTGAAAGCCGGCGCCGACCTCCAGGAGCGACGCCATCCGGCCCCGGACGGAGACCCGGCCGCGGTCCGGCACCAGGATCCCGGCGATGCACTTCAGCAGGGTCGACTTGCCGGACCCGTTGGCTCCGATGATCCCGAACGTCTGCCCCTCCGGCACCTCGAAACTGATGTCATTGACCGCCCAGAACTCCTCGTACCGAGAGCGGCGGCGGTCCACCAGCACCTCCTTTAGGGTCTCGCTGCGCTGGTGGTAGATGCGGAAACGCTTGGCCAGGTTCTCGGCGGCGATCACGGCTTCCATCAGATCTCCTCGGCGAACCGCCGCCGCAGGCGTCGAAAGACGCGCATGCCGAGCCAGATGAGGGCGACCGCCAGCACCGTGCAGTAGATCAGGCCGTGCCAGTGCTGGGGCCAGCGGTTGAACACAAACACGTCCTGGAAGGAGAGCACGATCCAGGTCATCGGGTTGGCGTAGACCACGATGTGCGCGAGCAGGCCGATCTTGCCGCGCCCGAAGAATCCCTCATAGCGGGCGAAGGGCCAGATCACCGGGGTCAGGTAGAACCAGATCATGGTGGCCAGGTTGATGAGGTACTGCAGGTCCCGGAAGTACACGCTGCCCGCCGCCAGCATCAGGCCCAGCCCCAAACAGAGCCCGAAGGTGACCACCACCAGGGGAGGGATCGCCAGCAGGGGCAGCCCCACCGGCGCCTTGGCCAGGATCATGAAGGGGACCAGCAGGACCAGGCTGATCAGGAAGTTCACCAGGGCCGCGATCACCGAGGACACCGTGAGCAGCATCCAGGGAAAGGCCACCTTGCGGACCACCCCCGAGTTGGCGATGATGCTGCTGGCGGCCATCACCAACGCCTGGGAGAAGAAGGTCCAGGCCAGCAGGCCAGACAGGATGAAGACCGCGTAGGACTTGCCGCTCGGGCCCTTGATCCCGATGAGGTCGCCGAACACGACCGCATAGACCAGCATGAAGACCAACGGGTTGATCAGGGTCCACCCGATCCCCAGGACGGAGCCGTGGTAGCGCGCCCTGACGTCGCGGCGGACCAGCTCGGAGAGCAGCTCCAGGCGCCGTGCGATAGGACCTGACTGCGGGGCCCTGGGGCGGGACGCGGAGCCCGGCCCGTGTAGGGCTTGTGTGCTGGCCACGGGATTCGAGTCTAACAGGGGACTGAATTCAGTCCTCCACCTTCCAGATCGGAGCCCGTCGCTTGAGCTCGTCGATCACGTAGGTGCAGGCGTCCAGCGCCTGGTGCCGATGGGCCGCCCCCACCACCACGGCCACCGATGCCACTCCCCGCTCGACCCGGCCGGTGCGATGCCGCACCGCGACCTCCCGCACCCCCTCCTGGCGGAGGGCCTCCGCGGAGATCGCGCCCAGCTCCTGCAACGCCATCTCCGAATACGCCTCGTAGGTGAGATGGGACACGGATCGGCCCTGGTCAGGATCGCGCACAACCCCCACGAAGGTGGCGATCCCTCCGACGCCGCGAAGGTCGAGATCCGCCTGCATGGCGGCCACGTCGATCTCCTCGTCGCCGAGCGCCACGCGGATCGTCACCCGGCTCCTCCGGACACCGGCGGGATGAAGGCGAGCTCGTCACCCCCGACCACGACCTGGTCCCAGCCGACATAGCTCCGATTGAGGGCGGGGCGGACCGTGTCCCGGTGACGGCTGAGGTCGGGATGCTGCTGGCAGAGCGCCTCCCAGCACCACTCCACGGACCCGCCCTGGGAGGGAAGCTCGACCTCAGCCACCGCGCAGCCGGCGGCCCGGCGCATGGTCGCGAACAGCAGGATCCGCACCGCGGTGACGCTCACCGTCCGGCACCCGCCGGTCCCACCTTGGACATCGTCACCCCAAGATAGTAGGCGCGCCGGCTCAACGCCGGAAGATGTCCTGGGCGGGTGGGCGCCGGAGCACCCCCGCCCCCGCCTCGGGCCCACTCCAGGTCAAGCCCCGCACCACCGCCAGGGGAATCCCGTCCAGCTTGCCCATCACCAGCTCGCCGATCCCGGCTATCTCGTCGGCGGTGCCGATCGTGGAGGCATGCAGGAGATAGCCCCGGCCATCGAGCAGGCCGCGGTGATCGCTCAGGGCGGGAATGCCCGCCGCGCCGATCGCCACATTGACCGCACCCTCCCGGAAGGGCCGGCCGAAGGTGTCCGTGACGATCACTCCCAGCGGACCGCCGCCGGCCAGGTCGAGCCAGGCGGCCCTGAGCGCGCCGGCGGACCCGTCGGGGTCCAGCGGCAGGCAGATCACCGCCGAGCCACCCCCGACGTTGCTGCGATCGACCCCGGCGTTGGCGCAGATGAAACCGTGGACGGTCTCGGTCACCAGGACTCCCGGTTCGGCTCGGATCACGGCCCGGCTCTCGCGCAGGATCACCTCCACCATGCGTGGGTCCTGACCCACCCGCTGGCTGATGGCGACCGCGACGTCGCCGGGGGTGACGTCCTCGAGCAGCACCATGCGTCCCTCCGCCTTGGAGATCACCTTGTGAGTGACGAGCACCACGTCCCAGGGCTCCAGCCCGCCGGCCCCCTGCAGGGGGCCGCGACAGAGCCGGGCGAGATCGTCCCCGGGCGCCACCTCCGCGACCCCTTCGACCGCCCAGCACGCGAGCCGGCGGCTCCGTACCAGAGGTCGCTGCGGCTCAGCCTCCAATCTGGGCCTC
>JAKABA010000371.1 GCA_021802115.1 bacterium | reverse complement strand
GGATCGGCAGGGGCGGGCGGGCGCTGGACGTCTGCTGCGGGACCGGTGCGCTCTCCGCGCTCTTGAAGCGGAGGGTTGGTCCCGAGGGGTCCGTGTCGGCGCTGGATCTCACCGCGGCCATGATCCAGGTGGCCACCACCAGGGTCCCCGGGGTGGGATTCCAGGTCGGCGATGCCTGCCAGCTGCCCTTCGCCGACGACTCCTTCGATTCCTGCACCATGGCCTTCGGGCTGCGCAACATCGACCGCCGAGATGTGGCTCTCCAGGAGATGCGGCGGGTGCTGCGCCCGGGGGGCAGGGCCGTGATTCTCGAGTTCAGCACGGTGGCGGGCCCCTTGCGATTCTGGTACCGGCTCTACAACCGTTTCGTCATCCCCCGGATCGCCACGGCCCTGCTGGGGAGGGCGGGAGCCTACCAGTACCTCACCGATTCGATCGCTTCCTTTCCTCCGCCGCTGGTGGTGTCGCGCTGGCTGCGGGAGGCGGGCTTCGAGCGCGTGCGCTACCAGCGGATGACGGCGGGGATCGTCGCCATCCACGTCGGTGTCAAACCGCGCGGCTGAGCCGCGCGTTCGCACCCGGTGCGGCTCGGCGCCGGCCCTTTGGGGTGGCCGGCGCTGGTCTGGGTTAAAGTTGAGGTGAGCGTTGGGGAGCGCGTGACCGAGGCTGCGTAGGGAGGCTGCAACGCGATGATCCGCACGCTGGTCCTGGTGGACGAGCACCATGTGACGACACTCGACCCCTGGCTCAAGTACCTCGCCAGCACCGGGGAAGTGACGCTTGAGGTGGCGCACGACACTGCGCCCCTATCCCGGCTCGAGCACTTCGACGTGGTGGTGGCCCATGCCCCCAGAGGTGGCCTGGCTCCCAAGGAGGAGGCCGGGCTGTGCAGGTTTGTCAGCGCCGGCGGGGGATTCGTGGGTCTGCACTGCACCAGCCAGCGCTGGGCCCCGAGCCCAGAGTACCTGGCGATGATGGGGGGCGGGTCCGACAGCCAGCTTCCGCAGATGGAGCTGGTGGCCGACGTGCGGTCTTCCGGCCATGACATCACCCGCAGGGTGCCGCAGAATCTCCGGCTGCTGGACTCCTGCTTCGCCAAGGCGAAGCTGGCGCCCGACGCAGAGGTGCTGCTCTCGACCACCTGGCAGTCGCACGAGGTCCCGGTGGCCTACGCTCGCTCCCACGGAGCGGGCAGGGTCTTCTACTGCGGCCTGGGGGAGACGCCCGAGATCTACTCCATGGAGGTGATGCAGGGGCTTCTGTACCGGGCCGTCCGCCACGTGGCCGGCCGGGATGAACCGGCGGCCCTGGGCGTCGGGCTGCTGGGATTCGGCGCCATCGGACGCGAGCACACTCGGGGAATCTCCGCGGTTTCGGGCTTGGAGCTGGTGGCCGTGTGTGACCGCAGCCCGGAGCGGCTCGCGGCCGCCCTGGCCGATGGGGCCGAGCCTGAACTGCTGCCGGATGTGGATTCGCTGCTGGGCCGCGCCGACGTCGACCTGGTGGTGGTGTCCACACCCCCCAACACCCACTTCGAACTGGCGATGCGGGCGCTGGCCGCCGGCAAGCACGTGGTGGTGGAGAAACCCTTCTGTCTGACCGGGGCGGAGGCGGACCAGTTGGTGGCTGCCGCCCGCGGTGCCGGCCGCGTCCTCACGGTGTACCAGAACCGGCGCTGGGACGCCGATTTCCTGGCTTTGCTGGACCTGGTGCGCTCGGGCCAGCTGGGGGATGTGTTCCGGGTGGAGGCGTTCGTGGGCGGGTTCGACCATCCCTGCCATTTCTGGCATTCGGACCGCGATGTCAGCGGCGGGGTGATCTACGACTGGGGCGCCCACTACCTCGATTGGATCCTTCAGCTGCTGCCCAACCCTGTGGTGCAGGTGGACGCCTCCAGCCAGAAGCGGGTCTGGCACGACGTCACCAACGATGATCAGTTCGAGATTCGACTTCGCTTCGAAGGTGGTGCCGAAGCCTCGTTCCTCCATTCCGACATCGCCGCCGCCCGCAAGCCCAAGTGGTACGTGCTGGGCACCAAGGGGGCGGCGGTAGGCCACTGGCGGGAGGCGGTCCTCTCCAGCCAGGGGCCCAATGGGCTCCTCGAGCAGCATGTGCCCGTGTCCGACCTGCCCTGCGAGTTGCACGTCCTGCGCCCGGCGGGCCAGGGGCTCAGCCATGACGAGAGGTTGGCACTGCCGCCGGTGCCCGAGTCCGCCTTCTACCGCAACCTGGCTGGCCACCTGCTGGCGCAGGAACCGTTGGCGGTCACTCCGGAGTTCGCCCGGCGGAACATCCAGCTGATGGAGATTGCCCAGCAGGCGGCCCAGACCGGTGTCGCCAGGCCGGTGCGGATCTGAACCCGCCCGGGCTCAGGTGGGGCGTACTAGGGGCGGCCCGGATCGCCCGCCAAGCTGTCATCCCGGCGATCCAGGAGGCAGGGGGAGTGGTGGAGGTGGTGGGGTCGCGGTCGCTGCTCCGGGCCCAGGAACTGGCTGCAGCGGCCGGCGCCCTGGAGGCGGTCGAGGGCTACCAGGCGGTGCTGGAGCGGGACCTCGACTGTGTTTACATACCGTTGCCCAATTCGGAGCACCGCCCCTGGACGCTGGCGGCGCTCGCTCGCGGCAGGCACGTACTCTGCGAGAAGCCGCTCGCGCTCAGCGAGGCCGAGGCGTTGGAGATGGCCGCCGCGGCTTCGGCCTCGGGCCGGGTGCTGGGGGAGGCTGTGATGTATCGCTACCACCCCCGCTGGGCGCTGGTGCGCAAGATCGTCAGCGCCGGCGAGCTCGGCGAGGTCCGGCTGATCTCCGGTAATTTCAGCTTCACCCTCGGGTCCGGCGTCGACTACCGTTGGGACCCCACCCTGGGCGGCGGGGCGCTGTATGACGTGGGCTCATACCTGGTCAACGCCGCCCGGTGGCTGGCGGGGAGGGAGCCCACCCAGGTCAAGTCGCTGGCGGTCCTGGCGCGAGGTGTGGATCTGGCAGCTAGCATCAGCCTGTGCTTTCCCTCCCAGCCGGGGGCCGGGGAGTGCCTGGCCGCCCTGGCGTGCGGGTTCGATGCCGCCGAGTCCGAGTGGATCACGATCGAGGGGACACAGGGCGCTGTGCGCCTTGAGCGTCCCTTCACCGCCTGGCACACCGAAGCTCTCCCCGTCGTGCGCCGGCTGGGGGCCCGGGGGTCGGAGGAACTGGCGGTGCCCGCCACCAACCCCTACACCGAGATGGTCCGGGCGTTTCACGCCGCGGTCACAACCGGACAACCGCTGCTGACCACCGCGGTCGACGGGGCGGCCAACCTGGCGGTCCTGG
>JAKABA010000370.1 GCA_021802115.1 bacterium | reverse complement strand
GGAGCTTGGCCCGCAGCGCCTGCTCCGCCACTTGGCGCTCGTCCCATGGGACCGGCCCCGACGCCCGGATTATCGAGCGCTCATGCCCCTTGCCGGCCAGGAGCACCGTGTCCCCGGGCAGGGCCATGGAGACTGCCCGGGCGATGGCCGCGCTGCGGTCGGAGATTCGCTCCAGGTTCTCACCCTCCACCGCTCCCGCATCGATGGCCCCCCGGCAGATCTCCGCGATGATCGCCTCCTCGTCCTCGCCGCGGGGGTCCTCGGTGGTGACCACCACGTGGTCGGCGAGCTGAGCGGCGATGCGCCCCATCTCGGCGCGTTTGGCGAGATCGCGCTCCCCGGCACTTCCAAAGACCACGATCAGCCGTCCGGGGGTGGAGGCGCGAAGCTCGTAGAGGGCCAGGCTCAACGCCGCCGGGGTGTGGGCGTAGTCGACGATGACGGTGAAGGGCTGCCCCAGCTCGACCGCCTCCATCCGCCCGGGGACGGAGTTGAGCTGCTCCAGCCCCCGCACCAGAGCCGGGAGGGGCTGGTCCAGGAGCAACCCGGCCGCCAGCGCCGCCAGGGCGTTGCCGACGTTCCACCGTCCGGCCATCCGCAGCCGCACCGGAGTGGTGCCCGCCGGAGTGGTGGCCGTGAAGGAGATCCCCCCGCCGTCGGGGATGGCGGCGGTGGCGCGCAGGTCAGCATCCGTAGCTCCCTGGGCTGAGTAGCTCAGGGTCGGCCCCCGGGCCCGTCGGCGGAGCCGGTCGTAGGCCAGCGGGTCGTCGCGGTTGAGCACCGCGAAGCCACCGGTCGAGTTGGCCTTGTCGAGGAGGGTGGCCTTGGCCTCGAAGTAGTTCTCCCAGGTGCCGTGGAAGTCCAGATGCTCATGGGTGATGTTGGTGAAGACGGCGCCCGCGAACTGGATCCGGTCCAGCCGGTGGAGTGCCAGCCCGTGCGAGGTCGACTCCACCACCGCCGCCCGGCAGCCCCCATCCGCCATCCGGCGCAGGTGCCGCTGAATCTCCGGAGCCTCGAGGGTGGTCTGCCGGGAGAGGTTGGGTTCCACCTCGCGGCCGAGCCGGAAGTCGATGGTGGTCAGGCTGCCGGCTCGCCCCATGGTCGCGGTCAGGGCGCTCTGGAGCATGGTGGTGGTGGTGGTCTTGCCATCGGTGCCGGTGACCCCGATGACGAGGAGCTCCCGGGAGGGGTCCCGGTTCACCGCTCCCGCCAGTTCCGCGAGCGCGACCCGGGAGTTGGCGACCACCAGCTGGCGCTCGCGGGGGCACTGCTCCACCACCCGTTCGACGATGGCGAGGGGGGATCCCGAGGTCAGCGCCTGAGCCACGAAGTGGTGCCCGTCCTGGTGGGTCCCCGGAATCGCCACGAAGACCACGCCGGGTCCGGCCCGGCGGGAGTCGTAGGTGACGTCCGCGACCTGGAAGTCGCCAGCAGGCGAGCTTCCCAAGTCGACCTCCAGATCCGACCACAGCACAGGCCAAGGGTAGCGCCCGGTCTTTATGGCCTGAGCCCTCCTGGGGCACAATCACGAATCGTGAAGGCGATGAGGCTGGACCACCCCGGTGACGTCGACGGCTCTCCGCTGCGGCGCGTGGAGTTGCCCGACCCCGTCCCCGGACCCGGCGAGGTGGCGCTCGAGGTCGAGGCCTGTGCGGTCTGCCGGACCGATCTCCAGCTAGTGGAGGGAGATCTCGAGCCGCATGCCGAGCCGGTCGTGCCAGGACACCAGGCGGTGGGCCGGGTGGTCGCGACCGGGGCCGGGGTGCCGCCCGATCTGATGGGCACCCGGGTGGGGGTGGGCTGGCTGGCCTCCACCTGTGGCAGCTGTGATATGTGCCGGCGCGGGCTCGAGAACCTCTGCCGGGCGGCCGGCTTCACCGGCTGGGACCGCGACGGGGGCTACGCGAGCCGGATGCTGGTCCGGGCCGACTTCGGCTACCCGATCTCGGAGGGGCTGTCCGCGGAGTCCGCCGCCCCCCTGCTCTGCGGCGGGATCATCGGCTACCGCGCCTACCGGCTGTCGGGGGTCGGCAGGGGAGACCGCCTGGGGCTGTTCGGCTTCGGAGCCTCGGCTCTGTTGGTCTGCCAGCTGGCGGTCCACGAGGGCTGCCACGTCTTCGTGGTCACGCGTGGACGGGCGGCGCAGGAGCGCGCCCGGGCGAGCGGCGCCAGCTGGGTCGGAGACCTGGGCCAGACTCCGCCCCAGCCCCTCCAGGCCGCCATCACCTTCGCCCCCGTGGGCTCGGTGGTGGTCTCGGCTCTCAAGAGCGTGGACCGAGCCGGGGTGGTGGTCGTGAACGCGATCCACCTGGACCGGGTGCCGGAGTTCCCCTATGCCGACCTCTACTGGGAACGCCGCATCCTGAGCGTCGCGAACTTCACCCGCCAGGACAGCCGTGAGCTGCTGGAGCTGGCGGCCGCCATTCCCATCCGCACCATGGCCGAGCTCCACCCCTTGGAGGAGGCCAACCTGGCCCTGCAACGGCTGAAGCATGACCAGGTCGCGGGCGCGGCCGTGCTCCTCCCCTGATCAGCCCTGCTGGGAGAACTCCTCCTGGAGCCGGAGAACCGCCTCGCGCGCGGCGCCGGCGATTTCCTGGGCCAGCCTTCGATCCAGCTCCAGGGCGGGGGTGGTGGTGAGCTGGCTGAGCCGCAGCTCCAGCGCCTCCAGTTGAGCGGCGATCTCCGCAGGGGTGGCGAGCGCCGCCAGGCGCCGCTCCGCCAGATCGTCCGCGGCCGTGCGCCGCGCCCGCTGGTACTGGCCGAAGGCCGCCCGGTCCCGGTCCGCCGCCAAGAGCAGCCTGACCGCGGTCTGCCCGGAACGGGCGATCTCCGACGAATCCTGGTGCATCCGGCAGAGCCCGTCCAGGGCCCCGGCCAGGGCCCCCGTGATCGCGGCGGCGGCGGCGCCCCCGGCCGGGTCCCGCGGCGAGAGCAGCCGAGCCACCGCCTCCAGCAGGGACCACGAGGCGACCGGACCAGGGGGGATCGCGGCCAGCTCGGTCAAGGAGAGCAGAGCGCAGACCGAGGTGATCCGGCCGACGCCTCCGGGCACCGGGGTGTGGCGGCCGGCCCGCCGGGCTGCCTCCGGGCTGAGGTCGCCGCGGAGCTGACCGGCGACCATCGACGTGCCCACGTCCAGCACGGTCGCGCCCGCCCGGACGACCGACTCGGGGATCACCCCCGCTGCCCCGACTGCGGAGATGAGCACGTCATAGGGAGGCAGCGGGTCCAGGGCGGCCACCTCGCGCTGCACGACGGTGAGCTGAGCGCCCGCGGCCAGGAGCCGTTGGGCGATGGGCCGTC